>JANQNJ010000174.1 GCA_028279645.1 Thermoplasmatota archaeon
GGTAGCTGGTATCCTCGCCTCCGTAGACAATGATACCGTTACTTCTCGTATAGACCATCGAATGGTCCAGCCTTGCCGAGGGGCCGGTGGGTGGATTCAGATGAGCCCATTCGTTCGAGCGCCCATCATAGGACCATACCTCGTCAGATCGGCCGCCGGCAAGGCCGCCGAATACAACGGATATCTCGTTCTGGGGATCGTAGACCATCCCATGTCCTTTCCTGACCCCCGGGCCGGTCTCGGGCGTCCGGTTCGTCCAGACGTTCGAACCGATGTCATAGGTCCAGAGGTCCCCGAACGATCCGGTACCATTACCTCCTCCGTACAGGATCACCTCTCCGGTCCCCTCGTCATATGTCATTCCATGGAATTCCCTTGCCAGGGGGTGGTATTCGGGATAGACCCTCTTCCACGAATCAGCCTGGGGGTCGTATATCCATGTATCGTCCCCGTACGTCGAAGATCCGGTCTTTCCGCCGAAGAGTACGATCTTGTCCTCTGCACTGGCGTAAACCATCCTGGTGTTCATCCTTCCGGTAGGACCGCCATATGAGGTCGAGGCCGAGAAGACGTCGATGACGGGATCATAGATCCAGGTCGTGTTGTGATAGGATCCGCTGTATCCGCCGAACATCAGCATCAGCTTCCGATAGCTGTCCCATACCGCGGTCTCACCGTATGTCGCCTCTGTAGGGCCGTCATCCGTTCGGGCATAGATACCTTCATCATCCACTGTCTCGAGTCCGATATACGGTGTATCGCCATCGAACCTGACCTCGGTCATCTCGAAATCCCCGGACAGCATCTCCGAATGATCCGAATAGTCCATGCTCTCGCCGGCCGAGCTCGGTAGCAGTACCATGATCGCGGCCGCCATTATCAGGGCGATCAGCACCGCCCTCATTGCATCTCTCATCACTTCACCTCCTTTAGATCGTGCTCTCTTGCATCGTTGCGGATGTGATCCTATCGGACGGACAAGTCCGTCCGGGATCGTTGATGATCTTGAATGGAGAACGGGAACCTCAGGTCGACTGGTTTCGTTTTCTGCGGAACACCGCCACAATGATCGCTGCCATTATCAGAGCGGTGATCATGCCGACACCCAATGATGCCGTCGAGACACCGGCCCCCGTCGAGGAACCTCCAGCCCCTTGATCTTCGGGACCGTCGTTCCCTGCCGGTACCCCTCCTCCATCGGGCCCATCGTCGGTTCCTCCAGTACCACCACCTGTCCCTGGTATCATCCAGTTGGCAGGCGGATCGATGGCGAAGGTCATATCGGATACGTCCTCGTCCATCTGTCCATACATGTCGGTGACCGTGATCCTGATCAGTGCCGTTGCCGATTCGACGGTGGGCACCGTCCAGTTGTAGAACCCGGTATCAGCCGTCGCCGTGGTGATGTTCGTCCACGATGTCCCTCCGTCGATGGTATACGCCAGCAGTACGGCGTTCTCATCGAGGTCGCCAGTGGCCGTCCAAGTGATGATATGAGAACCGTTCTCGATGAGGTCCTCTCCGCCGTTCGGCGAGTGAAGGACCACCGTCGGCTCCTCGATGGTCTCGTATGTGATGACCACGTTCTCGATCTCCGGCGTCATGCCTGAATGGGACGATCTCAGATAGAACCTGTATCTGAGGTATTTCCCCGAGATCCCGGGATCGATCTGCTCGCCTGTGCTCATGGAGAAGTATGTTCCAGGCGTTCCATCCGGTCCTGCGAACGTGCCCGAGATCCCGTCATCGTCGATGGCCACCTGCGCGAGGACAGAGAACTGCTGGCTTTCTTCGGCGAGAGCCCAAGATATTGTCTTCCATGAGGTCTTCAAACCATCATGGCCGATCGGTTCCGATGTGTATGTCCCATAGGCCTGATGCCCTTCCATCGATAACCGCCATAGGTCCTCCTTGTGGTTCTCCGAACCCCTATCGTAGGACCTGCCGCCAGCGAGATAGACGCAATCATCGGCACTGGAGTAAACAATATCCATCTGCCCTCTACGTGACGGCGGTGAGAACGTCTTCAGCTCGACCCAAGTCTCGTTGGCAAAGTAGAAGGCATATAGGGTATTCACATAGATATCGGCAGCCCCTCCAAATACGAGCATCCTGTCCCTCTTGGTATCCACGGTCGATCCATGCATGTGTAATGCCGGACCGTGACCCAGTTCTATCCAGGTATTGTTACCGTAGTAGTAAGCCCACGTATCACCCAGTGACTGGAGGGTCCCGCCTGCATATCCTCCGTGCATTATGATCCTCTCGTTCACATGGTCGTACTCCATGACGTGGGAGTACCTGGCTGAGGGCCTCGTCGATACGTTCATATCTGCCCATGACTCAAGATCGCCGTCGAACGCCCAGGTGTCGTTGAGCGGGGTCCAGCCGGATTGGTACTGTTCTCCACCGAAGAGGATCATGACGCCTTCATTCGCATCGAACGCTATACCGCCTTGCTCCCTCATTGGCGGGGCAGTGGTGACCGTGGGATACGACCATTGCTCCTTCACTGGATAATAGAACCACGTCCCGTTGTCCTTGTTATAGTAGCCGCCGTCATCGGAACCGCCCACGACGACGATCCTGTTCTCGTTAGTGTCGAAGCACGAATGGGTCTGTGTGTAGGGATAGTGCAGGCTCCATGCCGACCACGGGTATACGATATCGAAGCCCCCGTCATGGGTATCCAGGTGGTACAGGTTGTTCGTGGGATGACGATCACCGCCATACCCGTAGATCCGGTCCTCCCCCGGGTAATACATCAACGTGAAGTCCTCTCTCTCTGTATAGAAATCCGCTGTGACGGGTTCCCAGGTGGTATAATCGATGCTGTATTCCCATAGATCGCTCCTTGCATCCGGCCCATAGCCCCCGTACAGGACAGTCCTGTGAAGGCCGGGAACATATGCCAATCCATGAAAGATCCTGGGCTCTGGAACGAACCTCTCCGAAGCATCCGCCCAGACCCCTCCACCGTAATTGTAGTAGGTCCAGGTATCGTTCGTGTAATAGGAGATATCCATACCTCCGTACATGACCACCCTCCTCTCGATCGGATCGTACACCATCCTGTGATCGGTCCGGTTCTTAGGGCTGGTCGTTGGCGACGTCTCCGTCCAGTTGTTCGCACCTGCCTCGTACTCCCATGTATCGGCAAGACTATCGTTCGAAAGGCCGGAGCCGCCGAAGAGGACGATCCTCTCGAACTGGGCCGAATAGACCATAGCGGTCTGCTTTCTGGCTGAGGGCCCTGTTCCCCCGCTGTACCAGGTGTTCAGTATCGAGTCATATTCCCAGGTGTCCGACTTGATGTAATCCGACGAGTTCTCACCGCCGTAGAGCACGGTCCTGCTGTCGCTGGGATCGTATGCCATGGCATGAAGGGATCGTCCTGATGGCCCTGAGGTTGATGCTTGGCTCCATTCATCGGTCTGGACGTTGAACTCCCATGTATCCCCCAGATATGTCCCCTGCTGGTCCATGCCGCCGAAGAGGACCATCAGGTCCTCGTTCGAATCGTACACCATATCGAACCACCCCCGCGGAGATGGAGCGTTAGTGGTCTCTATCCTGGTCCACTCCCTCGAATAGGGGTCGTATTCCCATGTATCATTGAAGCATCTGCCGTCATATCCGCCGAACAGGATGCACCGGTCGTTGTGATCGTCGTAGACGAAACCGAAGGACCATCTATCATCAGGGGTCCCAGGTTCCCACAGCCGTGTCCAGTTCCCCGAACCTATTTCATACTCCCACATATCGTTGATCTGGCTGCCGGCCTCGCCTCCGAACAGCACTGCCCTGTCCGCTTGTACATCGTAGACCAGCCCTGCCGCAGCCCTCGGTTCGGGGCCTGTGTTCCCGGCCGACCATGTGTTAGAGCTTGAATTATACACCCAGCAGAGGTTCCGGTGATAGGGTTTGGTGTCGAATTCCCCTCCGAACATAAGCGACAGGCCGTTCCCAATATAGGTCATTGCTGGGAACTCGCAAGCTGTTGGAGGTGATGCCGTGGTCGTGTTGGTCCATGTCCTCGTCAGGATATCGAACTCCCATGTATCGTTGAGGTCCTGATCGTCGGCATCGAGCCCGCCGAAGACGACCATTACACCTTCGTCACTGTCGAAGGAAGCGCCATGGTTCTTCCGCAAGGGTGGATCGCCGACTGTGTTCACCTTGACCCAGGTCCATTCTCCGATGTCCAGGGCCCAGGTATCGTTCCTTACCCAGGGTGATATCCATGAGGACCCTCCGAACAGGATGACCATGTCGTTAACATCATCGTAGGCCATGGCGGCCCCATATCTCGGATCGGGATCGTTGACAGTGTCTATCTCGGTCCAGGTGTTTGTCAGGAGGTCATAGGTCCAGGTATCATCGAATGTGGTCTGTTGATCGTATCCGCCGAACATCACGATGGTCCCCCTGGTCGAGTCATAGACCATGTTGTGTCCATATCTTCCCGGAGGGGCGATCGTGGGGTTCATCAGCTCCCACAGACCGGTGTCCATCCAGTAGATCCAGGTGTCGCTCAACGCGTGGTCCACTCCGTAGTTGCTCCCTCCGAACACGACTATTGCGTTGTTGTCCTCATCGAAGGCCATCCCGAACCTGTGCCTTCCCTGGACCTCGTCATCGATCAGGTCCCAATCGGGAATGCCCAGAGCCTTTAGCCTTATCGCAGCATCATCCTTTGACCCTGCAAGTTCTGTGTGCTCGAACTTACCGCCGTTGAGCTCATCGACGGAGCTGTGCTCCATTGTTTCCGCGCTCGCGGTCGCTATCAACATGCTGAACAGCAGTGCGAATCCTATCAGGTATATCGTTGCGGATCTCATCTCTCCACTTCCTTGCTACGATCCACGGATGTCATCCGGTGATCAATGATCGCGACGGTGTCTTCCGTCAGTCATCGTGATGTCAGAGGTGCTGCCTATCCCAGACCAGCATCATCAGAACGGTCAGCATCAGGATGAGAGCGATGCCTCCTCCTGTAATGACAGCAGGCTCAAGTCCATGGTCGCCCGCCTCGGTGTCCTTCCCTTGGCTGCCCGCATCGTCATCTGAGCGACCCGGTGTTACCGGGTCATCGATAACATCGCCATCACTCTGCCCGCCCGTGCCCGGTATCATCCAGTTGGCGGGAGGATCGATGGCGAAGGTCATATCGGACACGTCCTCGGCGAACTGTCCGATGATATCCGTTACGGTTATCCTAACGAGGGCCGTGCCGGATTCGACCGTGGGAACGGTCCAGTTGTAGTAACCCTTGTTCTCCACACCTGTCGTGATGTTGGTCCAGGACGTTCCGCCGTCGATGGTGTATGCAAGCTGTACCGAGCTCCCCTCGATCTCGCCGGCTGCTGTCCATGTGATCACGTGCGAACCGTTCTCGATGAGGTCCTCGCCCCCGTTGGGCGAGTGCAGTACCACGGACGGTTCATCGAACACCTTGTAAGTCAGAACGACGCTATCGATCTCCGGGGTCATCCCGGAGTGTGACGATCTTAGGTAGAACCTGTATCTCAGGTATTCACCTGTGATGCCAGGATCCAGGTGCTCCCCTGAACCTTCTGTGAAATACGATGTAGCCGTTCCATCGGGACCGACGAACTCGCCTGTGACACCGTCATCATCGACAGCCACCTGGGCCATGACCGCATACCTGTCGTCCTCCTCCTTCAGATCCCACGAGATCGTCTTCCAGGCGACGTTCTTACCATCGAAGCTAAGGGCTTCGGACGTGTATGTACCATAGGTCTGGTGACCTTCCATGTTAAGGCGCCATACGTTCTTGGCGTAGTATGGGTTCCCACGGAGGTAGTGCCTACCACCGACCATGAAGACCGCGTCCTGGCCAGCCGAATAGGCGATGTCCATCTCGGCCCGGGCGGAAGGGGCAGTAGGTGTGTTCAACATGACCCATGTGTCGTTCTTGAAGTAGTAAGCATACAGCCTGTTCCCGTACTCGTCATCGTTGCCCGCAAACACGATCATTCTGTCCCGGGTGGTGTCTACTGTCGATCCATGTGCATAGAGCCTCGGACCATGAGAGACCTCTATCCATGTGTTGTTGTCGATATAATACGCCCAGGTATCGCCCAGGACCTCGGTGTTGATATTGTCCCAGCCTCCGTGAACGATGACCCTCTTGTTCACATGGTCGTATTCCATTATGTGGCCCCACCTACGACTGGGTGCAACATATGAACTGACGTTCTTCCATTCGTCCTGGGTCGGGTCGAACGTCCATGTGTCGTTGAGGTGGGACGAGCCCCCAGCGTTGGTCTTTCCTCCGAACAGGACGGCCTTTCCCTCGGACCGGTCGTATGCCATTGCCCCGTACTGCCTCTGAACGGGGGCTGTCGTTGGTGATATCTCCTCCCAGTAACCCGAATTGAACGAGAACAGCCAGGTGGTGTTATCATAGATCGTTCCACTCCCGTACTCGGCCTCTCCCCCGAAGACGATGAACTGGTCGCCGTTGGGATCGAACGTCGATATGCTGTATCTGTAGGGGTAGGGGGCATACGAGGATCCCGAGTGATCCCATGGTAGGATATCGGCGTCCTCCGGATCCATGGTCCAGAGGAGACTGGTCATCAGCCAGTTCGCACCGTAGATGAGGCCGCGATCCCTGACCGTGTCGAAATCGAAGTTCAACATCGTCCTTTCGATGAAGAAATTCGGGCGGATCGCCGTCCATCGGTCGTTCTCCACCGAGAACTCCCAGATATCGTCCAGATACACGTTCGCCCACCCGCCGAACATCACCGTGGTCATTCTGCTGTGAACATAGGCCATCTTGTGACTGGACCTGGGTTCCGGTACACAGTTCGTGTATGTCCCCCCCCACTGTCTCGAAGCTCCGATATCCCGGTACAGCCAGGTGTAGTTCAGATATGTCCCATTGTAGCCGCCATACACGATCAACCTCTTCTCGACAGGGTCGTACGACATTGCATGGTCGTACCTTCCCTCTGGACCACTTCCGAAGATAAGCGGCTGGGTCCAGCTGTTGGTGCCCGCATCGTATTCCCAAGTATCATCCAGTATGCCTGCGGAACCATATCCGCCGAACATGACGATCCTCTCCGCCTCCTCATGATAGGCCGCGGCGGCGCGATATCTTCCGGTCGGGCCCGTGCCTCCCGAAGCCCATGTGTCCGTGACCGAGTCATATTCCCACGTGTCGGATGCATAGGTCGCATTGGAGCTGCTGCCGCCGAACAGAACGGTCCTGGTATCCCCAGGATCATATGCCATGCAGAACTCATTTCGGCCGTTCGGTCCCGACGTCGTGGTCAAGGTCCACTCATCGGTGAGGACGTTGAACTCCCAGGTATCCGAGAGGTAGTTTGTGGTCAGGGTTTTCCCTCCGAACAGTACGATGATCCCTTCCACCGAATCATAGACCATGCCGAACGCCGAACGCGGGGATGGGGCCGTTGGGGTGTCGATCAGGCGCCATTGCAACGTCCATGGATCATACTCCCATGTGTCGTTGGTGTAATCGCTACCTAGACCACCGAACAGAATACATCTGTCATTTATCTCGTCATAGACGAACCCGAACCTTCCCCTGGGGGTCGGAACGCTCCGGTCCCATAACTTGGTCCAGTTGCCGGAATCGGCCTCGCATTCCCAAAGGTCCTTGAACTCGTTGTTGTATCGTCCTCCGAAGAGCAGGGCCCTTCCGCGTGGTTCGTCGTAGACCAGCTCTGAACCATCTCTATAACTCGGGCCTTTCGACCCGACCGTCCAGGTATCTGCGCTCGCATTATACCGCCAGCATTGGTCCGAGGCCGCTGGTGTGCCGCTGACACTTCCTCCGAAGAGCAGGATCTGCCCATTTCCGATATATGACATTGCCGCCTGGTCCGCCGGCGTCGGATCGGATGCTGACGTGATATTGGTCCACGTCTCCGATGCGGGGTCGTACTCCCAGGTGTCATCGTTGTTACCCGAACCCGGCCCTGATCCGCTGAACATCACCATTACCCCCTCATCCTCGTCGAAGGCCGCTGCATGGAACTTCCTCGCTGAAGGAGCTCCGTTCGTGTGGATACTGGTCCATATGGAACGCTCTGTATCGAAAACCCAGGTGTCGTTCATTAGTACCGTATTGGTTGCCGTCTCACCTCCGAACAGCAGGATCTTCTCGTTGATCGTGTCGTAGACCATGGAGAACTCCACCCTGCCGCGCGGTCCGAACTCGGGCGTGACCTCCTCCCAGGTGTTGGTCTGGAGATCGTAGGTCCATGTATCGCCCAGGTAGTTCTTTCCGTCGTCCCCACCGAACATGACGAACAGCTCCCTGGCTGGATCATAGACCATCTCATGTCCATGCCTGCCCGGTGGTGCAATGGTCGGATTCATCTGTTCCCAGGTCCCGTCTCTGATATTATAAGCCCAGGTGTCACCCATGGCCATCTCGGTGTACCAATCCTCACCGCCGAAGATCACAAGGGCCTCGTTGACCTGATCGTAGGCCATACCGAACTCCGCGCGAGCAGGTATCTCGGTCTCGATCTGGTCCCAGTCAGGACCGCCCAGCGCCTTCAGTGCCACGGCAGCATCGGCGCCACTGCCCGTTAGCTCCGTGTTCCAGAACTTTCCTCCGTTGAGATCTTCCATGGAGCTGTGTTCCATGGTATCGCCGTTCGCCGTTCCGAACAGCATGGTCGCGAAAAGTGCCAATCCTATGATCATACAGACCTTTCTCATGCTATCATCTCCTCCTATGTGATCCAGAAATCGTATTCCGAGGACCTCGCTGAGGCCGGCGCGAGTCCTCCTTAGGTCGCCAGCAACCACGATCGCGGAGACCTTTGACCCTCCTCGTCGCTGCCGGAACCACCAGAACGATGATGACCGGCAACAGTAGGACCAGGAACTCGCCTATAACGGTATCGAGGCCGACCATGCCTCCGCTTCCCACGACGCCGTGTGCCAATGTCCATGCTGGCGAGGCATCGAGGGTGGCTCGATCCACTGTCCCATCCCTTCTCAGTGCGAACAGGTAGTTCGTCGTGATCGCAATGGACACCCAGCTCGTATCGTCCCCTGCAGGCGCCCATGAGGACCAGGTCGTCGACGATCCCGCCAGGGACCTCGATACCGACCGATCGTTCATCATGGCGTAAACATAGGTGCTCCCCGAGATGGTGGCCAATGACGTCCATGCCGATCCTGTACCGACATCGCCCTTCGAGGACCAGGAGCCGACCGTGGTCGACGAGTAGACCATGATCCCGTCGTTCCTCAGGGCGTAGACCCAGGTCCCGTCCGAGGCGATCGAGCACCAGCTCGTGTCCTGTCCGCAGTCGGGCCAGGGCACCTTCGCGCCGGTACCGGTGGTGATCCGTATCGAAGCTCCGTCGTTCCTGAGGGCGAATACGTGGCCCGCCCCGGTGGCCGTTATCGACGACCAGGAATGGTCGCCACCGGCATCGGCCAGGAAGCCCCAGGAGGCCCCGTCATCCTCCGAGGCCAGCACCGTTCCGTTGCTCATGAGGGCATATATCCCGTCAGCATCCGCTGCTATATCCCGGAATCCAGCTCCCGGGGGCAGGTCTGGCTGGCCGTATCCGTATCGATACCAGCCACCAACGCCGTTCTGGGCAGTGTATACGGTGCCGTCGACACGCAGTGTATAGACATATCCGGCGTTGTTCCCCTCGCCGGAGGTGATCGAGACGTAGCAAGTCCCGGGAAGGACCTCGGGCTGTCCGTAAGCATACATGTACCAGCCGTCGACGCCGTTGGCAGTGAAGTAGACATCACCGTCGTTCCTGAGGACGAACACCCTCCCGCTTCCATCCGTATCGAGCGAGGTATAGGCCGTGCTCGCCGGAAGGGCGGGTGCGTTGTATCCATACTGATACCATCCCTCGACCCCGTTCCTGGCGACATACACATGGCCGTCGTTCCGGAGGACGTAGACATAGCCCGCGGTGTTCCCCTGGCCTGCATCGAGGGAGACGTACGATGTGCCTGTCGGCAGACCTGGAGATCCATATCCGTACATTCCCCATCCCCCCACTCCATTGGACGTGAAGTAGACCGCTCCGTCGTTCCTGAGGATGTACACGTAACCTGCGGTGTTGCCGGACCCGGCAGCGATATCGCAGTAAGCGTCACTGTCGGGGACCGTAGGCGTATTGTATCCGTATCGGTACCAGCCGTCTACCCCGGACCTAGTGAAGAAGACGGCGCCGTCGCTCCTGAGAACGCAGACATAGCCCACCGTGGTGCCCGAACCCGTTGCGAGCGCGACATAGTCGTTGTCCACAGGCAGCGCCGGCGAACCGTATCCGTATCGATACCAGCCGTCCACGGCGTTCCGCGTCAGGTAGACCGCGCCATCGCTTCGCAGGGCGTAGGCATACCCCGCTGTTCCGTCCTCCCCCGTCGCTATATCAACGTATTCAGCACCCGAACCAGGAGGCTGGATCGACGTCCAGTTCTCACCTGTATCCGACTGATGGGCCGTTCCGTTGATCGTCAATGTGAAAGGATCGTCGATCCCTTCGGAGACAGAGACCCTGATCTTCTCCCCGGAGAGGTCCCCGGTCCTGTTCTTCCAGCCGACAAGATGGAAGTAGACCTCGAACTCCGTTAGGTTGAGATCGAGCGATGCCTCCAGCCCCTTAGCTCCAGCCCGCGCATCCACATTCACATCGATGTTCGACCACTTCCATTCGCCCGGGAACAGTCCGGTGAATCCCATGAAGGCGGTGCTTGTCACCCTGCCGTCCCGTCCCTTGACCATGATCAGCTTGTCCGCGGGGAACGGGAACCAAGGAGCCGGTTTGTACCCGTCCAGCATCGTCGGCGTCTTGAGGAAGATGAACAGCAGGTCCTCTCCCGTCCTCACAGGGAGCGGATGTTCCGCCTGGATCCCTACAAGCCCCGGTACCTGCTTGATCGCCTTGTTCCTCGGCACGTTGGCACCTGCCATCATCTCCCCCCTCACGTTGATGTGGAAGAACGCCTGCTCGCTTGCATAAGCCGCCTTGTAGGAGGTGATATCGATGTTCCTGTCTGCGTCATTGATGGCATCATGCGTCAGGTTGCTCCATTCGCGGAACAGTCCGTCGATCACATATCCGTCAGGACGCTCGATGAGGTACCAGGATCCCTTCTTGATCGAGGTCGTCACGGCCGCCGTCGATGCGTCGACGTCGGTGAGCTCCAGGGTGAGCACCGCTCCCTTCTCCGCGGTGTCCTGGACTATCACCGTTACGAAGATGTTGGTCTCGTCCTCGATGGGGAGCCTGTCCATCTCCAGGGCGACCTTGTTGTTCATGAACGGTCCGTCCGCCACCCTCTTTCCCTCATGATGGACCTCCAATCGGAGTCCCGTGTTAGAGGCTGTGCCCGTGTTCCGGAAGGTCAACTGCTCGAGCACCACGGGCCCGTCCAGCGGGGAGATGGTGATCCTCATCACCCCGTTCGCCCCCTCTTCCAGCACGGCCCCCTCATCGATCATCGGACCGGCATCGACCAGCACGGGGCCCCTCTCCTTCTTTGGCACGAGGGGGATGATGGGGCCGAGGTCCTCCAGACCGGTGGCGTCCATCGCCCTTACCATGACCGTTGCCCTATGACCGTTGTAATACGGCATACGTGCCTCGATCCTCTTCTCGTCCTTGGCCACGGGGCACCACTCGAAGCGCTCCCATGCGTTCCAATCGAGACCCGGCCTCGAGACCCCCTCGTGCTCCTTGTTGAACGAGTAGAAATATGATGTGACCGCCTTTCCGCCCTCTCCGAACACCTCGAGCAGATGATCTGCGCCCATACCGGCGATGGGATAGCCGGTGGACGCATCAGCATCTGAGTCTAGGAAGAACTGGATCGTGTCCCCTCCAGCCGCGGTCCCGTGAAGGGCCTGTCCTCTGATCTCCACGAAGAAGAAGACGGTCGATCCCTCCATGACCGCCGCTGTGGAAGCGATGTCGATAGCGGGGTTCCCCGTATCGCCCCTGTCGTCGGCGAAGGCGGGATGGTCATCCCAGTCGTCGAACTCCCCGTCTATCTTCATGCCTCTGTCGGTCGGGTAGCTGATATGCAGGTACAGACCGGCAAGCAGAAGGATGATGACGATGAACAGAGCTCCCAAGGCGTTGGAATGTAGGGCAAGGAACGCGGCCGGTGCGACCCGCTTCCGTTCCGCCTCATATTCCTCCTCTGTGACCGCCACGATCTCCTCGTCATCATCGAGATCATCATCGTCGAAGTCGTCGTCCGAGACCTCCTCGGCATCCTCGTAGACATCGTCGTCATCGATCGCCCCGTCATCACCGGGCGTCATCGTGATCAGGACCGTGTCTGGCGCAAGCTCCTCTATCTGGTTCCTTTCCGGCATCCTTTTCCCATCCTCTGGATCAAGCTGATCGGCTCCAGGCTTTGCTCCCTATCCCCTATCTCGCACCTCTGCTATCGACTTCATATATACTAATATATTTCGATAATAACATCAGAACGAACACTCACCCATCTTCGGGTCAAAAAGAACTTTATTGAAGGATTTGACCGGGTCGTGGGCTGACCTGCAATCAGGTACCCGCGTGATCCCCTCCCCTCCCCCTCCAATCGAATGCGTTGACGTAGATGTCCAGGACCTCTAGGTCCATGGCGACCGAGGCCTCCAGCTCGTTCTGACCGTTCGCGAGCCTCACCTCCGTCTCCATCTCCTTCCAGCTCCAGCTCTCGCTGGTATTCCCCCTGAACTCGTACAGTATCCCGCTCAGGGGCTCCCCGTACTGACCCTCTATCACCAGCATGTATCCGGCCCTGAACCCGATCTTGTCGGGCGGATTATACCAGTTCGTCTGATCGTAGCCCCTGATGAAGATCCGGAAGGTGTCGATGCCCACCCATGTCGATCTCGAGGACCAGTTCTTCCCTGATCGTCCCGGGGTCCTCTTCCTCGCGCCGTCGTTGGGGACCAGCGAACCGTCGAGGATCTCGCCGACCGTGCTGATATAGAAGTAGGTCTCGTTCCCCATCTCGTCGGATCCGTACTTGGAGATATCTATCGAGTTCCGGGTGTTGCCGCCAACACCGGTCTCTCCGGTCTCATCCGTACGTACCTGGCCCCATTCATCGAAAAGGCCGTCGACCACGTGGTCCGAGGGTTCGTCCATCAGATACCACGACCCCTTGGCCCCCGAGAGTGTCACCGCCTTCGTGGAGGCCTTCACCCTGCTTATCACGAGGGACAGGACCCTTCCCTGGGTGACCCTCGCCCCGTCGACAAAGACCCTCATGGTGAGGGACCTCGTGTCCTTGACGTTGAGGCTGTTGAGCTCCATGACCGCTGTGCCGTTCTTGAATGCGGCCGATGCCACGTCCGCCGTACCATCCACCAGGTAGACCACGAGACCCTGATCGTAGGCGGTTCCCCGGTTGACCACGGTTATCCTGTCGACCGTTACCGGTGACCGTGGCGCCTCGAGGGATATCCACATGATGAAAGAGACCCCGTCGCCGATCGTTCCCTCGGCCTCCTTCATCGTTCCGTATTTGACCACCAACGGTCCGTCCCCCGGCGACCTTCCGGCCTCGAGCGGGACGACCATTGACATGTCGTCGTTCCCCTCCATGTCCATGGTCCTGAAGAAGAGGTTGATGTCCTTGCCGTTGTAGTAAGGGATTACTATCTCGATCCTGTAGCCGTCCTTGGACGACAGCACCCTTCCGATGTGGTCCCATCCTCCGTAATCGTTCTGCCTCCTGAGCAGTCCGCCCTTCCCCTTGTTGAAGAAGTACTCCTCCCCCGTGATCATTTCCCCGTTCCTGCCGTAGATCTCGACGAGGTGGTCGGCCCCGATTCCCCTGATTGAGTAACCCGTGCGTTCGCTGTTATCGACGTCGATGAAGACCTGGACCGTGTCACCGCCCAGCGCCGTTCCGTTGAACAGTCTACCCGCGACCTCCAGATAGAGGTAGAGTACATCGTCCCCTATCCTCCCTCCGAACCTCACGATATCGATATGGTCGTTGTCCGGTTCGCCCACCCGGTCCTTGTAGAGGGCGTCCCGGTCCCAGTCGTCGAACTCACCGTCGATAAGGACCCTGTCGGTGTCTGATGAATACGAGTAGATATGGAAGGTGAGGAGCAACAGGACGGCTGCAACGAAGACCGCCATAAGTAGATGTCCCTGTTTGGCACGTTTGGCCCGCTTGCGCTGGTTCTTCCTTCTCAGGATGGCCCTGTACTCTCTGTACTCCTCTCCGTATTTCATGGCTGCACCCCGATCCCGTGCGGCAATTCTGACGAATACCGGCGTTTCTTTAAATAGAATTGTTTAATATTTAGTTCTTTCTATAAAAAACGGGATATCCGCTAATTGGCCACCTATGAACCCGGTCGTTGGAGGCTCCTCAGCCGATTCTGCCATGCACCACTGCAATGTATATCAGTAGTTATCTATAAATAACGTCAATGAAATGTATACGGTAGCACAGAAGGTGACCTGTTACCTACGAGGTTGATACCAATGAGGGGATTAAAGATAGCAATAACGATAGTTAGCCTAGTGGCCTTGCTCACCCTAGTTCTCGGTACCGTATCAGCGGGACCGGACACGGGCAGGACCACGCTCCTGTCGGTCTACAAGACCGGCCCGGACACCGTCTATCATGGCGAGAACGTCACGTACACTTTCTACGTGACCTACTGGAGCTCGGACGGTACCGCGGCCCAGGACGTCGCGGTGTCCGACGACCACTGGGGGGTCGCCACCTACATAGGGGGCGATACGAACTTCGATAACTTCCTCGACACCAACGAGAACTGGACCTACCAGTGCTACGGTGTGATACCACCCCATGAGGAGAACGAGGAGGACCCGCTGGTGAACATGGCGACCGCCACATGCGTGGACATCGACGGTCAGCCGGTGGACGATGCCACTGATAATCATACAACTGATATTCTGCATTACAGTGCCAGTTTGTCCATCGTCAAGAGCGGACCTGCAACAGCTCATCACGGGGAGTCCGTGACATATAACTTCGATGTCTCGCTCTCGATAGAGGACGAATCGGAGGGCCCGTCACCAACTCATATCACCGGCACAGACCTTGTGGCCGCGAACCTGACGGTGTATGATGACGTCTATGGATACGCCACCTATTTCAGCGGCGATACCGACGGCGACGACCTTCTCGACGACAACGAGACATGGCGGTTCAAGGTCACGGGATCCATAGGCCCTCACTCCGATAGCGAGACCGATCCGATCGTCAACACCGCCACCGTGAACGGCGACGACTACATGGGAAACACCTATACAGCAGCTTCCGACTCCCACTCCACGAACATACTTCACAAGGCGGGCAGGTTGTCCATCGAGAAGACCGGACCGACCTCGGCATTCCACGGTGAAGCTGTCACGTATTACATGAACCTGACCTACACCAGCGATGACAACAGTCCTGCCCAGAACATCGTTGTCCTCGACAACACCTTCGGGACCTGTAACTATGTGAGCGGCGACACCGACGGCGACGGCCTCCTCGATGTGAACGAGACGTGGCTCTACAAGGTCACAGGATTCATTCCCGCTTACGACGATGACTTGGACGATCCCCTCCAGAACATCGTCAGCGCCAGCGGTAAGGACCTCGATGGAGACACCGTCAGGAGCGGTTCCGACAGCCACTTCACCGATATCACCCACAGGGAAGGTGAGTTCGATATCGAGAAGACCGGACCTGCCACAGCCTATCACGGCGATACCGTCACCTACTGGTTCAATGTGTCCTACTCAAGTAACGACAGCTCCCCTGCCCAGTATATCACGGTCTATGACGACCACTACGGATACGCCACCTATGTAAGCGGCGACACAGATGGCGACGGCTATCTTGATACCAACGAGACATGGTTGTACAAGGTGACCGGTACCATCGGCTCTCACGATGACTCCGAGGAGGACCCGATCCACAACGAGGCGTTCGTCGACGGCTTCGACCTCGACTGGGACTACATCACCGCCGTGTATGATGGTCATTACACAGATATCCTTCATCATGCAGGTACGTTGTACGTGGAGAAGACCGGCCCCTCAACGGCCTATCACGGCGACAATGTGACCTACTCGATCTACGTACAGTATTCCAGTCCTGACAACTCTCCTGCCCAGCAGGTAAGCGTATACGACGATCATTATGGATATGCAAGCTACATCAGTGGAGATACTGACGGCGACGGCCTCCTCGACGTGAACGAGACCTGGGTATTCCTGGTCAAGGGATACATCCCCTCCCACTCAGTCGGCGAGGAGGACCCCATCATCAACATCGCCACTGGAACAGGATATGATCTCGACGGTGACCCCGTGACCAATGGGACCGGCCGCCATTCAACCGATATCGTACACCCGGAGATCAAGGTCGAGAAGACCGGTCCATTGACCGCAGTGGTCGGTGCCACCATCAACTATACGATCACCGTCACCAACACTGGGGACACCGATCTGTACATCGACTCTCTCAACGATTCCGTCCACGGAGATCTCTCTGGATATATCACCAACGGCGTGATCACCATGGCCGAGGGATACGAGACCTTCTGGTACAACGAGCTGGCCGGCGCTTCGCCCGATCCGCTCGTCAACAACATCAGCGTGGTCGCCAACGACGGCCGCGGCAACACCGTATCCGACTGGGACACCCACACGGTCGACATCCTCAGGACCGGCGTCATGATCACCAAGACCGCCATGAACGAGACGCATGTCGGCGACAACGTGAGATACACCATCAAGGTCACCAACACAGGCGACTGCGACCTGTATCTCACCCAGCTCAAGGACAGCCTCAAGGGCGACCTCCTGAGCTATCTGCCTGACAGCGTCATCACTGTCGCGGAGAACAACAACACCTTCTCCTACACACTGGACGTCTACAGCTATCCCGATCCGCTCACCAACACGGTGACCGTGGTCGGATACAACGAGGAATCCATGGACCAGGTCCGCGATACCGATTCCCATACACTGGACATCCTCCGGACCGGGGTATACATCACCAAGACAGGACCTCTCACCGCCATCGGCGGCCAGACCGTCACCTATACCGTCAACATCACCAACAACGGCGAGGTCGACCTGTGGATCGCTTCACTTACCGACTCACAGGCCGGCGATCTGCGCTCCATGATCTCCGGCGGCGTGATCACCATGGCCGAGGGATACGAGACGTTCACATACAATGTCACGGTACCACCGATCAACGGAATGTTCGGCAACACGATCGCCGTGGTCGGCTGGAACGAGGAGTTCATGGACCAGGTATCGGACGCGGACAGCCACTCCGTCGAGATCTACTCCACCGGTGTAATGATCGAGAAGAACTGCTCGGTGAACAGGTCCCACGTGGGAGACACGGTCACCTACACCGTGACTGTGACCAACAACGGCTCCGTGGACCTCTACATCGACTCGCTCGAGGACTCCATCGCGGGGAACCTCAGCAGCTACATCTCCGACGGCGTGATCACAGTTGCCGAGGGTTCCGAGACCTTCACATACACAGTTACCGTGCCGTTCTCCCCGAACCCGCTGATCAACAACGTGACCGTGGTCGGAGTGAACATCCTCGGCACCGCTCCCGTGACAGCGACGGCGAGCGTCTCCCTGGAAAGCTACGACGACACGAAGCCTTTCATCTGGAGGACGGTCGGCTCCCCCAAGTTCTGGTGGAACGGAACGCTGTACATCGGCCGTCTCACACCCATCAACCTTTCTGTCTATGACCACTCGCCGATTGTGCAGTTCGTCGGCCGCATTTGGTATGACGGGAATTGGACATCTTGGATCCCGTATACCGGCAACTTCTCCCTGTTTAGGCTCGGTTGGCATGTGGTCCAGGTAAGGGCCGTGGACTACTACGGCAACGTGGGCTGGTACGCTTTCGGGGTCAACGTCACCGATTGGACACCGATCGCCGACGCAGGACCTGATATGTACCTCAGCGAGCTCGACCCAGTCGCACATCACGACGGCAGCAACTCCACGGGCCTGATCTTCGACCTCATATCATGGGCCTGGATATTCGGCGACGGCTCGGGCATCGGCTACGGAGAGCATGTCAACCATACCTATCTTGCCGATGAGGGCGACTACCTCGTCTACCTTGTAGTATCCAACGGACGCGGACAGGTCGACGGCGACAGGATGTGGGTACACGTCCTCAACGCCGATCCGATAGTTGACGCCGGCGAGGACGTCAATACAACAGAGGGCCACTGGGTCCACTTCAACGGCTCGTGGATAGATACGCCTCTGGACACCCACACCTACGAGTGGGACCTGGGCGACGGAACGATCGTGACCAACAGGCTGGATTTCTATCACAGGTACGCTGACGATGACAACTACACAGTGACACTTACCGTCTGGGACAACGACGGTGGCGTCGGGAACGACACCATCATGGTGAACGTCGCCAACGCCGACCCGGTCGCCAGGGTCTACGCCTACAACAACGTCACCGGCGGCTCCATCTACGGCGGCCTCACCGTCGACGAAGGCGAGGAGTTCCCGTTCCACTACTGGCACTGGGACTGGGGTTGGACCGACGTCCAGACAGCGACCCTCGACATGGGCGATGGTACTTGGCCGTCCACATGGACCCGCGTCGGTTATGGATACCATTACTTCATGGACAACTACACCTATTACGATGACGGGGTCTACTGGATAACGCTCAACGTCACCGACGACGATGGCGGATTCGGGACCTTCTCCTATCCGATCACTGTGCTCAACGTGCCCCCGACCGTCGACGCCGGCGAGGACCAGGATGTCGACGAGGGCGAGCTCGTCTGGTTCCAGGGATCATGGACCGATCCCGGCCGTGATACCTTCACGTATCACTGGGACTTCGGCGACGGCACCAATTACACCGGATGGTACCGGACCTCCCATCGCTACGCGGACGACGGGCAGTATACCGTGACGTTCACCGTGACGGATGACGACGGCGGTGTCGGCAGCGACACATTGCTGGTAAACGTCAGCAACGTTGCACCTTCGATCACTGTCCGGTACAACCAGACACTCCGCGAGAATTCCGGCAGATGGTACTCGGCCGTAGCTTATGATCCGGGTCTTGGAGATACCTTCGTCTTCGAGTGGGACATGGGCGACGGCACCACCTACACCGATGTGAACTACACCTCCTCGTGGTACACACGCACGTCCTACGTCTATCATACATATCTCGATGAGGGCAATTACACCGTTGCCTGCACCGTCACCGATGACGACGGTGGATCGGACACCGGCAATGTCTTCGTCGATGTTTGGAACTATGCCCCGGACCTCTACGTCTATGGCAACCAGACGATCTGGGAATACAGGAACGCGTCTATCACCGTCCGGTTCTTCGATTGGGGCATCCTCGACAATCACACCATCTACATCGACTTCGGCGACGGAACGGACATGACCACCACAAATTACACCGAGCTCAGCGCCTACTGGGGCTACCTCTTCCTCTACCACTTCTACGAGGATGACGGCAACTACACCATCACCGTCAAGGTCTGGGACGAGGACGGCGGAGAGGCCATGGCGACCTTCTGGGTCAACGTCGTCAATTACGAGCCCCTGGTCTGGATGTGGGACGGATACTACAACTACGAAGGTTCCGTGGCCACCTTCACAGGAAGGTTCTACGACCTCGGCTACGCCGACACCCATACTTTCACATGGGACTTCGACGACGGAACCGTGGTGAACTCCACTACCTACACATGGTACGCCATGTACTACGGCGAGCAGACCATGAACCACACGTTCATGGACAACGGCGTATACAACGTCACCCTGACGGTGACCGACGACGACGGCGGTTCCGGCAGCGACTACTGGATCATCACCATTTACAACGTCGCGCCCGAGGTCGAGGCAGGACAGGACATGCGGGGCAGCGAGGGCGTATCCCTCTTCTTCAGCGGCTCCTTCGTCGATCCCGGCCTGAACGACACCCATACCATCTCATGGGACTTCGGCGACGGTACGTGGGCGAACGGTACACTGAACCCGAACCACAAGTACGGCGACAACGGCGTCTATACCGTGACCCTGACCGTGACCGATGACGACGGCGGCACCGACAGCGACACCCTTTCGGTGACCATCGAGAACCTCGATCCGCTATGCCAGCTTGTAGGCATCATCAACGGACAGTGGTATTACTACAGCGACATCGTCGTGGACGAGGGACAGTTCTTCGACGTCTACACCTACTGGTACGACTACGGGTGGCTCGACGACCTCAGCCTGACGTTGACGTTCGGCGACGGCCGCGTAGAGTCCTGGACCGACGACTACATCGGCTACGACCTGTGGAACCATTCCTACGGCGATGACGGTACATACACCGTTACCCTCACTGTGACCGACGACGACGGCGGTTCATGCAACAGCTTCTTCAACGTCACCGTCGAGAACGTGCCCCCTGCAGTGGAGGCCGGTCCCGACAGGGTCATCAACGAGGGCGACACAGTATACTTCAACGGCTCCTTCACCGATCCGGGCTGGCTCGATACCCATACCTATCATTGGGACTTCGGTGACGGGGGAGAGGCGAACGGGACCCTGACCCCGTCCCATACATATCTGGATGACGGCGTCTACACGGTCAAGCTTACCGTCACGGACGACGACGGCGGGGTTGGAACGGACACACTGACAGTGACCGTCAAGAACGTTCCACCGACCGTGGAGGCTGGTAGGGACCAGACCGTCGATGAAGGAGAGATAGTATACTTCATCGGCTCGTTCACAGATCCCGGGGTCCTGGACACACACAACATCACCTGGGACTTGGGCGACGGCGGGATGGCCTATGGAGCCCTTGCCGTTGGCCACAGGTACGGAGATAACGGGGTCTACACGGTCACCCTGACCGTGACCGACGACGACGGCGGTGTCGGAAGCGATACGCTCACCATCACCGTTCTGAACGTTGCGCCAATCGCATGGGTCTATCCGTATGGCCAGCCCTACGTTGATAACATCACGGTCCATGAGGGCCAGGAGTTCGACTACGGCGCGTACTGCGGTGATCAGGGCTTCCTTGACACCCTCAATGTGACCATCGACCTGGGAGACGGTTCGACACCGATCATGTGGGACGACGACTACATCGGCCTCTACTTCTTCGATCATAGGTACGGCGATAATGGCAACTACACCATCACTATGACCGTCATTGACGACGACGGCGCTTCCACTGCGGACTATCTCTACGTCGAGGTGCTGAACGTCGCACCCATCGTCTACGCCGGCACCGATATGACCGTCAACGAGGGCGCGATCGTCAACTTCTACGGCCTAATGGCGGACCCGGGATGGCTCGACACCCACAACTTCACCTGGGATATGGGTGACGGCAACAGCCTGTACGGCACCCTTACACCGGTCTGGGCCTATGGGGACAACGGGAACTACACCGTGACCCTGACAGTCACCGATGATGACGGCGGCGTGGGCACGGATTCGCTCATCGTGACCGTCCTCAACGTCCCGCCAACATGTACGGTCTACAACATGACCGGAAGAGGAAGGGCCAAGAACATCACCGTTTACGAGGGCCAGGACGTCGACGTGACATCTTGGTACCACGACCAGGGATGGGCCGATACCCTGTCGATCGCCCTGGACATGGGAGACGGCACAACCTACTACTGGAGCGACGACAACTTCGGCATCGTCAAACAGAGCCACGCATACGGCGATGATGGCACCTACACAGTTACCCTCACCGTTACCGATGACGACGGCGGGTCCGATACGGATACGATGATCATCAACGTGCTGAACGTCGCGCCATCAGTCGACGCAGGACCCGATGTCACCATCGGCGAGGGCCGCTCGCACCACTTCAACGGCACCCACACCGATCCAGGCTGGCTCGACACCCACAAGTACCACTGGGACTTCGGGGACGGCGCCGAGAGGAACTGGAGCAGGACCCCGTGGCACAGATACCTCGATGATGGAGTATACACTGTCACACTCACCGTGACCGATGACGACGGCGGTGTCGGAACGGACACCATGACCGTCACCGTCCTGAACGCGGCACCCCGCGCATGGTGGAGGAACCTTACCCGGGAAGCCTACGAGGGTGATCAGGTCCAGTTCATCGTCCTTATTCGTGACAACGGCAGCCTGGACGACCACACCGTGGTGTGGGACTTCGGAGACGGCAACGGCGAGACGCAGTACTACTACGATCATCATCACGGCCTGATCTACGCCAACCACACTTATGGCGACAACGGACGGTACAACGTCACGATCACTGTCACCGACGACGACGGAGCTGTAGGACACAACTACAGGTGGATCACCATCCACAACGTGGCGCCCAGTGTCGACGCCGGCAGGGACCAGACGGTCGATGAAGGCCATCTGATCCACTTCCAGGGCTCGTACACCGACCCGGGCTGGCTCGATACGCACAACATCACATGGGACCTTGGCGACGGCAACATGGCGTACGGCACTCTGACCCCGAAACATCGGTACGGGGACAACGGGACCTATACCGTGGCCCTTACGGTCACCGATGACGACGGCGGTGTCGGCAGCGACACCCTGACCGTCACCGTGCTCAATGTACCCCCTGTATGCGGCATCTACCCGCCCGGATGGTACTACGTGGACGAGATCACCGTTGACGAGGGTGAGCAGTTCGACTACTTCCTCTATTACGGAGATTCCGGTTGGCTCGATCTACTAACCATCAAGGTCGATCTCGGTGATGGCACACCTGTCATCACATGGACCGATTACTACTTCGGCTTCACCACCCTCAACCACACCTACGGCGATGACGGGAACTACACTATCACCCTCAGCGTCGAGGACGATGACGGCGGTTCAGCCAGCGACACCTTGCTGGTGAACGTTAGGAACGTAGCACCTACAGCCGATGCCGGAAGCGATTCGAACACCACCGAGGGCGCGATCTACAGGTTCCGAGGCGCGATGTCCGACCCGGGCTGGCTTGATACTCACAACTTCACCTGGGACTTCGGCGACGGCAATATGGGGTACGGAACCTTGAACCCCCGGCACTCATACGCCGACAACGGTACGTTCACCGTGACCCTGACCGTTACGGATGATGACGGCGGAGTCGGGACCGATACGATGATCCTGACGGTGTACAACCGCCCGCCCACCGCGCGTGTCTACAATATGACGTACCCCGGGAGCTCCAGTAACATCACGGTGCTCGAGGGCGAGACCTTCGACTTCATAGTTTGGTTCTCAGATCTGGGCAGAGATGATACTACCACCGTCGAGGTCGATCACGACGATGGAACGATCACGACATGGAGCGATGACAACCACGGGATCTACACCATGAGCCATGCATACGGGGACAACGGCATCTACACGATCACCCTGACGGTGACCGACGACGATGGCGGTGTCGGTACCGATACCATGATAGTGAACGTACGGAACGTGGCACCCACGGTCGAGGCCGGTCCGGGCCAGAGGTCCATGGAGGGCTATCTGCTCTCTTTCAGCGGCTCGTTCACAGATCCGGGCTGGCTGGACACCCACACCTATCTCTGGGACTTCGGCGACGGTCACACCAAGACCGGAACGCTCACGCCCAAACACAGGTTCATGGACGACGGTGTTTTTACAGTGACGCTGACAGTGACCGATGATGACGGCGGTGCAGGCTCCGACACCCTGACCGTAGGCATCATCAACCTCGATCCGTTCGGCGCCCTGCACGGCTGGAACGACACCTGGCCCGAGCTCGACAACATCACCGTCGGCGTGGGCGAGGAGTTCGAGTTCCTTGGCTGGTACTACGACCCCGGCCACGACGACCTGCTTCAGATCAGCATCGATCTGGGCGACGGGAACTGGGCGAACTGGTCCGACGACTACGATGGTATCTTCACCATGAGCCACTCCTACCAGGCGGTCGGCGTCTACACGATCAGGATGACCATCATCGACGACGACGGCGGCGTCGATGTCGCCATGATGACCGTGAACGTCAAGAACGACTAGAACGACATTTCGGGCCGATAACGGCTGACCATCGATGGTCGTGACATAGGCATGTTCCAGACCGGGCCCTTGAACAGTTAGCTACTGGGCCCTCCTCCACGGGTTAACTCTAAATAATCCCATCACGATTCCATCCATCGAAAGGAGGGATCTACTCCATGGACTGGGGAATGAAGAACCGGCTGAACAAGATAATCAAACCTGATACGGGACGGACCGTGATGCTAGCGGTGGACCACGGCTACTTCATGGGCCCGACCACGGGCCTGGAGCAGCTCGACAAGATGGTCCTGCCACTGCTCCCGTATGCGGACACCCTGATGCTGACGCGCGGAGCCCTGCGGTACTACATACCGCCGGAGACAGACGTGCCCATCGTGCTCAGGGTCTCCGGAGGAACAAGCATCCTCAACGAGAACCTCCTTCACGAGGGGATCGTGGCCTCCATGGAGGACGCCATCAGGCTGAACGTCGCCGGGGTCGCCTTTTCCATCCTCGTCGGCGCCGAGTTCGAGCGCGACACGATACTTGCGTTTACAGAGATCATCGACGAGGCCATGACGTTCGGCATCCCCACCATCGCGGTGACCGCGGTCGGAAAGGACATGGTCAGGGACGCCCGCTACATGAGCCTGGCATCCAGGATGGCCGCGGAGCTGGGAGCGAGCATTGTGAAGACATACTACGTCGAGGGCTTCGAGAAGGTCGTCGACACCTGCCCCGTTCCGATCGTTATCGCCGGAGGGAAGAAACAGCCCGAGCCCGACGCCCTGGAGATGGCCTTCAACGCCATCCAGGCCGGCGCTATAGGCGTCGACATGGGGAGGAACATCTTCCAGTCCGAGGACCCGGTGGCCATGATCCAGGCGGTCAAGGCCGTGGTCCATCAGGACTTCAGCCCCGACGAGGCATACGACCTGTTCAAGGAGAAGATGGGCGGGGAGTGATCCATCTGACAGGTCCAGGCGGCACCATGAAGGTCGCTACGTATTATCGCAATCACGACATACGGTTAGAGGAGGTACCGGTTCCTACGATCGGCGATGAGGAGGTCCTCATCAAGGTGGAGGCCAGCGGGATATGCGGCTCCGACGTGATGGAATGGTACCGCATAGAGAAAGCCCCGAGAGTATTGGGCCACGAGGTCGCCGGTAC
>JANQNJ010000065.1 GCA_028279645.1 Thermoplasmatota archaeon
ACCAGCGAGCTTCTTCCAGAAAGATACAGTGCTGTCAGGATATCGGGGTTGGCCTTCCCGAAGACCCGGACCTTCTTGATGAAGCCCGAGGTGCTGTCGATGGAGACCTCGGAAAGGTCCTTCCTCGCCTCCTTTATCAGGTCCCGGACCGCACCGATTATCATGACGTGGTCGGTCAGGTGGCCCACGGGGTTGTAGTCCGCGATGATGGAGTTGACGAAGTGCTCGTCGGTGGTACAGATGACGACATTGTCCGCGGTGCCCTTCAGGGCCTTCATCATCCGGGCCTTGAGGACCGGTTGCAGGTTGTTCCCGTCTATGAGGATATAGGCCGTTGTCTGCCCTCCTTCACCGGCCTCCACGACAAGGGTCATGGCGCCGCCCTTTCCGATCCCCTTGTCCTTCTCGAACTCGGTACGCGCCCTCCAGGAGGCCCTCATCTGCGTCCGGGGCTCGGCGACCACCTTCTTGGTAAGCTCTGTCAGCTGGTCGATGAGGTTCCAGGATTTCACGGTGTTGAAATAGATGCGGTTAGACCTTGGATCGAAGGAGTTGTGGCAGTCGATGAGCATGATCTCGATCCTCTCCAGACCGGCGGCACGGAGCTCCCCCTCGATGTGCTTCATGGCGAAGAGGCCGGTCTCCAGGTCGATGTCGTCGGAGGGGTCGGGATCGCTGGAGACCGTCATTATCAGCGTGTTCCCCAGCAACTGGCCGGTGAGCTCGAACTGGTCGCTCTTGGTCCTGACCATCCGGGTGCACTGGGCCGGACCGGTCTCGAGCTCCTTGGCCACCCCCTTGAGGTGCTTGCATACCCGGATCGTCTCCTCGGTGGATGATATGTTCTGCTCGTGGGTGCACGGGCCGTGGAACGGATAGAGGGACATCTCGTCGCCGAAGACCTTGCCCGCCTTGGTCATGAGGTCGCTGGACCCGACCGAGCCGAACGGTCCCGGATGGATGGCGGAGGCCAGGGTCACGAGCGGTTTTGGGTCGTCAGGCCTCTTGAGCATGAACATCGAGTACCAGATGCGGGAGTCCTGCCTGAAAACGGGATCGTCGAAGAACTCCTCGATGGCGGTCCCCTCCCCGTCTGAGAACTGTTCCAGGTTGTTCACCATCAGGTAGGGAGCGTCGACGCCGTAGTTCTCTATGAACGGATGGGAGACGATGAGCACGAAGATGTAGGTGCCGAAGAGGAACGCCAGCATGACCAGAAGAAGGTCGATGCTCATCCTCAGCTCGGGGGCCATGATCATGTAAACGCCGCCCCACATGAACATGGGCTGCACCGAGGCGGGCAGGATCATCCTCATCTGGGACGGATTGCTCGTGAACACCAGGACCATCTGCCTCACCCAGATGATGGAGCCTATGGCCAGTACAAGCGCCTTGCCGGCGGGGAGATATGTGAACATCGATCCGAACCGCCACAGGATGATGAACATTACCAGCGGGATGTAGGTGACCAGAGGGAGGAGGAAGGACCTTCCCCAGTATGCGATGCCTCCAAATGACCTTGATAGAAGGTGTGTGACCGGAATTGAGGCCAGGACCGGGAGGACGAAGATGAGCATGGCCTCGCTGGACATCGTTGCCCACTGGTCCGCCAGGAGCACGGTGTTGTCGTAGAGAAATAGGATACCGCTTCCGTAGCCGAGGAGCAGGATGCCGACAAGGAGCTTCCAGGTCTCCGGGGCCTTGAACATCTTGCTGGTCAGTTCCACGGAGCGCTGTTCCCGGGCATGGATGTGCTCGGGATCGCTGTGAACGCGCTTCATTATCTCTCTCCCCGGGTCCGAACAGCCTCTTCCAGGTTGCTGGGGAGCTTGTTGAACGAGGGATGGCGGACCTGCCTCTCGGGGATACAGAACTCCGGATTGCAGCCCTTGCCGACATATCCGCCCACCATCGATTCGGGCATTCCGACCATCTTCAGCAGTGGTCGTGTGAACCGCGGACCATGCTTCCATCGGGTGAAGAAGGCATGGACCGTCAGGAATACGGGGGACAGCATGAACCGTTTGGCGCCGGCCCATATCCTGATGTTGTTATGCCATGATCGTGTGATGAACTCGAACTGGAGCTCTGTGAGGTGGTCAAGGTCGATCCTCTTGGCCTCGCTGAGCACGGCCTCGTTGAGAGGGATGAAGAGGAGAGGTGTGAAGAAGAGCTTGAGGTCCTTGAGGTCGTCGATGAGCTCCAGGCTGGCTATGACGTCGTCCTCGGTCTCGTCCGGCATACCGGTCATCATGGTGATCAGAGGATACCAACCGTTGTCGTTGTAGATACCGATCCCGGTCTTGACGATGTCGGGCCAATATTTGACGTCGAACGGGAGGGCCTTGTTGGCCATGTGCTTTGCCATCAGGGCCGGGCTGCCGGTCTCCACGCCCACCTCGGCGGTGGTGAACGTCTTGCCGTTGAGCTTCCGCTTCGACTTCTCGAGGAGGATCGGCGAGATATCCTCAAGTATCTTCGGATTGTAGACCACGGGGGCGATGGCGGCGTGGGAGAGGTGGATCTCCTCGAGCCCCTCCACGGCCCCGATCGATGTGAACAGCTTGTCCACGGCGGGCTTGTTCGGAACGAAGTTCTTCTCCACCTCGTAGAGGAAGACGTCCTCGGAGATGACGAAGACGCTCTTGCAACCGTTATCGACGTTGGTCTGGACCTCCTCGACGATCCGGTCGATGGGTACGGAGTACCTCTGCCTCATCGTCGGAGTGCAGAAGTCGCAGCCCCTGCCGCAGCCCCTTGTTATCTCCACCGCTCCGTAGCTTGCAGGTAGGAGCACAGGTGGAGTGATGGAGTAATCCCGCTTGGTGGCCTTGTACGAGTTTTCCCCGAAATTGCCGTCCATCACCTTCTGGACCAGGTCGCATAGTTCGACCTCGGACTCGCCCTCGTAGAGGATGTCGATGCCGAACTCCTCCTGGACCCCGGCCTCGGTGATCTGCCAGATGCCGGCCCCTCCGAGTATCACAGTGGCATCGGAGTCCTTGAGAGCGGGGTTCTCGATCAGCTCCCGGAACTTGACCGAGTTCTTCGATTCGCCGCCGAACCCGATCAGAGAATTGTAGGTCGTGCTGACGTAAGCGAGGCCCATCGGGTCCATGGACGTGATCCCGACGATCTTGGTCTTCGGACCGATATATCTGTGAAGGTCGTCGGGATGTGCAGTTGCCACGATATCCCGGCCGAACCTCTCGACCAGTATCGCCTCGACCTTGCGGAGGCCGTACGGAACGAATTTGTTCGTTCCGTCGGGCAGATAATGCGGGACCATGTACTTGTCGAGATAGCGCGTGAGCTTGTGGGGAAATGTGCAGGAGAAAGCAAGGAACGGGTCGTTGTTGTAGTCGCATATCTCGGCAGCAGAGCTGGTAAGCACGATCGGAACACCGCCCGGTCTGATAGGTCCCTCGATCTTCCCTGCCACGCTCACAGCACAGACCCCTCTTTCATGGTCTAAAGGATCTCTCCAATTATCCTTTTCGCTAATAATCCATGAACGCATATAAAGCTTATTGCGTCCAGTCCCCCCCCCTGGTCGGGGAGATGCTGTTGAACCGCTCCAGCCTGGGCCTCTGTCCTCAAGCGGTCACCGATCGCATCGACCTCGAAGGACACGAGGAACTTGGAGGTGCTGAGGTTTAAATATCAGCCTGTCGATTATACTATCATGCCTCCACTCATCATGATGCTGCTGGCGATCCTGCTGGTGATCATCATCATATTCATAGTGATGAAGATCATCAGGGTCGTGATCCTACTGGCGATCCTGGCAGCAGCGGTCTACGGGCTCTGGTATCTCGGCTACATCCCGATCTAGCGGCAACTTTCACCGGACCGGGGCAGACGGTCTTATCGTTCCGTTCAATTGTTATAGCATGCAGAGGACCGGCTCGGCCTATCTTCCGCTCCACGGGGGCAGGGCGCCTAGATGGCTATTCACCAGGATGGCGGACCTGGCCGGTGTGATCTCCGACATCATCGTGGAGGAGGAGGGCGAAACGGCGCTCCTTGAGAGGATATCCGACCCCTACTGGTTCCAGGCGTTCAGCTGCGTCCTCGGGTACGATTGGCACAGTTCCGGGACCACCACGGTGACCATGGCGGCGCTGAGGCAGGGGTTCAGGGACAAGGGGTTGGAGATGACCGTCGCCGGCGGGAAGGGGATCTGGTCGAAGAAGGCGCCGGAGATGATCGAGAAGGCGGCCGATTGGATGGACCTCTCGGAGGAGGATGTACAGGGCCTTCAGTATGCCAGCAGAATGACGGCAAAGGTGGACAACGCCCTGCTCCAGGACGGATTCGACCTGTATCATCACGCGTTCGTCCTCACCGGAAAGGGTGATTGGGCCGTTATCCAGCAGGGCATGAGCGATACAGCGGGATATGCGCGGAGGTACCATTGGTCATCGAACACCACCGACAGGTTCGTCGTGGAGCCTCACAGCGGGATCGCGGGCCCGGGGTCCTCCGAGAGCACGGTCCTCGACATGACCTCCACGGGCTCGGACGGGGCCAGGAGGACGACGGTCGATATGATCGGGGACGGCATAGATAAGCTGAGGAGGGAGTACAGCTCGATCCTTTCGCCGGGCCAGATGAGCCTCGATCGGTGGTCTGAAGATACAATGAACGACGTTCCTGTATCCGCCGATAGAGCTGGTTCCGGCCTCGACCTGACAGAGCTCCGGATGCCTCGAAAGGTTAACTGGAGGGCACTTAGGGAGCTCAACGCCATCGGCCCAGGTGAATACGAGCAGGTTGCTGCCTTCCCCGGGATCGGGCCCGGGACGATCAGGGCGCTCACGCTGATATCGGAACTTGTGTACGGTGCCCCGGCGATGTGGAGCGATCCGGTCCGCCATTCCTTCGCGTTCGGGGGAAAGGACGGGGTCCCCTATCCTGTGGACAGGAAGAGAATGGACAGGGCCGTGATCGAGCTTGAAGGGGCGTTGGACGAGGCACGCCTGGGCAACGCCGAGAAGATGAAGGCGGTGGCCAGGCTGAAGGACGTGTTCTCAGAGGAAAGGACAAGGCGGTCAGGGGCCGGGATAATGCTCAAGCCGTCCGGACGGCGGTTCTCAGGACTCGCCTGAACGCTCTTCCCTTGAAGGATCAGGTGGTCCGGATCCCTGTTCGAGTTCCCGTTGCCGGAGTTCATAGGCCTTCCTCGCCCTCCGCTCCTCCTTCACTGTTCGTGTGGCGTCCTCCAGCTCGTACAGCATGTAGACCAGGAGCATGATGATGACAGCTCCCGCGAGCACGCCGGTGAGGACCCTGATAGGGTTGTTGCTCTCATAGGATGTGAGTAGCTGGGTCGTCCCGTCAATCCCCATGGGGACGAGGGAGCCTATCACCCACCACAGCTTGATCTCGATCAGGAAGGCCAATGGCAGGATGGTGCCGATGGCAAGACCGAGGAAGATGCCCACGTCCCTTGCACAGACCGGCATCTGGTTCCCGTTGACGAAATACGACCTTGAGGCCTTCTGATGGCAGTTAGCGTCACCGAACCTGTATATCTTGGAAGAGAACGAGCTCATGTTGTCCAGCTCGTCCTGGAAGTCGATCGGGCCAGATCCGCCGTCCTCGCCGAAATGGATGGTGCCCTCGGGCTCCTGATAGGGGGCTATGAACAGGGCGGCGACGATGGACCATGTCAGAACGATCATGAAGATCTGGGGGTAAATGGCTTTCACATTATCACCTCAACGGTTCTCCGCATATCCGGCAGATATGGAGAGCGTTCGAGCAGGCGCGGTGATAGTGGGCGCCGCAGTTCTTGCAGATGACGGCGGGGGACCCCTTGATCATCCTCCCGCTGCAGACGGCGCACTGGGACTCTTCGTCTGCAGGAGCGGTGGGCTGTTCCGCGGGCCGGGCCGCCGGTGGGGCGGCTGGGGATGCCTGCGGGGGGTGGGCCCGAGGAGGACGATGATAGTGGTCCTCATCATCGTCGTCCTCGTCGTCATCATCTTCATCATCGTCATCTTCGTCATCGTCATCGTCATCTCCGAAATCGGCCTTGTGGACTACGATTATCATGAACGCTAGGAAGGCCAGGGCCGATCCTATGAAGAAGCCGTATGAGGCGACGCCGAGAACGGCGCCGATAACGGCGACGTGGAAGCGGACCCTCATGATGGCGGATACCCCCGCCACCAGGGCGCATGTGGAGAAAAGGGCGAAGACGACGCTGCCGTACTGGATCGTCGTGGTATCCTCGACAAGGTCCCTGCTCTGATCATGGACCTCCTCGCCGGTATGCTCCTTGAGATAGAGGGGGAAGTGGTTCATCTCGGGCGATATAGTGATCTTGTACTTCGTTGTGCCGAACTTGCCGTGCTTGATCCGGATCTCATGGTCCCCCTGCGGGACGCGCTGGAAGTAGAAGTGCCCCTGCGGATCGGTTACCACCGAACCGTAGTCGGCGAGCTCGACCGTGACGTTCCCAATAGGCGACCCATTGGAGTGGTCGTAGACGCCGCCGCTCAACGATATCGGGTCGTCGCCGCTGTCCGTGAGCGGGACATGTGTCGGCGTCAGGACAGCGTTCGTTATTCCGAGGATGAACACGATGATCAGGAGCAGACCCGCCCTGCCGACCCATGTTGTCAGGAAGGGTTCCTTAGGTGGAGGGGGAGGTCTGTAGGCCTGTTTCGATGGCCTTCTGGCCTTTGGTACGGCCCGTACAGGTGATGGCTGCCTTCTGACGGGGACCGGACGTACCCTTCGGGGACGGACCGCTGGGAGATGGTCATCGTCATCGTCGCCATCATCATCGTCGTCAACGCCGAAGCGGGGCGGCCACCCGTCGTCCTCGTCCTCTTCGTCATCATCGTCGTCGTCATCAACGTCATCGTCTTCATCTTCGTCTCCAAAGCGGGGCGGCCATCCGTCGTCCTCGTCCTCTTCGTCATCATCGTCGTCGTCCCTGTCCTCGACAGGAGGGGCAGGCCTCTTCTTCGGCTTGACCGGAAGGTATGGTATGTCCGCGCCAGGGCCGTCTTCCTCCTCCTCTGGAGGGGCCTCCTCCTGAGGAGCGGGGCTCGCCTTCTTCACCTTCCTGACAGGACGGACCTTCTTCCCACGGGGACCGGATGGTCCCTTGGATGGAGGCGTCGAGGCCGGTTCCTCGTCCCCGCTCCGCCACTGGAACCTGTTGAAGCAGTCGGGGCATTCGGCCTCGCTGCTGGAAGGGTCCGGGGAGAAACTGTTGTGACAGACGGGACAGAGGACCTCCTTCATCGGCGTGGTATTGTAGCGGGTCTTATATTAAACATATTGGAAATCCTTACCGCATCCGGCGTCGAGATGTGCGATCGACGCTAATATATAAGAAAAGGGTCGAGAACGTGCGATATTTTAAATAACTTCGAACGATATTTGGTCTATGTCCACGGGGTGATTGAATGAAAAGGATACAGGACTTCCTCGGTATCAAGGAGAAGATCGTCCACCAGGAGGAGGGGAACCTCTCCATCGAACCAACGATGCCGCAGGAGAAGAAGGGCACCTTCCTCATCACGAACAAGCGGTTAATGTTCTTCGTCAAGAACAAGGAGGGGCTCAGCAAGGTCCTCGATATCGGAAGGATCTCTGTGGACGGCTTTCGGATCAAGCCCAACGAGGAGAAGCAGCTGGTCATGCTCCTCAAGACCCCGAGCGTCACCGCGATACTTCGCAACATCACCTTCGAGCGGGTCGAGAACGAGCTCAAGATCGACATGATCGCACACGGCAAGTTCCTCGTGCCGAAGGCGAAGGTCAGCATGGATTTCTCGATAGACGGGGAGCTCTTCCCCATCCACTTCAACGACGAGGTCCTCGGGGCCGTCAACCTCCCGCCCTACTTCTCATCCCTCTTCAAGGACGCGATATTCTACAATCCGGACAACAAGCCCATCGGCGGTATCGTCCACATGATGCGCAACACCAAATCCCAGTTCCTTGACGCGAACGAGAGGAACATGGGGACGCTGGAGTACCTGTCCAGGCTCAGCATGAGGGTCCTCTATCCCAACGGAAGGCCGATGATAGTCGTTGCCATGGCGGAGAAGGAGGACGGATACGAGGTGGTCTTCCTGCATCCCAGGGACCTGGTCCCCATGGGAAGCGCGATCCTGGCGAAGGACGAGGAGACCGAGGTCATCAAGGATATCGAGGTCAAGATCTACGACTTCGAGGAGGACCCGAAGTACCTCATCTTCACCGTTATCGCCATGAAGAGGATACTGGACCGGCCCCAGGCGATCTGAGGGTTGTCCTTGAACGACAGGCGGATACCCCTTTCCGATATCAGGAAGGAGCTTGAGCACTATCTCTCCATGGAGACGGCGTTCTCCGACGGAAGGGTCCTCGGCTCCATGTGCACCGCGCCCCACCCGCTTGCGGTGGAGGCGCACAGGATGTTCATCGAATCAAACCTGGGAAATCCGGGTCTATACCCCGGCAGCGTGGAGATGGAGGGGAGGGTCATGGAGATGCTGGCCAAGCTCCTCAACGGTCCCGGCTGCTCGGGCCTGATGGTGGGGGGAGGGACAGAAGCGAACATCACGGCGTTGTGGGTGGCGAAGAAGTTACAGAAAAAGAGGGAGGTGATCTTCTCCTCCAATGCACACTTCTCGATCAAGAAGGCGATCGATCTCCTCAACCTAGACGGGGTCGAGGTGGGGCTCGACGACCGGTACAGGATCTCCATCGACGAGGTGGAGGACGCCGTCACCGATGAGACCTTGGCCATGGTGGGCGTTGCCGGGACAACGGAGCTGGGCATGATCGACCCGATCGACAGGCTCTCGGACCTTGCTGCTGAAAACTACTTTCTCCACGTCGACGGGGCGTTCGGAGGGTTCGTCATACCGTTCCTCAGGCAGATCAGGGAGGGGGTTCCGAAGTTCGACCTCTCGCTGAAGGGTGTCAACTCGATCTCGCTGGACCCTCACAAGATGGGGCTTTCCACGATACCATCGGGAGCGCTGATGCTGAGGGACATGGAGTACCTCGAAGGGATCTCGGTGGATTCTCCGTATCTCACCAGCAGCAGGAACATGAGCCTGGCCGGAACCAGGTGTAGCGCGGCAGTGGCATCCACATATGCCGTCATGAGGCACCTGGGGAACGAGGGGTACATCGAGGTCGTGAGGCGGTGCATGGCGATCACGGACCGGCTAGCGGAAGGGATCGAGGAACTGGGAAGGGAGCATGACATCGAGGTGGCGATCAAGCCGGTACTTAACATCGTCGCAGCCAGGATCCCGGACCACGTCGCGGTGAAGGAGGAGCTCGAGCGTAAAGGGTGGTATCTGTCCGTTTCGAGGCATCCGGAGGCGCTGAGACTCGTCGTGATGCCGCATATCACCATGGAACGGGCCGAGGAGCTCCTTTCTGACCTCGAGACCGTCCTGAACGCCAGGCGATGAGGCTCCGGCCGATCCTTGAGGGATATCGACATTAGTACGAGGGGCTTGAATAGATTTTTATACCGAATCGGGGCTTCGTTAATCCATGGCCGAACCGATCCTACAGCTTGCACTGGACATGATATACCTGGACAGGGCAGTCAACATCGCAAAGGAGGGTGTCGACGGCGGGGTGGACTGGGTCGAGGCGGGAACGCCGCTCATAAAAAGCGCCGGCATGGACGCCGTTAGGAAGCTCAGGAAGACGTTCCCGGACCGCTCCATCGTCGCCGACATGAAGACGGTGGATGCGGGTGCGCCCGAGATCGAGATGGCGTCCAATGCAGGTGCTGATGTTGTGGTCATCCTCGCCACCGCGGAGGATTCTACCATCCACGAGGCGGTCAAGGCCGGACGAAGGTACGGCACCAAGATCATGGTCGACATGCTAGGAGTCGTGGACAAGGAGGCCAGGGCCCGCAAGCTCAAGGACCTTGGTGTGGACATCATCTGCATCCACGTGGGCATCGACCAGCAGATGGAGGGGAAGAGCCCGCTGGACGAGATAGAGCTGATAGCGGGCCTGGGCGATATCACGATAGCAGCGGCGGGCGGGCTCAATTCCGAGACCGCGCCTGACATCATCAAGCGGGGAGCAAGCATAGTCATCGTGGGCGGGGCCATCACCAAGGCAGAGAACGTCAAGGAGGAGGCGGCCACCATCAAGAAGGCGATGATATCGGGCGAATCGCTCCCGACGAAACATTACAAGCGCTATACCGGCGAGGACATCGCCGCGGCGTTCATGAAGGCCTCCACCCCGAACATCTGCGACGCGATGCAGAAGGAGGGGGCCATGATCGGCATCCTTCCCCACATCCGTAAATGCCGGAAGATGGTCGGCCGGGCGATAACGGTGAGGACCATCGACGGCGACTGGGCGAAGCCCATCGAGGCGATCGACATGGCTGGACCAGGGGATGTGATCGTCATCGACGTGAAGGGCGGAGAGACTGCGGTCTGGGGCGAGCTCGCATCCTGGAGCTGTAAGCAGAAGGCGATCGAGGGGGTCGTCATCGACGGCGCCGCCAGGGACATCCCGGATATTCTGGCCATGGACTTCCCCGTATTCTCGAGGCATGTCAACCCGAAGGCGGGCGACCCGAAGGGCTACGGCGAGATAGGGATAGAGGTGACCTGCGGAGGAGAGTGTGTCAGACCCGGCGACTGGATCGTGGGGGACGAGACCGGTGTAGTCGTCATCCCGCAGAACAGAGCGGTGGAGATCGCCAACAGGTCGCTCGACGTCCTTGAGAGGGAGAACCGTCTCCGCGAGGAGATCAAGGGAGGAAGCACCCTCTCCAAGGTCATGGAGCTCGAGAAGTGGGAGAAGTTGAATTGACCCGAGGGAAGGTCGAGGAGACCGACCCCGTCGTGATACGATACGATGGCAGGTTGTTCGTCGTCATTGGGACATTTCTCATAGGTATGCTGCTGTTCTCGATCTGGATCACTGGCAGCATCACCGATTTCTCCACGGATACCGAGGGAGATGGGGTGATCATGCTGATCATGATGCCGATCTACGCCATCCTGTTCATCATCGGCTTCGTCATGCTGCATGCGGCCACTGGCAAGCACGTGATCGAGGAGGGGATGCTCAAGATCAGGTTCGGCATCGTCCTGAGGGGATCGGTCCCACTGGGCCAGATAATGAACATCGAGACGGTCGACAGGTCGGAACTGCCGTGGTACGTTTCCTACGGGATCAAGACCTCCCTGGCCCGAAGGGAGATATACGCCATCACATCCTTCAAGGGTTTGATCCGGATCACGTTCAAGCAGCCCCACAAACTGAGGATGCTGGGCATCGGCAAGAGATCGACCTACATCTACATGTCAGTGCTAGATGATATGGCCTTCATCACGGCGGTCAAGAATAGGATGTGAACCTGTCCTTGAAGGTGAGGAACCTGCATTCCATTGGATGGCCACGGTCGAGGAACAACGGGTCCAGCGGACTCAATGCCTTTTTCATCTCGGCTGGGTCGACGTAATGGTTCGTAAATGCAACGGGTGAATGGTGATAGTGGATCGGTATCAACGTAGTGCCGCAGTTCGAGAGGTCGGTCAGACCCTTCAGGGTATCATCGTCCTCAATGGCATAGTAGGGGAAAAGGATGATATCCGGTCCGATGGCGATCATCTCCGGCGCCAGATAGGAGTCGCCCGTGTGAAGGACGGAGATGGTGTCGGAAGACCCCTCCGAAATCGGTCCGGTGGCCATGAACGCGAGGCCCTCTGTGGCCTCGAGCACCCTGATCTCGATATCCCCGTGCAGGACCAGGTCGGAGGGTGAGATTGTGGTGATGTCGATGGATGGGATCTTGGCCATCGAGTTCATAACAGCCTCTGGACCGTAGGACCGTGTCCCTTTTTTAGAGATCCTCTTGACCGTTGTCGGCTGGCAGTGGTCCCAGTGTTCGTGTGTTATCAATACGATATGCGGGTCGAGATCGGACGGGAGGGAGATCGCCCCGATGGTCCTACCGTTCTCGACCGAGGTCACCTCGTCCTCCACCGGATCGATGAGTATCGTTACGTCGGCGGCCCTGATAAGAATGGATGAATGCCCGAACCAGATGATCTCCATTGCGAGGCCTCACCTGTAGGAGCGGTCGATGTCGGACCGCTTTCCCTTATCGGAGAGCTCTTTTCGTCGCTCTGACCGCTTCCTGCGCTCGTCATCCTTCGCCTTTCGCTGGATCTGGCGCTTGAGCCGGGCGACCTCCTTCTTCGTCTCCTTGTGGACCCGCACCAGCTCCTCGTGCTCGTCGGCCGCTCTCTTCGCGCGTTTGTCGATGACCTTGGGCGCGACCGCGATGACCAGCGGCGTGAGCCCCGGGATCATCGACGGCGCAACCTCCTTGCTGTCCCGCCTGAACCTGAAGCCGGGGCCGCCCTTTTTCGATTCCCTTGTGCACTTCCATCCGAAGACGCCGTAGTTGTCGACGTCGCGCAGGATGGCCAGGGCCTCCTCGTCATCGATGTCGAACTCCACGACCTCCGTCATGTACTTGGCCAGAAGTTCAGCGTCGAAGTATGTCGGATCGGTGTCGACCTTCTCGAGTACAGCCGCCATGATCGCGCATCGGGCCGCCTGCTCGGTGCCGAAAACCATGCATTGTTCTAGGAAAGCATCCACGTCGTCAGGACCGTATCCCACCGCTATCAACGGTGCCTTGAACTCTTCAAGAGAGGGCATCCTACCGCCTCGACCTCAGGACCGGCCACCCTTTCCAGAAGGTCGGCCTGCAAGAAGGACCACGACCGTCAAGGCCAGTGCGAGCAAGGCCGCCTCGAACCCTGGAGCGTCATCGTCGTCATCACCCCCACCGCCCCCGCCGCCCCCGTTGCCGTTCCCGGTCTTCTTGACGGTGATGGTAAGCTCATGTGTGGCGTTGGCGCTTCCTTCCCTGTTCCGCGCCAGAATATGGACGAGATGGTCGCCGACCACGGCGTTCCGGGGAACGGCGATCTCGACCAGGAAGGATGAGTTCATCCCGGACCGCAGTGTGAACGATGTCTGGTTCGCAGTCATCCACGAGCTGGAGTTGCCCCTGACCGACACCGTGAAGGTAT
>JANQNJ010000148.1 GCA_028279645.1 Thermoplasmatota archaeon
TGACCCGGGTCGTCAGGGGATTCGCCGTGCCGCAGATGGAATCAGCCATCCAGTGGCACGAAAGGGACCTGGCGAACTCCTCCGCCGAACGGTTCATAATCCCTCACGCCTGCATCATCACCGACTTCGCTCTACACCGCACGATCAAGCTGTTCAGACTTCTCGACGTGAACGTTGACAGGATGGCCGAGAACCTCATGATCACCGGAGGGCGTATGATGGCGGAAGCGTGCATCATCGCTCTGACCGAGCGCGGGGTCGGGAGGCAGAGCTCACACGAGCTCGTCAGGCAATGCTCCCTTGGTTCGCAGGCGTCCGACATTACCTTCCGCGACGCCCTTCTGGCCAACGAAGTGATCGCCAGCGCCATCTCAGCCGAGGAGCTGGACGGGGTGATGGACCCGGCCAACTACCTCGGAAGGAGCGGCGAGATCGTGGACGATATCGTGGCAAGGGCGCGGTCGCTACAGGATTGACAAGAGGTCGAAAGATGGTCCTCAACAGTTACAGGGGAAAGGTCGAAGGTCTGCTGACACGGGTCAGCGGCCCCTTCATCGACGTCAGTCCCAACGCCATCTCCATTGTGGCCTTCATGTTCGCCGTGATCGCAGGACTGTTCTTCTATCATTCCGGCATCATGATCCTGTTCGCTGTGCTGTGCGTGCTTCTCAGTTCGGCCTTCGACGCCCTTGACGGCATGGTGGCCAGGCTCGCCTCCAAAGCATCGCTGAGGGGCGACCTCGTTGACCATTCCCTGGACCGATATGCAGACATATTCATCCTCGGCGGGATAACCTTCGGTCCCGACTGCTCGGTCATCATCGGCTTCGTAGGGTTCACCGGCGTGCTCATGGGCTCGTACATGGGCACCCAGGCCCAGGCGCTGACCCAGACGAGGGATTATGGCGGGATCCTCGGACGGGCGGACCGCCTTGTCCTCCTCATCGCACTGCCCCTGCTCCATTTCGGGCTCAAGGCAGCCGGCCATGACACCCTTGGACCGCTGACCGTCCTGGAGTACATGATGATCTGGTTCGCCATAGCCGGTCATACCACGGCGGTCCAGCGCGGCATTGCTGCCTGGAGGAAGCTGGGAGAGAGGCGATCCCAGGGACTGAAGAAGTTCAGGATCTGAACAGACGCCCGGACCGTCACATCCGGGCGATCGCCGGACCTTCTCACTGTTCAACACAAAACTATTTATCCAGGCTGTATTTTCCATCTATCCCGCAGGCCCGGGGACGCACGGGGTTGCGGCATATCGACAGCAGAGGTGATGTATTGAAGAGCTCACGGATATCAGGTTTCTACAAGATGCCTCCGGAGGAGAGGCTCAAGATCGTGCAGGAGTTCGCGGACCTTACGGACGATGAGGCCGCGACCGTGTTCAATTCCGGAGGTGTTCCGCTCGACACCATCGACAGGATGATCGAGAACGTCGTGGGCACCTTCGAGCTCCCGCTGGGGATCGCGACGAACTTCCAGATCAACGGGAAGGACTATCTGGTCCCTCTCGCGGTGGAGGAGCCCTCGGTAGTGGCGGCGGCTTCCAACAGCGCCAGGCAGACGAGGGACAGGGGAGGGTTCCAGTGCAGTGCATCCGAACCGGTCATGATAGGCCAGATCCAGCTCACAGGCGTCCCGGACCCGAGCGGGGCCCGGCTCAGGATACTTCATCACAGACAGGAGATCCTTGACCTCGCCAACGAGCAGGACCCTGTCCTGGTCAGGTTCGGCGGCGGAGCTCGCGACATCGACGTAAGGGTTGTCAACTCCCATGTAGGCGACTTCGTGGTCACCCACCTCCTGGTCGACACAAGGGACGCCATGGGCGCCAATGCCGTGAACACCATGGCCGAAGCTGTTGCCCCCTATATCGAGGAGCTCACCGGCGGAAAGGTCTTCCTGAGGATCCTATCGAACCTCGCCGTTCACAGGACGGTCAGGGGAAGGGCTATCTTCAGCAAGGAGGCCATGGGAGGGGAGCATATCGTCGACGGCATCATCATGGCCTATGCACTTGCAGCGTCCGACCCGTACAGATGCGCGACCCACAACAAGGGGATCATGAACGGGATATCATCGGTGGTCCGTTCCACAGGCAACGACACCCGTGCCGTGGAGGCCGGCGCACACGCGTTCGCGGCGAGGACGGGCTCTTATCTCCCTCTCACCACCTACGAGAAGAACGCCGACGGCGACCTGGTCGGGACCATCGAGCTGCCGATGCCCGTAGGGCTGATCGGCGGGGCAACCAAGACGCACCCGGTCGCGAAGGCATGCATCAAGATCCTGGGTGTGGACAATGCCCAGGAGCTGGGCATGATAATCGCGGCAGTGGGCCTCGCCCAGAACCACGCAGCTCTGAAGGCACTCGCCACCGTCGGGATCCAGAAGGGGCACATGAAGCTCCATGCCCGGAACGTGGCGGTCGCGGCCTTCGAGAGCCTCGGGGTCGAGGAGGACCCCGCCCTCATCGACGAGGTGAAGGAGGAGCTCGTTAAAGGGGGCAAGATAAGGGTCGACAAGGCCGAGGAGATACTGAAGAGGATAAAGGGTCTCTGACCCCTGACCGACGGGGCCTCTCGGACAACCTTTCCGCAGTGGAAAAAAAGGTGGGCCAGGGGCCTATACAAAACCTATAAATACAAAAATAAGATTATAGAGCCTTACCACAGGGTGACGTCCCCAAGGTCAGACTCTATTTAGTCAATCCTCAGAAGGGAGTTCGAACATGTTCAAGAAGAAGAAGGGAGCAGCAGGGCAGGATGGGGCAGCCGAGCTAAGCCTCACCCCTGCAGACGGCGGAGAGCTTTCATTACAACCTGCAGGAGAGCTCTCGCTGCAGCCCGCCGGCGACCTTTCCCTTGAGCCTGCCGGAGAACTTTCGTTGGAACCAGCACCGGCCCTGTCCCTTGATCCGGCGCCGCTGGCGGCTCCCGAGCCCGAACTGACCGTGGCACCCGAACCCGCCCTGGAGCTCGATGAGGGGGGCCTTGACACTTCACCATTGGTCCCGGCCCCTGCACCGCTCGAACCGGCCCCGTTGGCCATAGAGCCGGCACCAGTTATCGAGGAACCGCTCGCGCCGTTGGATATCACTCCAGAACCGATCTCGGAGGTCCCCGTCCTTGCAGCGGAGGACCCAGGATCGATCCTAACACCGGCGGAACCTGGGCTCGAGCTCGCGGGACCCGAACTATCTCTCGACCCTCAACCCGAGCTTTTACTCGACCCAGGACCCACCCTCGATCTCGCACCGGCCGAGCCGACCCTGGACCTTCAACCGTCGCTATCACTCGAGCCTGAACCGCTCGCACTCGAACCGCAGCTGTCGCTGGATCCTCAGCCGACCCTGGACCTTCAACCCCAACTCTCGCTGGAGCCCCAGCCAACGCTCGACCTCCAGCCGCAACTGAGCCTTGAGCCCCAACCCACACTGGACCTTCAACCAACACCATCGGGCCAACCGAGACTGCAGCTCCCGAATGTCCCAGAGAGCCAACGAAAGGCGTCTACACCCTCCAGCGCCGAGATGGACGATATCAGGAGGCTGCAGGAGATCCAGTTGAAGCAGCTCCAGGAGGCCCAGGCCAAGCTGGAACAGCTCCTGGACGCCCAGAGCCAGCTCAACCAGCTCCAGGAATCCCAGAAGCATATCCAGGAGCTTCAGAACACCCAGGCCGAGCTCGAGAAGCTGCAGCAGATGAGGCTGAACCTGTTGAGGTCCTCGCAGGAGCACCAGGTCCCCGTCCCATCGGGCACCGAACCCGCGCCCCAGCAGCAGATCATCCACCAGCCGTCGCCCATGGTTCAGCAGCCGCAGAACCTTCCGCAACCCACGCTCCAGCCCACCGGCGGACCACCGGTCCTTCAGCCGTCGGGCATCCTGAACTCACAGCAGGTCGGCCAGCAGCCAGTCCAGCCGGGTCAGTCGCTGACCCTTCAACCTGCAGCACCCGGACCCGCCCCCCAGCCGAAGGCGCCGGTACAGAAGAAGGTCAAGTCCCCTAAGCCCGACGAGGACACCGAGATCAAGATCGTCAAGTGCGTGGAGTGCAACAAGCTCCTGAAGGTCCCGGTCCCCAAGGGACAGACCCACGTGAAGATCAAGTGCCCGGTCTGCGGCTCGGTTGGAGAGCTCCCCACCGGTCCCGCCAAGCCGGAGGACGCCGGAGCCAAGGAGATGGAGATCGACCACGAGGAGAAGATCAAGTGCCCCAAGTGCACGAAGGTCTTCACCGTCGAGCGGGGCGAGGGGCCGCAGAAGATCGTTTGTCCATACTGTCAGACGAAGGGACTGCTGAAGTGAGGCATCTTTGATCCATTATCCATTCATAGCATTGTCCTAGCTCAGCGTGGGTCCAAACGATTTGCATCCATTTGTGCAAGCGTTTTGCCCGCGTGGGCCGCATTGTTCAAGATCATATGTATAAGGGCAACTCACGATCTGATAAAATGTACCATGAAAGGAAGGATCACGCCGGACAGGAACGATCTCAGAACTGCTTCTCGTTCCAGCTGCAGATGCAGCGCTTGTACTCGTCCCACCACTGACGGTTCCGGTACATGTGCTCGTTGCAGAAGTTCGGCTTGCCGCATGTGGGACATACGGGTTTGGTACCGGTGGTCCACCGCTTCGTCATACATGGTTCCATTGGAAATGCTGGTTAATAATGTTTTCTGCAACGAGTTAATACCTATGGGTACGGATGACATGCTTCCCCTTGGAACGGTTTCACAGAATGCCGTTCGGGAGCCGTTAAGGGGCGGTTTTGAAGCGAAAGTATAAATACTACTAACAACCTAACACTAGTATAAGGCTAACAGTAGTGATCCGTTGCAGGAGGACCCTTCGGAAAGATATGGGCACAAGCTCGATCAACAACTTAGGTCGGGTACACTATCGCTCCTAGTCCTATCTTTCATCCGAACCCAATCCTCCTCGTACGGATACGTCATCTACGACGAGCTGGACAAGCTGGTGAAGGGGAAGATGGCCTTCAAGGAAGGAACAATCTACCCGATCCTGCGTTCGCTCGAAAAGGACGGACTGCTGGAATCCTTCTGGGAGACATCGAAGGGTGGTCCCCCGAGAAGGTGCTACCGCATAACCGACACAGGCAACAAGGCCATCGAGCTCGGGTTCGATCGATGGAGAACGATCAATGAAGCAATCGAATACGCCCTGAAAGAGCTGGGGGTGTGGCCGGATGAATGACGACATCCACCCGAACACACCCACCCCCCGAAGGGGATCCGGGGGAGAGGAAGCCGGCGAGGACGCCGCCCCGCGTCCTGCCGACGACGAAGGTCATGGCTTCCTTGAAGCTCCAGGAACCGAGGAGGCCTCCTCTCAAGGACCCTCGAAGACGGAGGCCGACCCCCGGTCGAAACCGCACGATCCGTCGATGGGGAAACCTATGCAGCGACCCTCCGGACAACGTTCCGCCGGGTCGAGCAAGACGGGAACGGAAGGACCACCACACGGTCGGGAAAGGAAGGAGAGGATCCCCAAGACCAAACGCAAGGCGTCAAGGAAGGCGGAAGGTGGGCCTCCATCGAGGTCACAGGGGGGCGGCGGAAAGGAACATGCTCATGCTCGTCAACCTCATCGCAAGCAAGAGCAGGAACAAGGGCTGTATATCTACGTCGATGGGAGGAAGCTGAACGTCCTGGACGGGGACCCGAGGAAGCGATTCTTCGCACGTCCCAGACCGAGACGGGAAGGCACTTGGGAGGAAATCATAAAGCAACGAGAGCGAGGCGTGCTCCACTGGACCATGCTCATAACCTCTGTCGGTTTGTTCGTCCTCGCTCTCTACATCTTTTTTGACGAGATGGTCGCCTTCTACCATGCCGACGACGCCGTGATCGCGAGATGGTCGTTCTTCTCCTTCCTGTCCCTTGACATCGCTCTTCTCGGAATTTGGATCTCAGGACTGGAACTCTACGACAGAGGCTTCGACCCGCCGCTGATAAGAGGCCTCATCAGGCGGTTCAAGCTGAGGTCGGTCCTCGTCGGCGTCATCATCTTTCTCCTGATATTCGGTCTTACTCCCATAGCTACACGCGAGCTCACGGAAGAGGTCAGGAACGAGCGCTTCACCGACTACCCCGCGCTCATGGCCGATGACAACGGGATGGCCCACATCTATTACAGGCTCGGCGGCGACCTTCACTATCATATCGTCGATCCGTCCGGGGAGGAGGTCTACAGGTTCAGCGCGGAGGGATGTATCGACTACAGGCTGTTCTACTCCGACCCCTACCTCCACATGTTCTGGAACCAGCGTTCCGATTTCCACCTCGTTCACTACCGCATGATCGACCTTGGATCGATGGAGGATGCAGTGGATACCACCCTCGACCTCTTTCCTGACTACGAGTACTTCAACGAGAACATGCTCTCATCGATCTTCGGCTTCGCCGATGGTGAGGACCTCCATTTCTTCTACGACTCCAGGAGCGTCTTCGGCTGGTCTAAGGTCTACATCAACATGTCGGCGGGCGAGATCATGGAGACCGTCCATGACCCGATCTCGGCGGATGCCGCATCGGAGCAGCTCACGAGCCCGTGCGGTATCGACATGGAGGGGAACGCCTACTATGTCCCCCGGTTCGAGGAGTTCAACGAGAGGTGTTTCGCTCGCCCTGCTGGTTCGAAGGGATTCGGCTACATCAACAATTCCACGATCAGCCACGAGTTCTGGGACTATCCCCGTTTCGGCCCTGTACCCGGGGACGACTGGCTTAAACTTTACTATCACATCCCCGTGGACACGATCTACGGGCGGAGGATCGAGATATGGTCCTACAACATCACGCTCGACAATGTGACCTCGACCATGGTGACGACCTTCCCGGCCCTCCATGAGAGGAACATCGTCATAAGGGTGGACGACAAGTTCGTCCACCTCAGCGAGGAGACGATGCGCGGAGGAGGGGCGGCCAGGGTCATGATATACAACGACACCGGCTACAACGAGAGGGCCATCGATATCGCTTCCGATGGATGGGCCTACTCCTCCCACGATACGGCCCTGTCCCCTTCCAACGTCCAGCATCTCAGATACAGGCTCTCATCCGCATCGCAGGTGGAGAGGATCGATCTGCATATCCACGACTTCCTCGAGGAGGAGGATATCGAGACCGTCATCTACGAGAGGGAGGGAGACCAGCTCGACTTCGAGAGGTGGGCGTTCATGAACCTGTTCATGATCATTTCGCTTGTGGTCGTTTGGCTGTTCCTGAGGTGGCACGGAACAGGGGGTGAGGAATGAACCTGATCGACCTCTACCTCGTACGGGTCAACAAGAGCCTCGTGGGCTATGACCTCGAATCCAGGTCCTCCATACTGATGGAGCTCAAGGGGGACATCATCAGGAAGGTGAGGGCGTACGAAGATCAAGGCATGTCGGAGGAGGAGGCAGTAAGGAAGGCTATCGACCTCTTCGGGAAGCCGAAGGACGTCGCGCAGGACTACTTCTCGATCAGGGCAGCTCCGTCGATCCCCAGGAGATATCTCCTGTTCTTCGGCGGGTACCTTGCGGCCCTGATAATAACAGGCGCGCTCTCCTTCTGGTTCGGCTTCGTCATGTCCGAACGGGTCTGGTTCTTCCTGGGAACCATGATGATCATATCGCTGTTCCCGCTCATCCGGATGTTCGATGGTGTGTTCAGACGAAGGGACCCCGACATGATCATGGGATTCGTCCTTGTCATAATCCTGCAGGCGGGGATACTGTTCCTTAACTGGTATCTGTTCGCCAACAGGTCGTTCTTCGAAAGGCTCAACATCGAGCACGGGACGGTCTCGTACTCGTTCTACTTCACGCTCATGGTGGTCGCCGCCCTTCTGTTCCTGTTCCAGCTCACAAAGGGCATCTCCTCCCTCAGGAGGAACGAACAGAGGCAGATCTGGCTCTGGTACTGCCTGTCATCCGCGATGCTCATGATCCTGATCTATCATGCCCTTGTGATGACCTTCGCCTCAAGGGACGCCATCCTTTGGGATTACGAGCTCCTCCACGAGGGGAGGACCCCGCTGTTCCTGTTCTTTATCATCGGCATCCACGCGGCGCAGTTCCTCCTTTACGGTTTCCTGGCCCCCTACCTCTTCCCCAAGGAGTCCGGGTTCAGGGTCAGGTTCGAGGCGTTCTTCCTCGTCATGTTCCTGTTCTCCATCGGAGGGATATTGTTCTGCGTCAAGATCCTCTCCGACACGGTCCCTGAGGAGGGATCGATATTCCACGTCATAGCTGACTGGGTGGGCCCGGTCCTTCCTCTGGTCTTCTGTATATCGATGCTCGGGATCGTCCTTGTGGCGATCCAGGTCAGCAATCCGCTGGCCATCTGGCACCTGCGGAGGTTGACGGCCCTCATGTTCATCGTGCTCCTGCTGACCCTGTCGCTCATCCCTCTCCAGCAGCAGTTCGACCTGGAGACCACCGATACCACCTGGAAGACAGGGGCCATCGACTTCTCCGGAGCGATATCGGACGCTGAAGGGAACATATACGTGATCGAGACCATAGAGAAGGGTCCGACCTGGGACAGGAACTGGACCCTGTACGAACATTCCATCCTCAGGATAGGAAAGGACTCTGACCTCGACTTCAGGACCAGGGTAAAGGATGTCCCGAGGGACCTGGTGGCAAAGACATCGCTTCATTTCGGAAGCAACGGACGCCTGGTGGCTGTCCTTGCAACCGGCGAGCCTGGAGAGCTGGAGAACGTCGTGTTCACAGTGAGCATGGACATCCACGGTCGTAACCTGGTGACCAATGGTTATTCCCTGGAGACGCCGTTCCCTGGAGATTATGACCTTGTCCATACCAGGTTGAACGGCTCGGTTCCCGAACTGTTCATGGTCAACGATACCTACGACGAGGCGATCCAGGGAAATATGACACACTATAACATGACGTTCGCCCGGTTCATGCTGACCGACCCTGACCTGGTGGTCCACGGGGAGATCGTTGGAACCTTCCACCTTCCGATCGGCATGGACACCCACTCGGAGGCCATGGTCAAGGGATTCGACAGGGAAAGGATATTCCTGGCCGGGATCGAGCTGATCGATCTCAACGCGACCACGTCGCCGTACTCCACCGACCGACTGAACCTCAGGTTCACGGTCAAGAACATGGGCAACGGGACCGTCTTCGACGACCTGATCTACGTCAACGTTTCAAGGGACGAGGTGCACCTCGGGACCGGAGCGGCGCTGGACGGGACATCGGGATTCGTGCTCAACACCAACTTCGCCAACGAGAGAAGGATCGAGCTGTTCTGGCTCGACCAGGGAGTGCTGAAGAAGAGGACCCTCTCGGAGGGGTCGATCTCCGCGATCGACCAGAAGGACCCTTTCATCATGCGCAACTTCGCCTACTACTACGACGAGGATTCGAGGACCGGACTGGGCAGGGACGACCTCTTCCGACTTGACACGACCAACCTGGAGATAGACCACCTCGGACACCACACCACGGAGTTCCGGAGCGACAAGGTCATCAGGACGCTGGGATACACCATGCAGGACGACGACGAGACGGTGAAGGTGCACCAGGTAACCATCTGGCGCCGCCAGACGGAGGACAAGAGCGAGATGCACCAGAAGTACCGCCTCGACTTCCGATCGACCCTGGTGAAAGGGAACTCATCAAGGGTCGTCCACGGCTCGAAGCTGGACGGCCTCTCGCTAACGCCTCTGGCCAACGGCATAATATGGGGAGCCGTTGTGGCGATCGCCCTCTCCTTTGGCGTGCTGGCATACTATCAGAGCGAGGAGAACAAGCTGACATCGATCTATCACAAGCGAAGGCATCTGGCGGATATCATCAAGCAGAGGAAGTGAAGGCGGACCACCACCCATTTCTCATTCTTTCATAGTACCGGAGGGTGGGTGGTATCGATCTAAAGCACTGGAAGCATTGTTCGTTAACAGCAGTCTGTCCACCCCCGCCCTCCGAGGCCGTCACTTTGCACGATCTATCAACATTCGTGACACCCTCTCCCGGCAACGCCTTAGATTGGCCTAATAACCATTGATCTATCTGCCCCAATCCATCTCAGAAAACGACTTCGTAAAGATCAACTCTCTACTGTTGATAGCAACCATAGTTTTCTGGGACGAAGATGTGTCCGCTGACACATCGGAGTGGCGAAGCGTGGGGGGCCGTTCCGGAAGGGCGGCGCCAGGAACCTCCCGGAAAATCCCCGTCGTCGTTGGGCGGGTCCAAGCTAGATGCTAGCATGGGTGATAGCTTAATACAAGCATGGGCGTCGTCGTCCGTCCGCCGTCGTCGTCCGTCCGATATCAAATCACGAGATGATGCCCATCTCGGTCAGCTTCTCCGGCAGGTACGTATCCGTCACGTAGTCCAGTCCGTACTTCGCCAGGGCCTGCTGTTCTGACTTCTTGTTCATCTCGAGCTGGAGGTTGATCTCGCCCTGCCAGTGCTCGTCCATGAACCTCGGGTCGGTGAGCTCGGTCTTCAGGGCGTTGGTGTCCTGGGACGTGAGCTTGTCTGTCGGGAGATCGTAGTTGACGATGTCGCTTGGTGTGATCCCGAGGTACTGGGCGCTTGGAGTGGCCAGATATTCCGAGATGTGGGCGGTCTTGATGGCGCCGTATGCCACGGACGCGAATATCCTGAACGACCACGGGTCGCCATCGGTGAAGACCAGCACCGGAAGGCCGGAGTCCTGGTTGAGGCGCTTGATGAAGCGACGGGTGGACCGGGCCGGCTGTCCCTTGAGGTGGACGAGGAGGGCGCGGGCGTTCTCGTCGAAGCCGTTCTCGACAAGCCTGTCGAACATACCGCCGGTCTCGATGGCGATGATGAAGTCTGCGTCGACCTCCTTGAACGTGATCTTCTCCTTCTCGACGTTGTAGGGGATGCCGTATCCGGAGTCGCCGACGTCGTCGCGGCAGTTGATCTTCTTCTTCTCGCCCTTCCTGTTGACCTCCTCGATGGTGACGTTGCCCATGACGCGAGCGCCGTCCTCCTCGGGCCTGAGCTTGAAGTCCTCGCGGAGGTGCTTCGTGACGATCTCCATGTCCTCGGCGAGCTTGTTGCTGTCGTTCTGGGACGAGAACTTCGCCAGCTCCCAGCCCTCGGAGATGTAGTACATCTCCCTGAGGGTCGAGCTCTTGCCGGCCTCGATCATCTCCTTGATGAACTCCATGGTGTAGACGGTCCTCAGTAGCATGTAGGCGCTGCCGAGGTCCATGGCTGTCCTGTGGGACAGGTTCTTCCCGTACTTCCAGACCCTGTGCCTCTCGTCGAAGACGATGTTCTGCTTCGTCCTCACCGGCAGGCTCATCTGGGGAACGTTCCCCTTCTCCATGTCGGTGTACATCCCCTCGGCGATGGCGCGAAGGGCCTTGATCGTGTCCTCGTTCCTCTTCTTGTTCGTCTTTGCCATGGGTCAGCACCTCACAGGGGGTCGGCTCCTATCACCATGTTCATCTTCAGTCCATCAACGTAAACGTCGGCCTCGTCGTAATCGCCTTTATCGAGGCCCATGATATCGAAGGTCAGCGCCCGTTTCTCGGAGGACGGGATCCTCTTGAGGTCCCAGATGATGAATTGCTCATCCACCTTCTCCGGCTTCGGGTCGATCTTCTGTATGATCGCCTGGGGCACCTTCACGTAGACCTTGAACTTCCTACCTGTCGGGGTGTAGTTCGTTATATTGACCTTCACATGGGTGACCTTCTCGTTCTCGGTCTTCTCGAACTGGACCTCGTCCTCCACCACCACGATGTTCATGATCTTGGTAACTATCTTGTCGATGGATGGCTCCGGCTTGTCCAGTATCTCCGAGGTCTTCCGGGCGAGCTCCGGAAGGACCTTCTGGATGATCTCGTACTTCTCGGCGATCTTCTTCATCCGCTCCTTCTTGTTGATATGCGCCTTCATCTTCCTGGCGCACTCCCTCAAAGCCAGCTCGACCTCGGCCTTGATCTCAGGTATATCGGCGATGGCCTCCTTTGATTCGGATGTGAATGGTACGTTCGTCGATGCCACATGGATGAGTATCCATGCTGGACCGACAGGTATGCCCTCGCCGCCTCGCTGCTCCAGGCCGTACTGCCGCCAGTCGATGGTCTCGAGGCCGTGGGTGGAGACGCAGCCCCCCTGCTGATACAGCAACGGGACGCGGTTAGCGTATCTCAGGATCTTGACGCTCTTGTCCTTGGGCATGTCGCCGCCGTAGACGATGCCGGCCTCAACCTGGAACGGGCTTCCGGAGAAGACCGCTGGGGGGCGGGTCGTCGTGTATGCGAACTTCGTGTCGATCTCCTTCTTCAGGCCCTTCTTGATGAGGATGTCGCCGATGGGGGAGAGGCAGTCAGTGGGCGGGGCCATGATCTTGACCATCCGGAACGACTCCATCAGACGTTTGGCCTGTGTCCTGTTGAGGTCCTGGGGCCTTAGGAGCTCGTCCAGCTCGGCCTTGTTGCAGATCTCCCTGGCGGTCCTGTAGCTGATCCTGGAGAACTCGTTGACCAGGAACGCAGTGAGCTTGTAGCTCTCCGACGACTTGGCCATCTTCATCAGCATTCCGAGCTCGATACCCTCAGGATGGGGCTTTATCGCCTGGGTCGGCTTCGGGATCTCGTCGGTGACCCTGGGGAAGATGGTCTCCTTCCCGTCGGGCTCAACGAAGGTCAGTTCAGCGTGAGGATTGACGATAGCGGTGCTCCGGAGGTACTCGTAGACCGACTGCTTCTT
>JANQNJ010000149.1 GCA_028279645.1 Thermoplasmatota archaeon
CCTCGATCTCGACGTTCTCGGGCTTGAACCGTGCAAAAAGGTTCCTGAGGAGGGTTTCCGGCGTATCGGCGTTCTCGACAAGCTCGACCTTCTTCTTGACGACGTCCTGCATCCTGAGGATGTTGCTGCCCTTCCGCCCGATGCCCTTGCCCATGAGACCCTGCTTGACCAGGATGACGAGCTTCTCCTCATTCTCGACGCAGTCGATGGCCCTGGCTCCGGATATCTGTTCGAAGAGGGCGATGTAGCCCATCGTTAGATCGTCGAGTATGATCGACATGTTGGACCCTGGTCTCACTCGTTGGCTATCTCGAGGATCTCCGACTCGCCGGGATCGATGATCGAGAGGATAGATACCGAGAACGGCTTTCCGCAGGCGGAGCCGAGGCCGATGTTCGTCCCCGTGAACTTGACCACGGGCACCTTCGCGTCATCGAGCTGCGCCACCGTGTCCGGGGGGCAGTTCGAGGCGACGATGACCATCTTGGCCTTGTTCTCGCTGACCGCCCGGAGGCTCTTATCGGTGCCAAGGATGACCTGCCCGGTGTTCATGGCGTTCCTGAGAGCTTTGCTGATATCCATAAAGATCATGCCTCCTTCTTGTCCTTGTCTATCTTGTAGACCAGTTCGACCGCTCCCGTGCCCAGGGTGACCGGCTGTCCGACGATGATGTTCTCGGCGACTCCCGAGAGCCTGTCCCTCTCGCCGATGACCGCCGCCTTGAGCAGATGCTTCGTGGTGATCTCGAAGGCCGCCCTGGCCAGGATGCTCTCCTTCAGACCGGAGATACCATGCCTGCCGATGGCCTGGACGGAGCCGTCATGGGTCATGACGTCGGCCACAAGCATGATGTGCCTGACGTCGACGTTGAGACCCTGTTCCTGAAGCGTGTTGTGCGCCTCCTTGATGATCGTGTTCCTCGCGGCCTCGATGCCGAGGACCTCGTCGATCTCCGTGATGTTGTTGGTGAGCGTCCTGCCGATGTCGATCTCCTCCATCTGGATGACGTCCTTGAGGTTCGATCCCTCTGTGTAGATGACGTACTCCTTCCCCTCCTTCCTTATGATCGCCCTCTCGATCTTGCCGACGCCGCCGACCTCGAACCCCGAGATCTTCTCGAAGACGATCTGCAGGTCCTTGTACGACGGCTCGACGAGGCTCACGATGAACTTGTTCCCCTCCTGCTCCACCTCGAACTTCTTCCTCTTCTTCATGAGGTTCGTCTCGATCTCCGAGAGCTCCACCATGTTCTTCTCCATCTTCTCCGGGACGACGTCGACGATGATCCTCATGTTGTTAGGGTCGAGGGAGATGTCGGCGACATCCTTGAGGAGGGTGTTCTCGATCTTGGCCGCGATCCTCTCCACGGTCTCGCTGTCGCCGCTGAACTCCTCCTTGAGATGGATCTCCATCATCGGCGTGCTCGGGATCCTTCTGGCATCCACGATCTCGATCAGTCTGGGCAGACCCAGCGTGACGTTGATCTCGGCAACACCGGCATAATGGAAGGTACGCATGGTCATCTGGGTACCCGGTTCGCCGATGGACTGAGCCGCAACGATCCCGGCCGACTCCATCGGCTCGATCCTGCGCTCCTCGAGGTACCGGCCGAGCTCGTCGACCACCTTCTCGATCTTGCGCTTGTGGGATTTCTTGACACCCAGTGTGTCGAGCTTGTCCGCGAGGTCGCAGATGAGCGCCGGGGATGCGACGATCCCCTTCTCCGAGAGCACTCCGCTGAGATGTGCGATGAGCGGTTCATGCATCCTGTCCTCGATGGGTAGTGGAGGCGTCTTGGTGTAATCCTTCTCCGGGACGGGCGGTACATCCTCCTCCTCCTCCTCATCGGCCTTCTCCTCCTCCACCGGCTCCACCTTTCCACCGACCTTCGAAGGCCTCTTGCTGGACTTGACCATTTCGAGGACCTCCTCGGCCTCCTCCTCCGTCACCACCCCTTCGAGGTCGGACATACCGGCCTTCTTCAGGTCCTTGAGGGTGAGCCCCTCCCTGACCAGGCGTTCAGCGATGTCCTGCTTGATGCCTCTCTTGATGAGGGCGTCTATCGACTGCTGGCCCGCCATCTCAGGCACCTCCCAGGACGTTCTCGATGACCTCGTCGAGGTTCACAGGATATCCGCGGTCGGACCTGGACGGGTCGGACCCGTCCTCTCCGTAGCTGAACTGGATGATGTTGCCGGCGGTGTCGCGCACGCGGCCCTGGTAATCGACCTTGAGGTCCTCCAGGGCGTTGATGAGACGCCGCTGCATGTATCCTGATCTCGATGTTCGAACGGCAGTATCGACGAGACCCTCACGACCACCCATGGAGTGGAAGAAGTACTCGGTGGGATGAAGTCCGCTCTTGTACGACGACTTGACGAACCCCTTGGCCTCGGCACCGAGGTCGTTCCACTTGAAGTGGGGCAGGGTCCGGCCCTTATATCCCCTGTGGATACGCTCGCCACGAACAGCCTGCTGTCCGATTATTGCGGCCATCTGGCTAAGGTTGAGCATAGATCCCCTGGCACCGCTCCGCGCCATGATAACAGCGGAGTTGTCCATACCGAGATGCTTACCCGCGATCTGACCCGCCTTGTCCCTGGCCTGACCCAGAATGCGCATCGCCTCGACCTCGAGGGTCTCCTCCAGCGACCGACCGGGCTGGGATTCGAGTGTACCGTTCTCGAAGGCAGCGACGAGCTTGTCGACGTTCTCCTTCGCCGTCAGAACGACCTCGAGGATCTGGGACTTCGCCTCGGGTGGTATGTCCTCATCGTCGATGCCGGTCGTGAAGCCGATGTTCATTATGGAAGCGATGGAGAGCTTCGTGACGTTGTCAAGGAAGTTCCTGACCGCGTCGGCGCCGTGGTCACGGGCGAGGGTATCGATGATCACGCCCTTGAAGGCCCCAATGGCCTTCTCGTCCACGACACCGGTCTTCAGCTCTCCGTCCCTGATCGTGACGTAACTGTCCTTGTCGCAATCCTCCTTGAGACAGGTGTCGCATTTCTCGCATATCGAGGCCTTGAATGTGAGGTTGAGCCCGTCCGGAAGGACGACGCTCATGATCTGCTTGCCGGTCCAGTACTCCTTCTTCCCGTCCTTCATCGGCTCGGGAAGCTCGCCCTTGAAGTTGATGAAGGACAGCAGCTTTGCCGCCTCCAGCTTCGTGAACCTGCGGTCGCGGTATGTCAGCAGGAAGGCGCCTGTGATATGATCGTGTATCCCGCCTATCACGGCACCGCCGAACCTCGGCGAGAGGATGTGCTCCTGGACCTGCATGAGGATGCGGGCCTCGGCCCTTGCCTCCTCGGACTGGACCACATGAAGGTTCATCTCGTCCCCGTCGAAGTCCGCGTTGTACGGCGGACAGACAGGGAGGTTGAGCCTGAACGTGTGGAACGGCATGACGCGCACCTGGTGTGCCATCATCGACATCCTGTGAAGCGAGGGCTGCCGGTTGAAGAGGACGATATCGCCGTTATCCAGCTGCCTCTCCACAATAGCGCCGATCTCCAACGCCTCGGCCACCGTCTCCTTGTTCTTCTCGGTGACCTTGATCCTGCGGCCTCCGGGCCTGATGATGTAGTTAACGCCAGGCTGGTATCCCTTCTCGGGATCGGGCTCCGGCCCTCTGAGTATCAGCTCGCGGCAGAACTCGAGGTTGAAGGGCGTGACCTTTATCGGTACGGTCAGTTCCTGTGCGCACTGGACAGGTACCCCGACCTCGTTGATCGAGATGTAGGGGTCCGGGGAGATGACGGTACGCGACGAGAAGTTCACGCGCTTACCGGACAGGTTCGACCTGAACCTGCCCTCCTTGCCCTTCAGCCTCTGTGAGAGCGTCTTGAGCGGCCTGCCGGACCTGTGTCTGGCAGGCGGGATGCCCGCGGTCTGGTTGTCGAAGTACGTTGTAACGTGGTACTGCAGGAGCTCCCACAGGTCCTCCACGATGAGCTGCGGGGCACCTGTGTCCCTGTTCTCCTGGAGCCTCTGGTTGATCTTGATGACGTCCACGAGCTTGTGGGTAAGGTCGTCCTCCGACCTGTCGCCGGTCTCGAGCGTGATCGACGGCCTGACGGTGGTGGGCGGTACTGGCAGTGCCTTGAGCACAGTCCATTCTGGCCGTGCCACCGAACGGTCGATGCCGAGGAGATCGAGATCCTTGTCTGGAATGTTCTCCAGCCTCTCCCTGACCTCCTTGGGGGTGAGCTTGTGGCCCGCCTCCCTGAAGGTCGTGGGCTTGTCGAGGGTGATCTTCTCGTGCCTCTCGCCGCAGTAGGGGCAGATCGTGATCTTGCTGGCCTTTCGAACGACGTCGCGCCAGATGTTGGAGATGCCGATGGTCCTCCGGCCGCTGGCCTCGTAGTTCTCCAGCTCGGTCCTGAACTCATCGATGGCCTTGTCCATGAGCAGGATCCTGCCGCATGCGGAACATGTCGACTTGAGGCAGTTCTTGATCAGCCAGGTGTAACCGACGTGAATGACAGGCATGGCCAGATCGATATGTCCGAAGTGGCCGGGGCACTCGTCGACCTTCCTCCCGCATGTCTTGCAGCGAAGACCGGGTTCGATGACGCCCAGGTGAAGGTCCATGAGGCCCTTCTCGTAGGGGAAACCATCGTCGTCGTAGGTGTCGGCGGTGATGACCTTGATGGCCGACATCTTCCTGATCTCGTCCGGCGAGAGAAGGGTGAACTTGATCGACTTGATCCTCTTGGGGACTCCCATGACCGTCATTTGAACTCCTCCAGAACGAACCTGGGGATGATACCCAGCGATTTCAGCTCGTCGGTGAGCAGCTTGAAAGCGTAGCTCGTGTAGATGGGATGGACGTTGCCGGTGTCGCCGCAGACCGGACAGCGGAGCACGCCGCGCTTATCCAGCATCGATATGTGGCCGCACTCCTTGTTGCCGCAGACGTAGACGGAGATACCGTCGGACTCGTCCAGCAGCCTGTCCTTGATGACCATGGAGGCTCCGTGAGCGATAAGGCAGTCGCGCTCCATCTCGCCGAACCTCAGACCGCCCTGGCGGGCACGGCCTTCTGTTGGCTGCCTGGTGAGGATCTGCACCGGTCCCCTGGACCGGACGTGCATCTTCCCTGCCACCATGTGGTGGAGCTTCTGGTAGTAGATGACGCCGACGAAGATCTCGGCTGTGATGATCTTTCCGGTGTACGGATCGTAGAGCCGCTCCTTGCCGTTGGACTTGAAGCCCAGACGGTGCAGCGATCCCCTGATATCCGCCTCGGTCTCGCCGCCGAAGGCGGTTCCATCGATGAACCTGCCCTCCATGGAGGCGACCTTTCCGCCCAGCATCTCAAGGACGTGGGCGACGGTCATACGCGACGGGATAGCATGCGGGTTGATGATCAGGTCCGGTGTGATACCGTCGCCGGTGAACGGGACGTCCTCCTGCTTGAGCAGGCGGCCGATGATCCCCTTCTGTCCGTGACGGGATGCGAACTTGTCCCCGAGCTCGGGGATCCTCTGGTCGCGCACCCTGACCTTGACCATCCTCGAGCCGTTCTCCGATTCGGTGAGCATGACGGAATCGACGAAGCCGGTCTCGCCGTGCCTCACGGTCTCGGAGGATTCCCTCCTCTTCTGGGGAGCTAGGATGTCGGTGGGCTCCTCGAGGAAACGCGGAGGCGATGTCTTCCCGATGAGCACATCGCCGCCCTCGACCCTGAGCTCCGGACTGATGAGGCCGTCCTCGCCCAGGTTGCTGTAGGCGGTATCGATCCGCGCGCCTATCACGTCGGGGCTCGGTATCTCGAAGTGGTCCTCCTGACCGCCCGGATACCTGCGTTCCTCCGACTGGTAGGTCCTGATGAAGGACGATCTGCCGAGGCCGCGCTGGACGGATGCCATGTTCATGATGAGGGCATCCTCCATGTTGTACCCCTCGAAAGAGACCACGCCGACGACGAAGTTCTGGCCCGCCGGCCTGTGGTTGAAGTGGACGAAATCCATGGTCTCCGTCTGTGTCAAGGGTCTCTGGGCGTAATGAAGCAGGTGCTCCCTGGTAGTCGGCCTTATCCTGTAGTTGGAAGCGGCCAGTCCCAGGGACTGCTTGGCCATTCCCGCGCCCATTGTGATACGCGGCGACGAGTTGTGTTCCGGATACGGAACGAGGCCTGCACAGACACCGAGGATGACCATGGGGTCTACCTCCATATGCGTGTGGTCCTCGTTGAGGGCGTCGGCATCGATGGAGATGTAGAGGTCCTCTTCCTCCTCGGCGTCGATCCACTCGACGAACCCGTTCCTAACGAGATCGTCCCAGTTGATCTCGCCTCCCCTTAGCTGCTCGATCTCCTTGTCGGTGATCTTCAGACCGTTCTCGTCCACGACGAGCAGCGGCCTTCTCAGCCTGCCGTCATCGCAGTTGATCACGATCTCGTTCATGTAGCTGTCATACCGGACGTTGACCTGGTCGGACAGCTTGCCCGCTCTTCGGGCGGTCCTTACCGAGTTCACCAGGTCCTGCGGGTTCGTGGTCACCCCGATCAGGTCGCCGTTGAGGAAGACCTGGGTACCGGAGATCGCCTGTCCCTTGACCGGAACAACGTTCGATTTCTCCAATAGGCGCCGGGTCTCGAACTCCTCGGTGCCTTCCGAGATATCGATGACGAGGGCGCAGTTCTTGACCAGCCCGCAGTTCTGACCCTCGGGGGTCTCGTTGGGACATAGCCTGCCCCACTGGGTCGAGTGCAGATCCCGTGCCTCGAAATGAGGCTGGGTCCTCGTGAGCGGGGATGTGACACGCCTGAGATGGCTCAGCGCCGACATGTGGCAGGTCCTGTCCAGGAGCTGCGAGACCCCGGCCCTTCCGCCGACCCAGTCGCCGGTTGCCAGGGCATGCAGGAGCCTCTGTGTCAGCACATCGGGTCTGATGGCCGAGCTGATCTTCAGCGGCCTCTTCCTGATGTAAGACCTCTCAAGCTGGTACTTGAGGTCCTTCACCAGATTGGTGAAAGCGACCCGGAACAGACCCTCGACGAGCTCGCCGGAGAGCCTGAGCCTCTTGTTGGCGTAATGGTCCTTGTCGTCGGGCTCCCTGTACTGGAGCGCGAGCTCGAGGACGGTCCTGGCGGCGCGCCCAAGGAAGACGGCCTTCTTGTACCTGTCCTCCAGGGTGTCGCCCAGGTGTGGAAGCAGGGAGTGGTCGAGGATCGATGCCACCTTCTTCTCCCTGTACTCCTTGGCCTGGCCCGTTGCGAACTTCCTCTCCAGGTAGTTGATGGCGTCATCCTTCGTCCTGATCCCGGAGGGCGGGAACTGGTCGGGGTTGGCGCACTCCTCGATGTTGGCGTTGACCAGGTTCTCCATCTCGGGGATGGCCACGATCGACTCGAAGATGTCCTTGTCGTCCTCCATGTCCAGCGCCTTCATGAGCGCCACAAGCGGTATCTGGCCGCTTGCAGTGGGCACGGAGACGATGAGGATACCGTCCTTGCGCTTCTGGATCGTGGTCAGGGCCCTGTAACCCTCCCTCTGGGAGAAGATCTTGGCCATGGGGGTCATGGAGCCGTAGCGCTCCTTGAACTCCACCATGATCCGGTTCGGGGCCAGGTCCTCTATGGTCATGAGGACCCTCTCCGAGCCGTTGATTATGAAGTATCCGCCGGGGTCCAGAGGGTCAGCGAGGTTCTCGATGAGCTTCTGGGTGTACTCCTCGTCGGATATGATCCTTCGGTCCTTGATGTTGTCACGGTGCAGCGTGCACTTCTTCGAGTGGACCATGATGGGAAGGTCCCCGATGTGCACCTGCTCGGGCTCCATCTCGATGCCGTTCTTGACGATGGTGAACTTCAACCAGATCGGTGCCTTGTATGTGACGTTCCTGAGGGCGGCCTCCATCGGGTTAAGCTGATGGGTGGAACCGTTGGCCTCCTTCACCGTGGGCATACCGACCGTTATCTTGCCTAGTCGGATCTCGATGTCGTCCACCTCGCCCTCCTCCCCCTCGGGGAGCTCGAGCTTGATGAGGCCGCGCTTGCCCTCGGTATCGCCGAGTCTGATATTGTCCACGATCCGCTGCATCCAGCTGTTGGGGTTGTCCGCCGTGGGTAGGAAGTCGTTGTAGGATGCGATGTGGTGGTTCACGATGCTCCTCTGCTTGAAGAACGCCTGTACTACCTCTCTCATCCGAGCACCCCCTCGATCACGGTCCTGTATACGTACGAGACCCCTGCTGTCTGGCTCCTCCTCTTGATCCTGATCACGTCACCCGCTGTCGCAC
>JANQNJ010000170.1 GCA_028279645.1 Thermoplasmatota archaeon
TCGGTCTCCAGCGGTGAATCGAACGTTGTCTTGATCACCAGACCCTTGCCTGAATCAAGGCCCGTGGTGTACTCGTCTACGACACCCCCGTCATGGACCAGGGATGCGGTGTATTCGAGGAGGTAGGGCGGGGTATCGAGGCCCATTGCGTCCTGATATGCCTCTGATTCCTCCGTGAGGGTGTAATGAAGGTAGACGGGATCGGAGGCCATCCGCCCGGCGAACTCCGAGTACGACATGATCACAGTGTCGCCGTCCTTGACCTCTATGTCGATATCGTGCCGAAGGTTGTCCGGCAGGGCGGTATACTCGTTGAGGTAGGCTACCACTGTGTAATCGAGGCTCGAGGGAAGGGAGGTATAGGGGTCCAGATCGGGTTCCACCACCTCCTCGCTCTCCATGGTGCCGTTCATGATGGTGACGCCATCCACCTCGGTCAGGTTCGTGATGGCGGTGTAGTCGTCGAAGTGCCAGGACGGGTCCATCTCGACCCAGTCGTCGTCCACGTAGGCTTCCACCCAGTAATGCTCGAACTGGACGTTGCTTCCGGACACGGCAGCAGGGATGCCGCTGTCCTGCATCACGTTGACCACGTCGGCGGTCCCGCCTATGTCGCCGATGTTGAGCCAATCGGTGACATCGTCGGTAGATGCCTCAACGGTCCCGTAGACGTACCTGGCATGGATGTCCCTCTCCCTCAGCATCGCGATGAGCAGGGAGGCCTGGTCGAGGTCGTTTCCAGCCCGCTGCAGCAGGGTCATGTGCGAGCCCTTCATCGCCCCGAAGTACGGTTCGTAGTCGACGGCCTCGAGGACCCAACCGTACAGCTTCTCGACATCCATGGAGTTCGCCTTCAGATAGACGGGGTCGCTGATCCACGTGGCATCGGTCTCCTCCAGGTCGGCAGCGGCAGGGGGTGCGCCGGGGGAGAAGGATGTGGTGGTCTCGGGCGTGTCCCCGCCCTCGAACTCGTATCTGAAATGGGACAGCGGTTCTAGGCCGGGGGCGACCATGTCGTCCGCCGTTGTCGCGTCAAAGAGCTCGTCCATGACGTCGATCATCATATCCCTGTAATCGTCAAGGAAATCCATTGTGATATCATCGTCCACGTCGTCGGGTCTGACGAGGTACGGTACGATGCGCCTCTCAAGGTCGTCGGTCTCCAGGAGCAGGTCGTCCATCTTGCCCTCGACCTTGTTGACCGTGTCATTGAAATCCGAAGCAGCAGTGGTTGCCTTGCTGTCATCGACCTCGTCGTCCACGGCAACAAGGACCGCGTGGAAGGTATCGGCCATCTCGGAGAAGTTCGCGTACGCTGTCATCAGGCTCTCCAGGGATAGGAGGATCTGGTAGGTGTACGCCTTGACGTACTCCAGGACAGAGGTCCCCTCCTGGCTCAGGATCCCGTCGATACCCAGGGCTTCCACATCGATGGAGAGCTCCTCGGCCGTCTGTATATCGGTCAGGGGACAGACGCTGCAATCCTCCTCCTCGAGTGCCTCCACGAGGGCGGACGAGTAAAGGATCTCGTTCCTGAACTTCGCAATATTGTTGCTCAGGTTCGCCAGCTCCTGTTGGAGGTCGACCATGGATAGATAGAAGTCGAAGCTATTGTTCAGATAGCCTCCAACGTCCGCTTCCACCTCGGAAACCTGTGTATCGACCGGTTCGTCGATGACGGCCGGCCCCTCCTCGGAGATGTCCCCGAGGTTCTCCGTCACCACCTTCGTGAAGACGGAGGCCGTGAGGAGCACGACCATGAAAATGCTCAACAGCTTTACCTGCTTGCTAACATCGATATTGTTCCATCTAGACATATGATTACCCTGCCTTGACTAGACTACCGATAAACGACTAAGTGTTCCCCGTCGTCGTTCGATCTCCCGGATTGTGTCACCCCGATTACTGACCACCCAAATTTGGTCTCTTTAGATAGTCGGATATGGATATATATACGTTATTGAAGCATTATACGTAAATACTAAAGAGGGGAAAAACACCCCTCGGACCCGCTGATGTTAACAATCGTTCCCCGGAGGGCGGGTCCAAGCTTCATCAGTAATGGGTACAAGCAATTTTCCGGCGGGGGCTCCGTCGTTGGGCGGGTCCAAGCTTCATGGGTCGCGGGTCCAAGCGTATTCCCGGCGAGGGCGTCCGCTCCGTTCATCCGTAATAGGATACTCACTATCTCCGGCGACGTTCAAGCACAATCACGGCTATTGCGAACGCCGGCAGAACGAGCCAGCCAGGATTTGGGATACCGTCGTCATCATCGTCGCTCTTCGGCTTCGGCACGGTGAAGTTGATGGTAATGGTCTCGGAGGTCCCCCAGTCGTTGGTTCCGTAGATGTAGAGGACGTGCGTCCCCGGGGACAGGTTCGTGGAATCGATCAACTCGTCCCACCTACCGGGCAACTCCAAGGTCCAGGAATCACGATCATCGACCCTGAAGGTGACGTTGGTGATCCCGTCCTCCGAACGAGCGGATACCATGAAGGTCGGAACCTTTGTTGTGACCGTGACGCTAGGTTCGGATAGGAGCACGAGGCGGGGGTTCCTGTTGACCACCTCGATCTCGAACGAAAGCTCGTTGTCGTCCTCGTCCCACTCGGGCAGTTCGTCCAAAGGATCGAGCGTGATCTTCAGATAGCTGAAGCCATGGTCATGGATAGCTGCTGTGAGGGTCACCGTGGTATTGCCGCTGACCGGAACTGTGTCCAGCGTGGTGTCGTTGAGCACGAGGTTGCCTTCGAGCAGACGGACCTTCAGGTCCTGGACAGGAAACAGTCCGTCATTGCGGATATCGAACATCACGTCGAACTGCTCGGACGCGTTGGGGTAGGTCGGATAATGGGTCGCGTTCCCCACGACCAGAACGTTGGTGCGTACATCGACCCAGAGGGTAACGTTCCTAACAATCGAGTTGTTGACAACCGAGGTGCCGAGGACCATGAACTCGGCGTATGGCATCTCCGGAAGTTCGGGGATCCCGATGGTCACCTTCGTCGTCCTGTAGTCGTTTGTGGCGAGGTTGATCCGGTCCTTCTCGAAATCGGCGGTCCAGTTCGCAGGCAGTCCGTCGGCGGAGAACAGTATTCCGTCCTTGATATCGCCGCTGTTGCGTATTGTGAGCTGAAGTTCCACAGAGGAGCCGTTCCTGGCAGAACCAGAATCATCCACGGCCGAGAGGCCTGGATCCGGGACTCCGAGGGTCGTCATCGTCTCGAGAGTGATGGTCGTGGAAGAGTTGTCATAGGTTCCATTGACATCGACCATGGCTCTGCATCCGAGGGAACAATCGCATAAAGCACTGACGTACAGAA
>JANQNJ010000171.1 GCA_028279645.1 Thermoplasmatota archaeon
GTTGACCTCGAGGTAGTAGTACGAGGTACCGTACGAGGTCAACGGAACGGACGATGTGTTCACCTACGACACCGAGATAGCGGCAGACGAGGGGGATAGACTGAAGGTCACCTTGCAGGGTCTTAGGTACGATTATGCGTATGCAACAGCGTTCCTGAAGATCAGGTACTCCGAGACGGATCCCGGCAACTGGGACAGCGTCTGGACCGTGGAGGGATGGTCGACATTCGACTCCTACATGTTCGGCACCAGGAGCTTTGAGGTGGCTCTGGACATGAACGGGACCTATTGCATCGACATCTACTTCGATTCCTGGCACTGGGAGTACAACCTGACAATGTGGATCAACGACGAGGAGGTGGGCCAGCATCACGGATACGTCGGCACCAGCGGCATGAGCAGCCACCGCCACTACTTCGTCAACGTCAGCGACACGGGCCACACCGGTTTCGGATACAACTCGATGATCGACGTGCCCGAGGGCACGGAGATCTACATGAACGTGACATCCCTCGACTTCCCGCGTGACTACTACCAGTCATACATCACTTTACGTGACGGCGACGGCTCGGTGGTCAGGAGCAGGATATTCAAGGACGTCTGGGAGGTCGACCCATCGCTTGAGATATCGGCAAGGATCGATAACGGGACCTGGTCCGCCACCGTCAGCGCCGAGGACTGGTCCTGGAGGTACATCGTTACCTTCACTCTGGTCCGACCTGACAACACCCGGGATGTCCACACCCATGAGGGTGTCACGGGGTCGCAGTTCGGTGCGCGGTACTACTACTTCAACACTACCGGGACCGAGGGTCTCGGCAACGGCGACACCATCGAGGCGCTCGAGGACACCATGATCCGGATCGAGCTGATCTCCGAACGATTCGGAACCGATTACTCGTGGTACGACGGACACTTCTACCTGTATGACGAGGTCGGAGGGACCATGATCAACCTCAACGAGGATGTCTCCGAATGGGGCACCCGCGTGTTCCGCTATTACCTAGACGAAGCAGGAACCTGGCGCGTGAGGATGACCTATGACCACTGGTACTGGGACTACAAGGTCAATATATACGTCGTCGATCCGTACGACAACGAGGAGCTCGTCTACACCGACAGCACCACCGTCGGCAGCTGGGCCGGCGAAAGGAACTACTACATCGAGGTGAAGGAGTCCTCGGACATAGAGGAATGGTCGCCGAGGAGGCAGCCGAACTTCATCGCTCTGCTCTACGGCACGAACGCGTTATGGGCTGGGGAGCAGGGTGTCAACCTCTCCGAGGGCAACTACCTCAACCAGAGCTGGTTCATCAACAGCTCCGAGATCAACGCAACCGGCAAGCTCTTCGTACTGTCCAGCCTCCTCAACGAGCACAACCAGACCATCGCCCAGAACGTCACACAGCTCTACATCACCAACAGCAGCGTCTATCTGACAATGGAGATGGACCAGAGGTCGTACAAGCCCGGACAGACGATATCGATCACGTCGGAGCTCTTCAACGAGGGCAACCAGTCCGAGAACGTCACGGTCAGGGTCTACGACGGAGATGTCAAGATCTACGAGAAGACCATGGAGCTGGACGCCGGCAACAGCTTCGTCTTCGATGCGGAGACGACGGCAACCACATCGACGGTCATCACCGGCGAGGTCATCATCAATCCGCCCGGCGGCGGGTCCAGCACGGGCGACCTCGAGGCACAGAACAGCACGATCTCCGAGTCGGTCACCGTCCTCGAACCCTCCATCGACGCCTTCGCCAACGCACCGGCGGAGGTCGGCCTTGCCGAGTTCAACGTCTCGGTGACCATCGAGAACACCGGCACCGTTACCACCGATCTCGAGGTGACCATCGCAGGTAAGGACCCGCATGTCATCTCGATCCCTGTCGGCGGAAGCACCCTGGTCGAGGAGGCTCTGAGCATCACCAGCGACACATGGGTCGCCATCGAGATAACGGGCGATGTGGAGGAGACGATAATGGAGTTCATCGAGATGGTGGAAACCAACGATGTGGAGGTCGATGTCCTCGAGATCTATGGCGAGGGCACCTGCGTGGTCGACCTGTCCGTGGAGAATACGGGCAAGATCGACAGCACCTTCACCATCGTGATGGACATCCGCAGGAGCGGGGAGAACGCTACCCTCGACGAGCAGAACACCGAGATCTTCGTCACCGAGGGCACCACCTACGAGGGCGAGGTCGTATGGGACCTTACCCAGGGCGTGTACCTCATGGGATACTCCTCGCCGTTCGGAAGCGGCTCCATCCCCATCATTGTGGCGAAGGAGGACCAGGCCGATATGGACCTGATCGTGACACCTCTCGACAACGGCTCGCTCATGGTCGAGGTCTACGTCGAGAACGTCGGATCCAACGCCATCGTCGGCAGCCTGGACATCGAGACCGAGTTCTACTCCGAGTCCGCCGATCTGACACTTGAGCTCTGGGAGTCCGACTGGTGGTACTTCTGGATCGACATCTCCAGCGTGGAGGCGATACAGTACAACATGACCGCCGATGTGGTACTGGATGGCAACAGTATCTCCAATATCTCGACGACCTACGACATACCTGCAGCGATCTTCGACGCCGATATCCTGACCAAGCTGGTCGCCACGCTCGGCGAGGACTGGCTGCTCCAGGTCAGGGTCCTGAACGTCGGCTCCATCGGAGGCGACGTCGAGGTGGAGATCAGCATACCCGGTATCTTCCTGGACGTGAACCAGTCCTACCTCGATCCCGACGAGGAGATCACAATGGAGTATCTCGTCGATATCCCCGACGACCTTGAGGCCCGCAACTACACCATGTACTACATCATCAACGGGGTCCAGAAGGAGACCAACCTTCTGGTGAGAGGCATCAAGTTCGATGTCATTTCATCCCTTGACCACGATGTCTACGCCATCGGCGAGGAGGCGTTGTTCAAGATCAAGGTGATCAACACCACCGATCCCGAGGTGATCCCGGACAACTCCTCTATGTACATCAGGCTTACCTTCAACGACTACGAATACGTCGAGTATTTCAACCTCACCGACGAGTACATGACCTCCTTCGATCTCCCCATCGACTTCGTGGGACAGAAGAAGATCTTCTACGGGGTCCACCTGATATCCGGAAGGGCGCTCTATCTGAGTTCGGTATACGTCAATGTCAAGACATCTCTCCTGACGATCTACACCGACAAGCAGATCTACGAGCCGGGAGAGGTGATGACCATCACCGTCGATTCGAACAGGACCGGCGACCTGAACATCACCACTCCTGACGACCTCTGGTTCGACCATTACCTTGACGGCAACACCACCTTTGAATATACGATACCGGAGAGGGCATCCGGCACGTACTACATCAGGTATTACTTCGAGAACAAGACGAGCACCATCTCCTTCGCGATCGACGGTCTCTACGCCCAGGTCGACGACATCACCCTTAACAAGAAGGTCTTCAACACCTCCGACGTAATGGAGTTCGAGGTGACCATCGACAGCAGGAACGAGTTCGAGGGGTTGTTCAACGTCTGGCTCCGTGATCCCGAGGGAGAGGCCTTCGATACGATATCCATGGAGGTCTACTACTACGAGGACGAGAATCACCTGACCTTCGACCACAACCTGACCACCGAGGTCTCCGGCATCTACTCGCTGAGCTATGCCATCTTCGCCTTCAACGAGACCGGTGCGCCGATCCGCCTCGACCAGGGCCTTGAGGGCTTCGACGTCGACGGCGCGCTCATCATGGGCTTCGAGACCGATGCCTCGACGTACATGATCGACGACACCGTGACGATAACTGTGATCACGGTGGGCACGGACGATGCGACACTGACCGTCTACGTGGATGACGCGATGGTGGACGAGGTCCACCTGACCGACCCGGAACACACCACCCACACCTTCGAAGTGGACGCCGATGTACGCGGGGACCACGTTGTGGACGTGACCCTCAACTCGACACGTCTTGTGGAGGTGCAGGCCGAGTACTTCGTCATGGACCATATACCGACACTGACCATGGCCAGCTTCACCCCGATACAGGGCGATACCAACGATATCTACTCGTTCAACGTCACCCTCACCGACGAGGACGACGACCCGGTCGAGAACATGACCCTCGTCCTGAACGGCGAACACCACTATAAGACCCCGGGCGCAACAGGAACTGCGAACGGCGTCGTATACAGCTGGGAGTTCAACGATCTGGATGCCGGCAACTACGGCTACTGGTTCTACGCCTCCGACGGAATGACAACGGTATGGACCAGCAACATGACCGGACCGGTCGTAAAGGGACTTACCCCGCCCGAGCTGTTCAACATCTCCGTATCGGCCAAGAAAGGCTACACCGACACCGACCTCACCTTCTCCGTACAGTACAAGGACTCCGACGGCGACGCACCCGACCACGTTTCGCTCTTCGTTGGTGGCGGCGAGTATGCGCTTTCACGCGAGGAAGCGGGAATCTCGTTCAAGAAGGATAACACCTACTCGGTCGAGATCAACCTCCCTGTCGGCGAGCACAGCTACTACTTCCAGGCCTCCGACGGCATCACCGAGGTCAGGACCGGCAACGACACCATTACCATCAGCAACCGCATACGCGAATACGACAACGACGGCATCTATCTCAAGTCCTCGTTCTCCGGCTACGGCGATATCGGCATCGAGCGCGTGGACCGTCCCGGCTACCTGCCGTTCAACTTCAAGGACGTCGGGATCTTCATCAACCTCAGCCAGCCTGGCACAATGGACATGGACTGGTCCTACTTCGAGTTCACCTACAACGAGAGTATGACCCCGGACAACATGAACGAGAGCGACATGGTGATATTCTACTGGAACGGCACGCACTGGGTGGCACCCGAGAACCAGGGATTGGACCTTGACAACAACGTCGCCTGGGCCAACGTCACCCACTTCACCGTCTTCGCACCCCTCTTCCCGGGAGCCAACAACGCACCGGAAGTGACCAAGGCCGGTGTCTCGCCGCTGTCCGGCACCCCGTACACCGAGTTCAAGTTCTCCCTGACCTACACCGATATCGACGGCAATGCACCTCTTACAGTGCAGGTGATCATCGACGGCACCAAGTACAACATGACCTGGGAGTCCGGCGACAACATGACCGGCGCTGTGTATAAATACACCACCAAGCTTGCTCTTGGCACCCACACCTACAGCTTCACCGTCGACGACGGCTACGATCAGGGCAAGGTCGACAAGGCCGGCGGCTCGATCAAGGTGGCGAAGAAGGCCAAGCCCGACGACGACGATGAGAAGAGCAACATGTGGATCATCGTCCTTGGCGTCGTGATGCTCCTGATCATCGTCCTCCTCTACCGCCACAAGCAGCAGGAGAAGAAGAAGGCGGCGGCAGCAGCGGCGGCAGCTAAGAAGAAGAAGGCGGCCAAAAAGAAGCCAGCCTTCAAGCGCAGAAAGGCCAAGTGGTGCGAGAAGTGCGACAAGGAGATCGAGGACAAGAAGGCCGAGAAGTGCCCCGACTGCGAGGGCGAGCTGATCGACAAGGTCATCAAGGAGCCCATCGAGGAGGAGCCCAAGGTCCGCAAGGCCAAGTGGTGCGAGAAGTGCGACAAGGAGATCACCGACGCCGGTGCGGAGAAGTGTCCAGACTGCGAGGGCGAGATCACCGAGAAGGAGATAGAGGAGGCGCCCGAGCCCGATGAAGCGGAGAAGGGCGAGCCGAAAGAGGGCGAGGAGAAGGCCAAGGGCGAAGAGAAGGAGGCCGAGGACAAGGAGGCGGACGCCAAGGAGGAGGAGAAACCTTCAGACGAGAAAGAGGCGGCTGCCACCGAGGAACCCAAGGCCGAGGACGCACCCGAGGAGCCCAAGCCCGAGGACGCACCAGAAGAACCGAAAGCCGACGAGGCCGGGCCGGACGCTGACGAGACCACTCCTGAAGCACCGAAGGAAGAAGCACCATCAGAGGAACCGCCTAAGGATGAACCTCCAAAGGATGAGACCGAGGCCAAGATGGACGAGCTCAACAAGATGCTCGAGGAGATGAAGAACGGTTGAGCATCGAAATGGTCAGATAGGAACGGAACGAAGTCGGGTCCCCGCCCGTAGGGCGGGACCCGACCTTATCTCTTTTTTTCCAACACCCTCGATTCATTAGATAGTAGGGTGGGTGCTGGCTGAATGTAAGCGTGGGTGCAAGCGATGTTCCGGCGTGGGTCGTCGATTCGAACGAACAAAATCTTTAATAGTGATAACGATTAACATAGTAGTATGGGAGAGAGTGGGCTGTCATCTACCGGGATCATGCTTATCGGCGTCGGGATCCCTCTGATGATTATCTTTTCATCGTTCTTCTATCTTGAGGTCATTCAGGGAAACGGCAGTAGCGACTATCACGATCATGGAGAGATCAGGGTATCAGTACAGAAAGGGAACTATTTAGTTAAAATAACCGAAATGCGTCAGCTGGATGTATCCGAGATGAAGTTCCAGCTGCTGGATAGTAGAGGCGGTATAAAGGTCAACGCTGATAATGAAACTATCTATGACGAGGTTGACGTTATCACGGCGGTACCATATTCGATCAATCAGAGCTTCTTCGAAAACGAGTCTGATACGAATCCACTGAACGGGACCGATGATCAATCTCATTATTACTACGTCGTGTTCCTAGACAGGGATCAGAATGAACAGGTGAATGTGGGTGATCAGTTCCTGATCAAGGGTAATGGGAATGGGGGCGTCGCGAGCAAAGGGGACCTGTTCAGGCTCAGGTCGGATAGGACGAAAAAGACAATATGGGAAGCGGAGTTCCCGAAAGCATGATCGACCCATTGATCCGTCGATGACCACTCCACCGAACAAAACCTTTAATAGTGATAACGATTAACATACTAATATGGGAGAGAGAAGGGAGATGGCACCATGAAGGTCTACGATTACAGACCGATCATTTTCTGTATTCTTGTTCTAGTGGTCCTCTTCAACTATGGATGGTGGGATTGGGACGGTCCTGGTCATACGCCGAAAGAATCCGGTGAAGGCCAAACCACTGTTATCAATGACAATTACATGATCGATATCATCAGCATGCCATCTCTATCGATCGATAATGTAACATATGCCTTACCATCCACTCCTGGATCGAGACGGCCGTTCAACATCTCGGGAGAGGTCAGCAATATTACCGTTCTTCCGTATCGGTCGGATCCATCACAATATCATAGCAAGAAAGATCCAATGAACTACACCGATATCAACTCATCTCGATATTACCTGGCCTTCATCGATCGAGACGAGAACGAAATGGTCGATCCGGGTGATGCGTTCTTATTGAAAGGCACGGGGAACGGTGGAAAGGCCGGTGAGGACCAGACGTTCATGATCATCAATAAGAAGAACGATCGAGTAATATGGGAGGTATTGCTCCCCGCGACATAACTTCGCTTCGAAACATCCAGACGCATATAGCTCCCAGACAGCAGTATCAATAAATCACTGATAAAGTAAAATAAAATGATAAAAAACTATTTAACGGATATCAAATAAACGTAGTAACGGTGGCGGGGGGTGGGGCGGGGTGATACGCACGTCGCTATCGGATCTATGGGGGATCTGACCACAAGGGAGAGCAGGAGATATCACTCATTGTCCTGTCGACCACTCCGGACAGGGCATGTATTCTGCTTGGAGGATGACGGATCAGACGCAGCGAAGCTGCCGTATGCATCCGTCGGAACCGTATGTCATAGTGTTAACGCTCGAGGCCCCGGTCCGGGGCCGGTCACAGAACAGCCGTTCGTATCCGAGCGGACCGAACAGAGCGGAAGGGACCCGCGTTCCTTCCGGAGCCTATGAGAAATATAGGAGGATATGAACATGATAAAGAAGATATGGAAGGAAGATGAGGCCGTGAGCCCCGTTATCGCAGTCATCCTGATGGTTGCGATCACCGTGGTCCTCGCGGCGGTACTGTATGTATGGGCACAAAGCTTCACAGACACTGGACCGTATCAGGCGCCTGGTGAGGCTAGCGTAGAGGTCGTTGGAGACAACTATAAGGTCACCATTATCTCGATGACGCAGCTGAGTATCACTGAGACCAAGTTCCAGCTCCTGGATCAATATGGAGGCCCTCGTCTCAAGGGTGATGGTGCGGCGATCTACGACGAGGTGGATCTGGTCGAGGTAGAACTCTATGCCACGAATCAAAGCTTCTACGAGACACCCACAGACGACATGCCATTGAACGAATCGGATAATGCCGAATATTATTTCCATGTCGTTTTCACGGATGTCGATCAGAACGACCGTATGAACGCAGGCGACGTTTTCCTGATCAAAGGATCCCGGAACGGCGGTGCCGCGCGCGGATCGGATGTCTTCCGAGTGATATCCGATCAGACAAAGCAAGCGATCTTCAAAGTGACGCTACCGACGACGTAGACGTAGACGAAGGGGATGGCTACGGCCATCCCTATTTTTCTTTTTTCAACAGGAAGGCTATTGAGAGATAACGGACATTCGGTTGATGGTTGCATGAGGATGGAACAATGGATCGCTGTGACGGTGATACAGCTCATGGTGGTCCTCAGCGTGGTCGCATATGCCGTTATAACCGATCGGGATAATGATGATGATTGGGAGTGCCCATATTGTTGGCAAGTGACCGTTAAGGACGGCAATTACCATATCGATCCAAAAGATATGGACCTGAACATCTCCATTGTCAAATATCAGTTGGTCGATGAGTTCGGCGGTCCTAGGATGGATTCGGATGACGATGTACTCTACGGACCTTTAAGCGAGATCAAGGTGATCGACTATCCCTCGAACCTTTCCTTTTACGAGGACGTGGATGATGAGGACCCTCTCAACGGCACCGATCCCTCTGTACCTTACTACTACATTGTGTTCATCGATCGAAGTCCGTTCGGCATGCTGGACACCAACGATACCTTCATCATAAGAAGCGAATCCAATGGAGGTGTCGCCTGTGAGGACGATGTCTTCCGGATCAAGTCGGACCTGACAAAGAAGACCGTTAACGAGGTCGAGCTGCCCTCGGATACCGGTTCCTCCTCAGGTTCTCATTCGTCTCATTAATCATATAATGACATAATAACAGAGGCAACCACTAAACCAAGATACGAAATACCCCCATTTCCTGTGGAACTGCCCTTTTCAGACCGATTTAGGTAAATCCCACTTGGCCAAAGGTATATAAGGGAAGAAACGGAAAATATAGTGGTATGGGTGCCGGGTCATTATATGTCGGCGACAGTCGCTCGTCGAATGGAACCCTGCCTGCCTTGGGGGCAACTGCGAAGCGCCTTTCAACTTCTGTATCGCTATCCCGCAGTTTCGCAAAGGATGAGTATGGGTCTGCTCAGC
>JANQNJ010000121.1 GCA_028279645.1 Thermoplasmatota archaeon
AACCACACATTCCTGGACCTGTCCAGGGAGCACCCGGACCTAATGAAGGCGCCTGGGACCCTCAAGGGCCACAGCGGCGAGTCCTACCGCTTCGAGGCCGTGGTCCACAGGCGCAACCGGCTACCCTTCGGCAAGCCGGACTATCTGCTACTGGTCAAGGCCATGAACCGCTTCCCGACCATCGAGGAGTACAGGAACATGGAGGACCACATCGCCGACATCGCAATGAAGATGAAGGCCGCTCCGTCTCGCTTCGTTCTGCTTGTAGCCTCCGACGGACCTGCATACAGGGACCCGCGCTCTCAAGGGCGCCGGGGCGGGCTATGGACCGACGGCGGCCGGCCAATGACCCAGGAGGAGTACGGCACCTTCCGTTCCGAGCCTCCTGCGAAGATCGAGAACAACCTTCCCAGCAACCACTGGGAGATGTCGGACGAGCTGTACGACCATCTGGTGGATAGATCGCTGACGGTGAAGATCGGACGGAAGCGCGAGATCGTTCCCAGCCAGGTGGTCGCCGAGATGGACGGCTACTATGATTTCGTTCCGATGATACCCGAGATCGACGGGATGCTGCCGTGAGCTTGACATCCATGCATGAGGGTTGATCATGTCCGATGATGACCGGATCGAAATGATGCGAAAGTACAAGGATCACGAGTTCAGGAACTCTCTTGATCTTTGCGATAGAATTTTAGATACCGAGCCTGAAGATCCCTTTGTATGTATGTTCAAGGCGTTAGGCCTCTTCCATCTGCCTTATGGACGGATCTATGACGATCAATTGTTCACCGAACGAGGGATCAACTGGACGAACAAAGCTCTAGAGATCGAACCGGACCACCCCATCCTCTTACACTATAGATCAGTTGCCCATTATCAATTAGCACGAGGTATGTACGGCAAGGATCGCGGGGATCATCTCAAATTAGCTATTGACGGTCATGAGAAATGCGTAAAGGCCACACCTTCATTTCCCATCGCGTGGTTCTACCTCGCCAGGGAATACTCAACAAGGATCCCTGAAGGTTCTAGAGGCCTTCCTGAAGCTTACAAGCCGTCTCTTGATGCCTATAACGAGTGTGCAAGGGCTGAATGTGGTTTCTCTGGGCGTTCATCAAGTGATCCCGTTGAGCAAAGGTTGATCGAGAAGAACAGATGCACCGATCGAATACGATTCGATGCTCTGTACAATTCTGGAATGATCCATCAATCCCTCTCTCTGGATCACGGTCTCCATGACCATAATGAAATCGCCCTGGAAGCATTTAATGAGGCACTTGATCATCATAAAGGAGTTGAAGCCCTCACTGCAATGGCACTAACCTATCAAGCCATGGGCAGCTTCATACAGGCACTGCAGATATGGGATGAGCTCTTGATCAAGGACCAGTTAAACAGCGAAGCGATGTATAACATCGCCACGATCAGGATGCTGACCGGAAAGGACTACGAATCGCTGCTTCAGAAAAGCTTTCGATACAATGAATTCCATCGTCTGTACAACGTTCGGGATGAAGATTTCTTGTAACGAACCTGTATCTTTCCCAGAAAGCTTATCTATCACGACGTCCACATAGATAAGGAGTTGATACCTTGCATCGATCGAAGAAGAATGGGGTATCTGGGAATCACTGCTGTGGCGGTCATCCATAGGTGATACATTGCATAGAAGTAAAAAGAATGAGAACTCCGGTAACGATGCCTGCGGTGGCGGCGGTTCCGGATAAATATGAGAGATATCAGATTCATCCTCAAGATCAATTAGAGCACTTGATGTCTATTTCTTTTCCAGCTCCAGGAACCACTGCGGCAGCCCCCTGTACTTGTAATGGTCCCTGATCTGCCGCTCGTATATCGAGCCGTAGAACCTGTTGAACTCCCGGATGTGCAGAACCCCCTCCTTCGTGATGGTGATGTTGTAGGACCTCTCCACCTGCTCCAGTGCGATGTAGCCCTCGTTCTCGAGGTAGTCCAGTATCTTGTTGGTCATCTTGTGGTTGGAGTGTATCTCGTGGCGGACGTCCTCCTTGGTCACCCTGGGCCTGTTGCCGGCTAGGATATCGTCCACCTGTCTCTCCAGGTCGTTCTGGTAGAGGTTGATATCCAGCGCCTTGACGAGGAGGTTGAGGACAAAACACGAATAGATCTTGTAGTCCTTGTACCTGCGACCGGACACGAGTGACACCCAGCTTAGGTGCCTATGCAGGTTCGCTTTATATATGGTTTTGTATGGAATTATATAGATTGAAAGAGGAGAACATTGAGAGGGATCGATATCGCTGCGACGCGAACTAAAAAAAATTCGCGTGGGGCGCCGCACTTAACGCCCCACGCACGCCCTACATGTTTCCTCCAGGTATAGGATGGGGGGTCTTGGTTTCTCGGTCCGAGTGCTTTACCAACGTTCAGCACAGACCGTTCAGCCATATTGGATCGTTATCAATGAGGCCCTGTGCACGGAAGCATCCGGTCATTGGGTGCGGGACACGGGATACTCCGATCTACTTCGAATTGCCAGATCCGTTTCTTTCAGGGCCTCGACATCAGTCGTCATTCGGTGTTGAAGCCGTTGCTTGTGTACATCCCAATCGCCGCCCTTGCGGGCGGCTCCAAAGGGTGATAGATTCACCTGAATATAAGGTTTTCGCATAGTTAGTATTTAAAGAAACTCAAATATCGATAAAAAGTGAAACGAATACCCTTCTTTAAATACTAATTATCAATTAAGCAGGATTAATTGGGGAAAAGGGCGTTTTTCGTCGTTTTCGGCCGATTGAAGGCTTGATATCTGCGTTTTTAATGGAACGGACGGCCCGTGCCGGTAAGATGCTTGCACCCATGCTAACATACAGCTTGCACCCACCCGGCGGATACGACGACTGATGAAAGGACGGCCCGTGCCGGTAAGATGCTTGCACCCATGCTTGCATGTAGCTAGGACCCGTCCAACGAGGTCGATGACGGAACGGACGGCCCACGCCGGGAAAATTCATGCGGTAGAAGCCGATCAGGTATTTTGATAGCTCGGCTTCTCCACCCATGCTCGCATCCAGCTTAGACCCACCCGATGTGAAGATGTCATTGGATGCCTTCCAACTTTAAACGATCGATAAAGCTTCATATAGGACGAGACCGATCGGAAACTGCATGGGAAGATATCGGAGGTTCATTGGGATCGTGCTGATCACCTGCCTTCTTGCATTCTCTGGCTGTCTGGGCAATAACTCCGACGAAAGCCTGGGCGAAGCGCTGATGGGAAAGGGATATTACGACGATGACTACATAGAGAGATTCGATTTTGAGGCCGTCAACAGGACCTTGGGGCTTCCTCGCTATTTTTGCGAGAACAAGACGTATTACTCCGACTATGAGAACAGGACCAAGTACAATTATGTCGTCAACAGGCTCAAGCCCCATATCTCCATCACGATGATGAACTGGAACAACGATACCACCTTCGAGGTCACGCTCTATCGTTATCCGACCATCAGCGAGAAGACGAAGGTAACGAGCAAGAAAGAGCTCCTGGCCTTTGCCAAAGAGGTCCTGGAACTGGGCGGAATAACGTTGTCACTATCCGATATGCGATGGTACACTCACGACTTCATATGACCACTTGAACATGCGTTGAGCCGGTCCTATCCGATCCGGACGCCAGAAAGCTGCTCGTCCTGCTTCGTATCGTCGATCTCGGCCTCACCGCCTCCGCGCTTCGCGCCGATGATTGCGACGATTATTATCATGACGACCAGGCCGATGAGGAAGTACATCGGATCGATCTCGGCGTCGTCGTTCTCGCCGGTCTCCGGGTTCGTGGTGCCGCCGCCACCGCCTCCTCCTCCACCGCCCCCGCCGCCGTTGTCGGGCGCATCCTGGATCCTGACCCAGACCTTGACGTCGACCTCGCCGTTGTCGATGGAGCCGTTGGGGATGGCGTCGTTGGACCTGTTGTTGTCCCAGTTGTCGACGACGTAGTGGTACTTCTCCTCGGTGTCGATCCTGAAGGTCTTGTTGAAACCGGTCGTGTTCTGGGAGATGATGTTGTAGGAGACGTTGAAGCTCTGGTTGAGCTCGTACTTCTCGAACTCGGTCTCGTTCATGAAGTAGACGTCTATCGGTCGCTTCCATCCGGTGGAGTTCTCCTCGACCTGGACTGAAAGGGTCACGGTCTGATTGGCCTCGAGGTCGTAATCGTCCTCGTACCACTGATGAAAGTTGATGGTCCTTTCCCTCTCGTCGATGTCGTCCTCGGCGTTGACGGGCCCGAGGACCGATAGCAACATCATGAAGCAGAGCAGAAAAGCGAACTTCCTTGCCAGAGCCATATTATCTCCGTCCAGACTATCCTGTTCGCTGTATTTATTCTTTTAGCCTCCGGAATAGGGGTGTACTTTTCAAATTACCTGGTCGTTCATACAGGTGTGCCTACTCGCCCAGCACTTCCGCTATCTTCTTCAGGTCCCAGAGCTGGACCTCTTCCAGGCTCTGCGCCTTGGACTGGGCGTCCTCGGTGAAGCCTGCTCGTGATGCCACGATCAGGCCCTTGACGTTGTTTATGACCAGATCGACAACGGCGTCCTCCAGGTTCGCCTGTGTCACGACGATATCGAGCTTGCCGAACATCAGTCCGAACGACTCCTCGCCCTTCCGGACGATGAACTCGAAGTGGGCGCCGGTCACCCCCTCGATGTTGAATCCCTCGTCCATCAGGTGCTTCCCGAGCTTCTCCGTGATCTCGGCCATGGACCTGTCCAGGACCCTTCCGTAGCGCTCCGCCTCGGTTATGGAGGCCTCCGCACCCGACCGGTCGTTCCTGTCGAGCTGCCGCTCTCCCTCGGTGATAAGGGCGGCCACCATGCCGTTCCCCGCATGCGGCGACACCTTGAGCGCTTCGAGCCGCTTGCGAAGAGAATCGGCGTCGGCAGCGGCCGCCGGCGGCGCTGCCGCCGCATGGCCTGGCCGTCGATGTACACGCCCAGCACCAGATCGCCGTCGGCCACGTAGTCGACCTGGTCCGGGGCCACGGCCAGCGGATTGGTCATG
>JANQNJ010000155.1 GCA_028279645.1 Thermoplasmatota archaeon
CGGGAGCCGCCGCCTCCGGCGTCCGCGCGGCGCTGGACGCCCTCGGCAAGGAGGATGTCACCGTGGTAGGCTGGGCCGGCGACGGCGGAACGGCCGATATCGGCATCCAGGCCCTATCGGGCATGGTCGAGAGGCAGACCAACGCCATCTACGTCATGTACGACAACGAGGCCTACATGAACACCGGGATACAGAGGAGCTCCTCGACCCCTGTGGGGGCCTGGACGACCACGACGCCCGTGGGAAAGACACGCTACTGGGAGGAGAACCCGAAGAAGAGGATGATCGAGGTCATGGCGGCCCACGACATCCCCTACTGCGCCACCACATCCATAGCGTATCCCGAGGACATGATCAAGAAGTTCCAGAAGGCCAAGGAGATCGAGGGAGCGAAGTTCATCCAGATATTCGCACCCTGCCCCACCGGCTGGAAGTCGGACCCCTCCCGGACCATCGAGCTTGCCCGCAAGGCGGTCACTACACACTTCTTCCCGCTCTACGAGGTCGAGAACGGGGTCTACAAGGTGAACATGAAACCCAAGAAGACGCCCCTGAAGGACTATATGGTCCTCCAGGGCAGGTTCAGGCATCTGGACCAGGAGTTCCTTGAGAACATGGAGCGCGAGGTCGACAGGTACTGGGAGGTCCTCTTGAGAAAGGAGGAATTCACCCAGAACCTGGCCGAAGAGCTGGGACAGGCGTGAACTGAATATCCAGGACAGGCGCTGTGGTCCGGATCAGTGACCAGGATATCGATGATGCCCAGCCCGGGCTTCGTGATGTCCGTCCTCCGACCGACCGCTACGTCCGGCACCGTGTCCGCCAACAGGTTCTGCCGCGTGATGGCCGGCACCCGGTGGATAGTGCGGGGGAGGATAATAGGCCGGCGGTGGTGGGTAATAAGCGGGGGGCGGGGGATATCCATGGTAGGGCCCCAACGCCTTCTTCTTGTTCGACTCCTTGACAATGATCAGGACGACGATAACGATGGCGACGATTATGATGGCCAGGACACCCAGGCAAATGGCCACGAACGAATCCTCCACATCCGAAACGTCGTCGTAATAGTCCTCCTCGGAATCCTTGATCCAGATGTGGAAGTACCTGGAACCGTTGGAGGGTGTGTCGCCGGCCAGAGAGGTGTTCTGGTTGTCGACGACCACCATGTACTGGTCGGTCCTTTCCGCCTTCCACGTGAAGTTGACCTCGGTCACATTGTAATAGGCTGCGATCGGATCGAACGGTCCATCTGGATAGAAAAGGTAGTAATCATACAGGATCACGTAGATATCCAGACCGATATCGCCATCGTAGGCGAGGAGCTCGAACCCGACCCTCTGGTTCTCGCCCTTGATACCGTATGAGTAGTAGCTCTCGTACGAATCGTTCTGGACCAGGTCCCGGTGGTCATAGCTGCTTCCGGAACTGGACGGGAAGATCAACAGGACCGCTGCAGCCACGAGCAGTCCGGAGATCATGTACCTCCTCCTCATGTGAAATGACACGGATGAAGCCCTATTTAAACGTTATAATAACGGTTTCCCATAGGTAGATCTCCTTCCTGGACCCGCTTTTCACCGCGATCGTTGAACGACTGGAAGTAGACCGGAAAGCATAATCGGCCCGTTGGTCAATCTTTTTAATCGTTCACGTCGTTGGTCGGAACGTGAAGCTCAAGGCCTACTTCAGGGTCCTCGAAGGAGGGATGCCCGCATACCACCGGGTGCGCTCCACCGAGGTGGACGAGACCGTGCTGGCAGACCTTCGATCGGCCATTGGTAAGGAAGGACCGGTCATTGAGGACCTGATCAATAGGGCATGGGAAGAGCATGGCCGCGCTGTGGCAAGGTCCAGGGAGGTGACGGAGGCGAGACAGGTCGAATGCAGCCTTCTGGACCTGAAGCTCGCCCTGGCCGCCGACCTCATGAGGTCCTGCGGCCTGTGCGAGAGAGGGTGCCTGGTGGACAGGACAGAGGGAGAGCGAGGGGCCTGCGGTGTCGCGATCGCGATGGAGGATGGCAGATGGGCAAGGGGAACGATGTCATCGGAGTTCCTTCACATGGGGGAGGAGGGGGAACTGGTACCGTCCCACACGATCTTCATGTCGGGGTGCAACCTCGACTGCGTCTTCTGCCAGAACTGGTCGATCAGCCAGGACCCTGACGAGGGTCGAACGGTTGACATCGGCACCATGGTGAAGATCATCGAATGGGGAGGCGGAAGGAACGTGAACTGGGTCGGGGGGGACCCGATCCCGCACCTGCCATTCATACTGGAGGTGCTCAGGGATGTCGAAGTTCGGATACCGATGGTCTGGAACTCGAACATGTTCCTGACTGAGAGGAGCATGGCCCTGCTGTCGGGCACCATCGACCTGTACCTTACCGATATGAAGTACGGTAACGATGACTGCGGCAAGGCCCTCTCCGGCGTCGATCGATACTGGTCCACGATACGGAGGAACCACATCCTCGCTGGCGAGGATGCGGACCTCCTCATCCGGCATCTGGTGCTTCCAGGGCATGTGGATTGCTGCACCGGGCCGATAGTCGAATGGATCGGAGAGAACGTTCCAGAGGCCAGGCTCAATCTTATGGACCAGTACCGTCCCGAGCACCGGGCGGCCATGTACCCCCACCTCGACCGCAGGCTTACCGATGAGGAGTGGAAGAGGGCCGTCCGGCTGGCCGAGGATAGAGGATTGATCTAGAAGCAAATTGGGGGTTGGAATGAGCCGGGAAGCGTCCCGGATGCTCAGGCCTCGTACTGTACAGGGTACCTGTTGATCACCGGAGGGTTAGCGATGTTCCTCACGGTGATCTGGAGCTGGGATACAGAGGTCCCGAAGAACATATGGTACGACACCGTGGTGGACACGCTGTGGTCCATGAACAGGTCCATGATCTCCTCGCCCGCGACCTTCTCCCACTCGACGTCCCTCAGCCTGTTGAGGTTGAAGATATAGCCGTAGTAGGTGTCATGGTCCTCGTGATAGATGTAGGAATAGACGGAGGAGTTGGCCTCGGTAGGCGCCGAGGGTTCGTTCGCCGCGTCGATCAGGCCGCTCGCGTACGGATCGCCGGCGCCGGCGTATCTGAGCTCATCGGTATAGAACGCTCCAAGGAAGTCGACTGTCCCGGTGTTGTTCCACGTGTCGGTGATGTCGATCCTTCCGGAGCCTGCATAGAAGGTCCATGTCCTTGTTAACGGGCCGTTCGTGCTCTCGACCGATCCGATCACATCGCCGGAGGAATCGATGGTCCAGGTATCCCAAGAGTCGTGGTCGCTCACAAGGCTACCGTTGTCGACGAACCTCCAGCTAGGGCTACCGGTGCCGATATCGGGTTGACCGACGGAGCGCAGCGATTCGCCGGTCCGAAGCTGGTTCCGGTAGAACGAGTTGTTGACCCATCCGTCCGCTGTCATCTCAAGGTCGGACGTGGTCGATATCGAGGTGCTCCCGTCACCGAGCGTGTCGAAATAGAGATAGAAGTACCTCGGGGTATCGGCAGGGGTGTTCCCGTTCAGGACCCAGGAGACGGTGCCGAGGGCATTATTGGAGGTATGGAATCCGGCTGCCGTGTCGAACTGCATCAGGACGAAGCTCTCCAGCCCGGTGGTATTATCGTGCTCGATCAACGTCAACGTCGTCGGGTCGAACGGGTCGTACACCCCGCGATCGTTGAGGACCTCGGTGAAGTTGATGGTGGCGGATACCGGATCGTTCCGGCGCTGGAACTCGGAGGGCGAGACCACCAGCGGGATGCGGTAGTGGAGATCGGTCCCCGGAACGTTGATCCATTCATCGGTGGCCAGGATACGGACCGGCAGGATGATCGTCTCCCTGATGGCCCTTAGCCCGTCGGTCAGAGAGACCTCGAGGGTAAGTACCACGTCATGGAGATCGGAGGTCGATCGTTCGTAGGACATGTTCTCCTGCTTGATCAGGATCCCGTGGGAGGAAAGTATGCGGTCCCAGGTGGAGAACGTGGTGACCACTGCGGTCTCCAGGGCGGTCTCCCAGTCGTCGAAGTGGTCCTGGCCGTTCACGGCCCATTCCAGCTTCGACTGGAACAGGTCGAGTATCTGCTCGTATTCCGCCAGGTACGGGTTCCGGATCTCCGACGTGTTCCGGCTCTGCACATGGCTCAGATCGACGGCGTTGGAGGCTATGAGCATCAGTGTGAACGTCAGGACGATGCCCATGGACAGGATGAGCTGGCCGTCCTCGTCCTTCCTGAACCCTCCGGGCCCGCGACTCGGAAGGCTCACGGCCTCACCTCGTACCAGATGAGCAGGCGGACCTCAGCGAGCTCGTCCTCGAACGGATACGGGTTCGACTTGAGGTGGACCCACCGTCTGGAGGTCGTCGCGTCCCCGATGGGATCGGTGGGACCGAAAAGATGGACCGAACTGGTGCCGTTGGATATGCTGAGAGAATATGTCATGGTCCGTGGAAGGGACCCGTTTAGAAGTTCCGTTATGGTGGTCATGTTCTGCGTTGAGATGGCCTTGACGAGGGTGCTATTATCGTATATCCACCGGTCGTGAGGGTCCTCGAGCGGCATGTTATCAAGGGCCCTGAGCGAATCGTCCCCGAGCTCCTTCAGCTTGATCAGGGACTCGGAGGCGGAAGCTGGCGGAGGCTGGGTGGTAACGATCGTCTGGATGGCGGCCACGAGTATCAGGGCCGCGGTCACGACCTCGATGATGTGTATCTGGCCGCGTTCGTCACGCCTCATTCGTCGTCTCAGTTCGTTCACCCCGTCGGACTCTTCGCAGGTGATCGGGTTCTACCGATCGCAAGTGGGTCCCGCTACCTGACCGGGTAATGCCTCGACCTGGAGGTGATCAGGAGATCGGGAACACGAGGAACTTGAAGGAAAGCCACGTGATCAGAAGCATGAGGGAGCCGTGCTTGGCGCCGGAGGAGAACGTCCCATCGGTCATCACGCCGGCCATCATGCCGTTCCCGATGGCCTGCACGATGGTCGAGCCCCAGAAGATGATGTTGATGTCCAGCGGATTGATCTTCTGGACCGTCAGACCGCCGATCTGTCCCGCACCCTCGCCACCTCCGCCGATGTTGGCCTCGGCGATAGCAGGAAGGAAGACGCCGGCGATGATGATGATCACAGCAAGGTATACAGCGAAGGAGACGTAGATGACGAGGTTGTACATTCCCAGGTTCTTCTTCCTGTCATCCTTGAGGTACCTGATCTCCCTGGCATCCGCGGCTGCGGTAAGGAGGATGTCACTGATCGAGCCGCCTGCCTTGTTGGCCTCGTTGACCATCATGACCGATCTCTCCACGAGCGGGGTCTTGACCCTGTCGGCGAAGAGCCTGAGAACGTCCTCGAAGGATACGCCCCAGGAGATCTGGGTCGCCATCTGTCTGACGTCCTTGTTGAGGGCGCCATACTCACCCCTGGAGATCGTGTCGATGGCGGTGGTCATGCTGAGACCGCCCTTCCAGTACTCGGCCAGGTCCTTGATGAAGTCGGGGAACTTGTCCTCGATCCGCTCCAGACGCCGCCTCTTCATCCCCTCGGTGATCCCGTACGGGGCCAGGAGGATCATGAAGGCCATGGGCAGGTAGTCCATCCATCCGAGGAGGGGTTGCTTGACCTCGACATATTTCCATTCCGAATTTTCGTTCTCCAGGTTGCCCTGATCACCGAGCTCGTCCTCAGGGGTATTATCGTTCAGGTCCTTTTTGACCTGGCTACCCGAGGAGCGTTGGATGGTGAACCTGCCGTCGAACAGTTCTTCGGGGTTCTTGTCAAGACCATCGGCGTCACCGTCGATAACCTCAGTGCCGAAATCTGTTTGGAGATCGATCCAGAAGATGAGGAAGAGGACCGCGCAGATGATGGCAGAGATGATGAGAATGTAGTAGGGGGTGTAGTCCGTGGACTCGAATGCGATGAGCTTCGGTATGCGGATCTTGTACTTCGACCGTATCCCAACTATGTCGTCCTTCATCTCGTTACACCTTCGGCGTCATTAGCTTGACCATTCCGACGTATCCCAGATGCGTCACCGGAAGCATGACGAAAGCTACCAGGTACATCAGGGTGTCGCCGACGTTGAAACCGGAACCGCTGATCCAGTATGTGATGACAAGGATGATCATGAGGAACATGGGCATGGCCACGGCGACGATGACGTAGCTCTCAGCGATGAATGCCAGGGTCTCCAGGAAGGAGGACTGCTCCCTTCTGTTCATCACCATGTAGTACTCGCCGCGATTGAGGAAATAGAGCTTGAGATCACCGCCAGCTGTGAGGGTTCCGATGATGCCCTGCACGAACTCCTGGAACTTCGTCGAAGGGCTCCTCTTGACGGCGCGCTTCAGGGCTGTAAGTAGGTCGGTACCTAGCAGGTTCATGTCCCGGTAGATATACTTGAACTCGTTGGATATCTCGCCGTAGATATGGCCCTGGGTAGACAGCGACTTGAAGATGTTCTGGGGCGTCGCGTTGGCTGCGGACATCGCCGCGATGAAGTTCGCGGCATAGGGAATATATATATCGATGTCGGCTCCCCTGGACTTGGCCCTCATCCTGGGAAGGGACATCATGATGAAATATGTGTAAACGCACAACGGCAGGAAGACGGCATAGTTGAGGATCAGGAAAATGAAGGCGGGGATCGCCACGGGCCCGGATGTGAGCATCGGCGTCAGAACGAACATGCTTACCAGCAGAAGAACGATCCCGACGATCACCATGATCATGGTCGTCATCCACACGGTGGCGATGTAAACCTCCGCGAGCATGTTCATATGGGCCTTCTCCACCCACTCCCTGAGCTTATAGTTCTTCTTGGCGGACTTCTGCGCCGAGTTCATGAAGACGCCGTAGCACATCTTCTGATAGGGAGTGAGCATCTCTTCCATACTTCAACCCCACTGGCCTGACTCGCCTGCTGCGCTCTCACCCAGCTCCGGCGGCTTCTCGCCCCCGAAGTCCCTGACCTGTGCATCCTCCGACTCCTCCGGCTCCTCGAGCTCATCCTGCTGCTTGCGGATCCGTTGCCTGCGGATACCGAGCCTGGCGAGGACGGTGTCCGGATTGACGTAGTACTCGTTGATGATGCCGGAAACCTCCCTGTAATCGCTGACCTCGTGCTCGAAGAGCCACTCGAGGATCGACTGCCTGGTCTTCAGCTCCGAGGTGAGCTCTTCCTTGTCCATGTTCGCGAGGACCATGACGTTCTCGAGGACGTAGCTCTTTCCGAAGAACTCGAACTCGTCCTCGGCGGGGTTCCACCGGAACGCCTCGTTCGTCAGCAGCTCGCCCGTATGTGGATCGAGGCCGATGATCTCCACGATCTGCTTGCAGCGCCTCACGCGCTTCCCCTTGATCCTGGTCTGGATCTGGATGGAGCATGCGTCAAGGGACGGAAGCATCACACGGGGGATGTTGATCGGCTTGTTCTCAAGCCTGTGAATGAGAGAGGGAACGGAATCTGCGTGAACGGTGGAGTATGTGACGTGACCTGTTGCCATGGCCTGGAACAGAACGTAGGCCTCGGCACCTCGGATCTCTCCCACGATGATGTACTCGGGCCTCTGCCTGAGAGCGGCCTTCAGCAGATCGAACATATCGATGGCGCCGGTGACCTTCCCGCTGGCGGTGACCTCTCCGCCGAAACCCTCTCGGGTGGCGCCCGGCACCCAGTTCGGATGGGGAAGATTGACCTCCCTGGTCTCCTCGATGGAAACGATCTTGACCTGGTGCGGGATGAACAGCGAGATTGCGTTCAGGCTCGTCGTCTTACCGGAGGCAGTGCCGCCAACGAAGAGCATGGACATGCCGTACTGAACGGCCATCCACAGGTACGCCATGATGAGTGGTGAGAAGGTCTGGAAGCGGATAAGATCGGTGGGTGTGAAGGGCTCGTCCCTGAACTTCCTGATGGTGAAGGTGCTTCCTCGAGTCGAGATGTCGTGACCGAGGGTCATGACCACACGAGAACCGTCCATCAGGGTAGCGTCGAGCAGCGGCTCGGCCACGGAGATATGCTTCCCGCAGCGCTGGGCCAGACGGATGACATAGGACTCCAGCTCGAACTCGTCCGGCCACATGATATTGCTCTCAAGAGACTCGTGCCTCCTGTGGTAGACGAAAACGGGAATGTCGGGTCCATCGCATGAGACATCCTCGATGTTCGCGTCTGTCATGAGGGGATCGATCCTGCCGTAGCCTACGAGATCGCGCTGGATATAATAGTAGATCTTCTCGAAGATCTCCTTTTCCATTTCCTGGGTGACCTCCTTGAAGAGACTATAGCTCTTGATCACCCTCTCCACAGCGGTCCGCATGTATATGTTGGGGTCCTCCTCGAGGTCCTCCAGTCGAATATCGAAGGCCCTGATGAGGACCTCCTCGATGAGATTGATGGCGTACTCCTCCTCCTCGGAAAGGTGCGGCTCGATGGCAAAATAATATCTGAGGTGGTTCTCCTTGTTATAAGCGACCTTGACGCTGACAAGGTCCTCCTTGGTGGTATAGGAGTCTAGAACCTCATAGATCGGCAGCGAGAGGTCCGGCACGGGGGGAGCGAGCTTAGTGCGTATCCGCTCCTCGGGAATGAGCTTCTTGACCTTGTCCTCCACGTAGCCCTTGGGCAACTCCTCTTCTTCCTCTTCGGTCTCTTCCGGCTGAGGTTCCGCTTTAGTGGCCATGGTCCCACCTTTCAAGGCTAGTGCCGATCCACCCATCCGGCAGTATCCCGGACCGGGATGCTGCTTGACTCTGGGATGGTTTTTCTATATGTAGCTATTAATATAAATGTTTGGTGCTATTGAATCTCCTTGGACCCCCTGCGCAGAGAGCTGATATAAAAAGAAACTCCGAAGTGGTGGAAAGTATCCCGTCCATCCTCTCTCCTTTTCGTGACCCGTGAAAGCAGTCGGGACCATCATGACGATGAAGGTGAAGACGAAGGACGTTCAGATGCGTGTGCGGGATGCCGCATGACCCCCTCAAGAGAGGATCACAAACTCGGGAAAGAAGACCCGGTTCATTCATTATGCGTTCATCGGTTCCAGTGGAAATACCGGTAGTTATCGAAAACCTATCGCTTATAAAGAAAGCGCTGTTTTTCCGGGAAATATTTATAAAGAAGCTGTTCCATTATCGGTAACGGGATGAAGGATGCACAAGAAGAACATCGATACCGACGCTGAGTACCGGAAGGAGATGCTGAGGGACATCAATCGGAAGATCGAGACCATCGGCTATCCACAGAAGAAGTATCCCTACACGTCGAAGGGATACAGCCTTGATTTCCTGCACAGCGACTGATATCCAACCACACGTGCAGTCCGTACTGGACGACGCAAATCGAACAGCCATGGCCATGCAGACCGAGCGTTCGGGCCATGCCAAGGTTCTCCCTAGTTACGATCTTCTATCATGATCTGGCGCCATTGTTCTCTCTGATGATCGGAACAAGAAAAAGTAGATCGCAGCGCCCAAGGGGGTAGGAGGGCGCTGCGCGATATTATCAAGAGGTGACCGTGAAGGCCCCGGCGGGATCCGCAGGAGGAGGCAAGAGCATGCCGGGACCGGAGTTATCGGCGGGAGGACACGGGGAGGTCGGGGGTAGGGAGAACGCCAGGCATGGCTGGCGACCTCCAAGAGGTCCTCCCGCCGTTCGAAAGGTGATGACACCCGCCTATTCCGCCATCCTCGACTGCAGGGTCTGATAGATCACTGCCACGACGCTTCGAGGCGGCGACCCGACTGATCATGATGAGGCTCGACGATCAGGACGACGACCCTCGACGCGTCGTGGCAG
>JANQNJ010000161.1 GCA_028279645.1 Thermoplasmatota archaeon
AGACCATCATCGCACCGCCATCCCCATCGTCCGTCGGGATGCCGTAGACCCCGGGTGCCCCGACGATAAGGTCAGTGTATCCGTTATCATCGATATCGAGGAGGGATACCGCGCCTCCCAGCTCGACGTCGGAGAAGGATTGGATGGTATCGTTCGCATCGGTGTGTGAGAGGCTTCCATCGATCTCGAACCCCTCGAAGAGATAGACGGTGCCATCGTCACCCTCATCGGCGGGCGCGCCCACATAGAGATCGCCGTCGGCCAGGTCGAACGACCGTCCGAAGGCGGAGCCTTCTGCGCCCTGCACAAGCTCCATTCCGGGGGGTGAGCAATATATCGTGAGGGCGGAGATCTCGGGTGAGAACCCTATCCTGGAGGTCTTGAGCGTGATGTTGTATTCGATGGTCGTCGCTTCATCGTCCAGGATGAGGAACTGTCCGTTCACCACCGGTTCGATATCCTTCCAGCTCTCGTTGGTGGAGCGGATCCTCACTTCGAGGGTCTCCGAGTTGGCGTCGCCCCGCCACATCGGAAGGAGCGTATCCGTCTCGAACGGGAGCTTGATCTCGTCAGATTCGAGGTAGCCGAGCCGGTGAAATGCGGGCCGTCCGTTATCGTCGCAGAAATACAGGTCGTCGAGCTCCATGGCCCCGCTGTCCCTACCGGAGCCCTTCATCTCCATCCCGATGTAGGCGTAGTAACCCTGGAACGGGGATATGTCGAATACGGTCGATACGACCCTGGTGTTCGAGCGATGGTTCTGGGGCGGTCGCCAGTAGGCGTATTCCATGAGGAGGTCATCCGTGACCGCGTCGAACAGACCGATGCTGACCCTGTCGGAATCGACCCGGTCGAAGGAATAGGCGTTCCAGTAGTACCAGGCATGTATATCCTCGATATGGTACGGGATATAGAACATGGGAGAGCATAGGCGGCCTGTGTACTCGTGTCCATCGTCGTCCCGGCTCATGTAGTTCAGCCGGGTCCCAAAGCCCGGCACGGGTTCACCGCTGTCGCTGTTGTTTATCCAGATGCCGTCGGTCGAGGTCACCAGCCGTAGGATGCCCTCCTGCTGGCCAGCAGAGTTGTCCTTTGCGGACCAGCCTGTAAGGTTGTCGGAAGCGTTCCCGTTGGTCAGGCCCAGCTCCTGGGCCAGCCTCATTGCGCCGCCCCCGAAGGCGAGGTCGGTGTGGCCCATCGACCTGAAGTCCTTTGCACTGTGGGCGATGCTCCCGGTCTCGATACCGTCGAGCTCGGGGTAGTGGAAGATCATGTCCTGTCCCGGTACACCAACAAGAAGGCCGGTCCCGTCGTCATGGGAGAGGGCCATAATGTCGCTTCCGAAATCGGAACCATCGTCTGGGCCAATGAGGGTAGTGTTCGCCTCGTCCGAGGCAGAGCCCTCCAGCGGTCCGAGGAAGATGTATATGGAGCCCTTGCCATTGTCGCTGTCCGGAGCGGAGACGATGATGTCGTCCTCATCGTCGTCATTGATATCCTCTACCATGATGGAGGTCCCGAACCCTGAGCCGGGTTCTCCGGTCAGGTTGAGATCGGAGGCCTCCATGGACGCCACAGTGCCGTCCTCAACGGCATCTACCTCATATAAGCAGACGATGTCATCACCCGGGGCTCCGACCGCCAGATATTCATTGGACCCGATCTCGAGGAACGCCATCGAACTGCCGAAAGCGCTCTTCTCGGACCCGAGGATCGATCGATCCGCATCGGAACTGCTGTAGGTGCCGCGAACGAGGGGGCCGAAGGCGATATGGACGGAACCGTTGCCGCTCTCGCTGTAAGGGTCGGCATAGATGAGATCGTCATGTCCGTCATCGTCGACCGGCCCGATCAGTCCGTCGCCCGCTGACGTACCCGAGAGCATGATGAGAAGACCGAACAGCAGAAGGACCGCGAAAGCGATCCGTGAGCTCTTGATATCCGAGTGGTTCATTTATGTTCACCTCCCCAGCGTTCGTCAGCTGGATCATGGTACGGCCCCGGGTCCTCCGGTTCCGTTCCGGACCGATGCCCAGTGGAACCGTCGTCCGCCGAGTGACGATCATCGGCATTTTCCTGACCCTTAGGGGCTCTGGGCCTTGCAGCCTTCTTCTTTACCTTCTTCGGGCCTGTGGGCCCACCGGTCCTTCCTTTAGGACGTGCTGCGCCCGGCCGTGACGGGCTCTTCTTTCGCGAGCCCGAGGCGGGCATCTCCAGCAGTTCAGCGCCCTCGAGGATCTCGGCATCCACAAATACCCTCCTGTCCAGGAGTTCGTCGATCTTGTCCTCGATCATCGACAGGTTGCCGGGTTCGAGGGCGATGTCTGATCGGGGGCTCTTGAGGACCCCGATGGCCAGTGCCTTGGTATCAGGCTCGTAATGGATCGGCCTCGATCCTTCAAGGACCTCGGTGAACTCAGGTGCTGTCAGCACAAGATGATCGAGGATATTGTCCCAGAGGTTGCTCACCTCCTCGAAGAAGTCCTCGGTAGTGATTGGCGCCACAGCGGGAAGAGCGGCAGCCTTCGTTCGATAGTGGGTATAGAGGAGATAGGCAACGACGCCGATAAGCAGGACGATGATCAACCAGAGGATCGCGGAAAGATCGGTCAATCTCGAGGAGAGGTCGTCCTCGGAGTCGGTCGTGTCCGCCTTCTTGCCCTTGTTCACGATCACGAGTATGGAAGTGGAATTGCTGTCGCCGGAATCGTCGGTCACGGTCAGAACGATCTCGTAGCTGCCCGAAGAGATGAACATATGTTCGAGGGATGTTCCGTTGTAGGACCCTATCCCCTTGATCTCCCACATGGTGTGAACGATGGCGCCATCGGGGTCCCGGCTCGTTGACTCCAGTTCGATCAGCTCGTAGGTCTTGGTCTCGATGGTATCACCGGAGACGGCAGATGGAACGGGTTTTCGATTGATGACAACGTATTCGATGGTCATAGTGTCGGTGCCGGATGGGTTCGACGAGCGCAACTGGACGGTGTATGTTCCGGGTCGAAGGAATGTGATGTTCAGGTATGTCCCGTTGCCCATCATACCGTTGCTCACGTGCCAGGTATCGTTCAAAGACCGGTGTGAGATCGACCGGAACACCAGAGGGACCATCGACAGGTTGCTGGAGGCCGGTTCGATGTCCGCTTCCGGAGCAAGGTCCGCAGCGGTGATGCTCATGTCTATCTGCTTATCTATACTTGTGGAATTGATATCGAAGCTCATGGTCCCTGAGGACCTGTATTGTAGCGGATCGGACATGACCCTCAGATCGATCAGGGTCGAGGCCTGGGGTCCCAGAGAGTATGGGCCGCTCGTGTTCAGATGGACGGTCCAGCCGTCGGGAAGATCGGTTGCATACATATCGACGGTGATGTTCTCGTCCACGTTGCCAACGTTGGTCAGCTCGAGACGCACAGTGGACCACACACCCGGGATCGGATCGTTGATGGGAACAAGGGAAGCTTCGTGGGTCTCCGGTCCCACGGGATATGTTCGAAGCACCGCTCTTTCGGGGTCGGAGAGACCGATGCTGGCGACCAACGTGGTGTTCTCATACTCACCATATCTTATCGGGAACTTCAGGGTGTACGGGATCGTAGCCCATCCGTCCGGATCTATCTTCATGCTACCTTCGTCGGTGTCGAATGTCCAGTTATCGTGCAGTTCGGCGGAGAGATCGACATCGCTGGCTATATTTCCGTAGTTGTGAACGTGGAACTCGCCCTCTATCTCCTTGCCCCAACCTGAATGGAGCAGTGGGAAGCTGTCCCAAAGGAGGGAGGCTCCCTCCTGCCAGAAGAGGTGGACCGTCTCGTTCGAGACGATGAACGAGAATCCACCGTCCTCGCCGTTGGACCCTGTGGCCTTCGCGTAAGAGTAATTGTTCTTCTTCGATACCTCCGAATACCATATACCGTCATTGCGCACCATGAGGTGGTGGTCGTTGAAATGGGAGATGTATATACCATCACCCGAGTAGTGCCGTGTTTCGCTCCACGTTCCGCTGTTGTAGAACACGGTGGATGCGACGTCGTCGTCGGCCCAGGCAAGCATTACCTGATCCCCGTTGATGACGAGCATCACTTCCGAGAAGAGGCCCGTTTCTCCGGGCACGACCATCGGACCGACCTTCTTGGCTCCGATGGTGGACATCTTCACTAGGCCGATCTCGCTTGCCCCGGTCCCTGATATCCATGTGCCGTAGATGTCAAGACCGGAGGCCCTGATGAAGGGCGCTCTGTTGGTGTCATCAGCGGTCACTTCGACGGGAGCTATCCATGAGCCGTCGATCTTGGATGCGAACATGACCGTCCCCTTGGATCCGGTCCCCTGTATCGCCTCGTCCAGCCACATGACGTAGACGTTCCCGTCCTCGACGTCGATGCTTGGATCGAAGGAGGCGTTCTTATCGCTGGGGGTTATTTGCTCCGGAAAGCTGGCGACGTTGGTCGAAATATCGTACCGCTGCATCAGGACCTCCTCGGTCCCTGTCTTGAGCTGGCTCCAGATTATATAGATCGAACCGTCCTCGTAGACGGCGTCGAAATGGTCTCCTACAGGATCGCCGTCCAGGGCCTTCGTCTGGACAAGCCGATCGTCCTCGAAGCGGCCGAGCCTGAGGTCCCCGCTGGGGTTCTTCCACAGGCCGTACGGGACGCCGGAGGCGTTGATCGCCAAGGGATCGGACCCCGTTTTCTCGAGAGGCTCTGCTCTTGCCAGTACCAGTTCGACGCGCTTGGTCGTGGTGACCTTGGCCCGGATCTCGAAGGATCGGTCAACGCCGTCCTTCCCGGTAAAGGTGATGTTCGAATAATGGAGGCCGGGAGAGGTGTAGAGCGGTGGAGTGATCGAGATGCCGATGCTCAGTGATCCTCTCGGTCCGATCTCGACGGCAGGCTGGACCGGGTTTATCCAGCTCACACCGGAGTCCCTTGTGATCAGAACTGACTCATAGCCGTTGCCGCTATTGACAAGGAGCACCTCCTCTGTCTCGGACTCACCCGGTGGTACGAGAACGGCCGATGAGGTGTAGTTCATCCCCAGATCGAAGACCTGGCCTATGATGAAACGTCCGGGGGCCTCCTCGCCCATAACGCTCAGGACGATCTCGATGGCCTTGCCGGCCGTCAGCGCTTCCAGATCGGTCGATGCATTGATCGTGACCCGGACGTTGGCCGTCTCGTTCGGACCCATTGCATAGAACGATGAGCCGTTCACCACGGCATCGCCGTAGGTGGAGTTCCATGAAATGGCGGGGGTAACGTTCAGATCGCCATTGCCGGTATTCCGCAGTTCGTATGTGATTGTTGCTTCAGAACCAGGGTATACGTCAACGTTCGGACCCGGATCGATCTCGAGACCCTCGACGAGATTGACGGTCGTCATGGTTGTTGCGTTGTCGGTAACGTTCTCATCGTAGTAGCTGATGCCTGAGACCGTGAAATGACCGATCTCGCCGGCAAGTCCGACAAGGAGCTCCAGGTCGACCTCGGGTATCCATACGGTGAGATTGATCTCCACGGTATCGCCCATGGGCAGGCCGACAAGGTAGTTGTCGAGCTTTCCCACCCACCCCGCGGAGGCGTTGGTGGCGACGGAGAGGTTGACCACATTGTAGGTGTTGGCCTTGCTCTCGATCGTTATTGAATAGATCCTCGCCGAGCCCGGGTCGCCGCTCTTGTCAGCATCGGTCTTGATCTTGAAGTCCAGCACGGGTAGGATCTGGAGGACGAGCTGTTCCGAGATCGTGAGGTCCGGATAGTCCGGGACCTCGATATCCATGGTCATGGTGGTATTGGCGGCCGGAGATTCCGAGGCGATATCCGATGTGTAGATCACGAGAGTGAAGTTACGATGGAGCCCTGTGTCCATGCTGATGCGGAAGCTGGAATGGGCCTTCTTGTCCACATCAGGGTGGTCGATGTACAGGAGCCAGTCCGTGGATATACCGGTGATATTGAGGTATATGTCCTGGTCGATGTTCGCCATGGACAACAGGCTGATATCTACGAACAACTCGTCACCTGGATAGCCCGACGTGGTTCCGTTGACCCCTTCGATCTGATATCCGAGGAGGTCAATGACGAGGTCCATATCGGCAGGGCTGTCATATGAGTACATGAAGAACTCCTCCTCGCCGGTCAGCAGAAGGTCGTTCTGGAACTCGTAGACATAGAGCGTGAACACTGCTCCCTCGGTGTAGTTGTCCGGAGAGACGGAGAAGCTGTAGGAGCCGTCTGGCGCGCTGAGCGTCTCCACTTCCCAGCCGGTGTTCCGGTTCTTCAGGTAGGCGGTGGCTTCGGCGCCGGTCCCGTTTGAGGCCCACTTCAGGTACCCGGATAAATTGTAAGGAACGGTCGGTTGCTCCGGGATGACCTGAACGTCCCTGCCGGTCCTGTTGTTCTCCGAGTGGATGTCGCTGACCTTTTCGGTGATGCTAATGCTGACATCGTCGAAGTAGGCACCCATCCCCTCCGTGCCCCAGGAGGTTCCCTCGAGGATGCCGCCCATGCTCAGATAGTAGAAACCGCTGTGGTTGATATACTCGGCCAGGTCGTACTGGTAGATCTGGTTGAAGCGCTCCTGGCCCTTGCTCCTCTTTCTCCAGATCGAGGCGTTGTCCCAATCGAACGGATTGCTGTCGCCGCCCAGCCAGTTGATGACGGTGTCGTTCCCGAACGACGCGACGATGCACGCATCCTCCTCCAGGTCGTCGTCGAAGTTCTCGAAGTTCCAAATGAAGAAGATATCGGCGCTGCCGCCGTCCTCGATGATGTCGAAAGTCTCGTTGTCGATATAGATCTGTACGCCCCATCCGCCGGATACCTTCCCGGTGGCCTGGCC
>JANQNJ010000167.1 GCA_028279645.1 Thermoplasmatota archaeon
CCTTGCTCCTGGCGCTCTTGATCCCACCGACCGCAATGAGGGCGGCACCCATGCCAATCATGGCGAAGGATGCCGTTTCGAATATCGCCGGATCGGTGATATCGTCGGTGGTGAGACCTCTGTCACCGTCCTTCTCGGGATCGCCGTGCTGCTGGATGAACTCCTTGTCCTTCGCACCGGCGATCACGACGGTGATGAGCACGTCGTCGCCTGTGGCCAGGTCCCCTGTCACATCCCCTTCGAAGAAGAGGAAGGCCTCCCTCTCGCCCTTCTGACGGAAGTAGCCGTTATCGTAGATCGTGACGTGGATGTCGATGGTCTCGTTGCGCAGATGGGTCCAGTTATCGATGGTCCCTATACCGCTACTTTTGAACCAGACGACAGATTTGTCCACCGAGGCGTTGTACTCCACCTTCGCCACGGTGTCATCGATGAAGACCTCCTGCCCGGAGTTGTAGCTCTTGAACTCGTAACCCCATGAGAAGGACTCGTGAATGTCGTCCCCGAGCTCCTGCATCGTGACGACGTCGTGTCCCGCAGTAAGGAGCTTACCGTACAGCATGAAGAGCATGACACCGATGACGAGGAGTGCCACACCAGAAACCGCAATAACGCCACCTTTGGACTTGGCCATACGCTATCCCCTTGATTCAGTATTGTAACGACTTCTCCGTTATAAACTTTACTCGCAGGCGTGTGTACCTGATCGGTCGGGACTGCGATCCCTTTGACAGAACATGACGATTTCCAACCTGATCGGACCATCTCGATATACCGTGACCGTGAGCATACGACGATGTCCTATGTGTACAACGGATTACAAAAATGCTATATATATTCACTTTTATACTTACCTAGTCCAGCCCATCCCTTCCGCGGACCGACCAAATGCGGTGGCACCATGTGGAGAACCGATAAGATAAATCTCACGAGTCGTACGATTCTTCTCGCACTCATCCTCGTCGCAGTCGGTACGGTCCTTTTGACGGGGGCTTCGGAGGCCGCCGAGTACGAGGTCACCGTTACCCCGGAGCAGGCGGTGGAATGGGTCTTTCCCAACGCCACCGTGGACATCCGGTTCACCGTCCGGAACATAGGGGACCAGAGCGATTCCTACAACATCTCGGTGGCCCAGAACGGGACGTGGTCGTTCAGCGTGATCGGCAACGGGACATGGTTCGCACTGAACAGCGGCGAATCGGCCGACGTCACGATCCGCGTATGGGTTCCGGGCGAGGCGGTCGCGTTCGATTCCAACCTTTTCCTGGTGGAGGCTGTCTCGGACACACTGCCCGGAGTCGACGCCTCCAACACGATGGAGCTGAAGGTCCTCGAGGTCGACGAGGTCCGCGTCGAGGCCGGAACGACCTTCACCCAGGCGGCCCCCGGCGAGGACGCATATCTCGACTTCGTGATATCCAACCTCGGGAACAGGCCAGACAACTACAAACTGTCGGCGGTGGCCCAGGACAAGGCGCAAAGGGACTGGATCGCCGTTGTAGTGCCCAACTCCACCGGGTACCTCACATCCAACGAGTATCTGACCGTACAGGTGATCGTCACCGTGCCGGAATCGACCAAGGATGACATCATCCTCGCGAACACCGTCGCCGACGTCGTTCTCACTGCGACCTCGGTGAACTCCCCGCTGGAATCCGCCAGCGCCAACTCCAGGATACGGGTGGAGGAGTCCTACGGTGTGGACATCGACGCGGTCGGTCCCAAGAAGCAGCTGATCGAGAAGGGCGGGACCGCCATATACAACCTCAACGTCCACAACGTCGCGAACTTCGACAGTATCGACACCTTCAACCTCACGTTCACCCCGGTCCTCGATGAATGGTCCGCCAAGATCAATCGGTTCAACGTAACAGTTGAGGACAACGGGTACAAAGGTATCAACGTCACCGTCACCGCACGGCTTGATGCCGAGAACATCTCCTACGAACTTGTTGTACGGGCTGAATCGGGCAACGATCAGACCCGCTACGACGAGATCACGCTCACGACCGAGCTTCCCCAGGAGTACGAGGTCAAGGTCACCGCGACCCCCCTCAACCTCACTGCCCGGCCCAACCAGAAGGTCACATTCAACGTCACGGTGAGCAACCTCGGGAACGGAGTGGACACCATCGGCATCGACACCGTGAGCCTGCACGGCTTCGCCACCGATCATCCGAACAGCGTCACGCTCTCATCCGGTGCGAACCACCAGTTCGAGCTGAATGCAACCGTATCGTCCGGAATGGCCCTCGGCACCATAGAGAACCTCATCATAATCGCTACCTGCGAGGACAACTTCACCTACGACCAGACCGAGGTCAAGATCAGGGTCCGCCAGGGCTTCGGGATCGATCTAGAACCCGACCAGAACTACACCGACGCCGAGCCCGGGGTCACCATGTCCGTGGAGTTCTTCGTGGAGAACACGGGCAACGGGAACGACACCTTCGACCTCTCCCTGCCTCTCTCCATCGATGAGGGCTGGAGCGTCTCCTTCCGCGGAGGAAAGACGGTCTACGAGCTCAACCCCGGCGAGAAGGAGGCCGGTTATCTGGAGATCACGCCTCCTGACAACTCGACCGAAGGGATGGGCACGACCATCCATGTCAACGGCACCTCACGCGGCAACCCGAACGCCACCGAGGAGATACAGATCGTTCCGACGGTCATCCGTGTCTCCGGCGTCGCCGTAAAGAACGCCGATCCGGCATCCGGAGGACCGGGTGGATATACCCATCTCAATTTCACGGTCAACAACTCAGGGAACGGCATCGACTCGTACAACGTCGAGGCGGTCAGCGAGAAGAACTGGATCATCTCCATCCTCGAACCGGATGCCGCCAAGGATATACCGGCAGGCCTGGGCGCCGTTGTCCAGATCAGGGTGTTCATACCTGACGGCACCAAGGCCGGCGTTAGGGACACCATCACTCTCACCGTCCGATCGAAGTCCGATCCCGACGTCATGACATCCGCGATCGGGGTCGTTTCCGTCGACCTCGTCACAGGCATCATGCTGGAGCCCTTGGTCTACTCCAGGAACGCCCTCCCCAACGAACCGGTCACCTTCGATGTCAAGGTCTACAACACCGGGAACGGAAGGGAGAACATCAGCCTGGCCGCCATAGTGGAGAACACACCCGCTGGATGGTCCGCCGAGGTGACCCCGTACGGTCTCGATCTCGACTACGGAGGAAGCCAATGGATCGTGGTCACAGTCACACCGGCCTACGATCTGACCATCACCACTGAGACAGCGATCCTCAGCGCCGATGCCGACGAGGGTGACGCCCATGAGACGCTCAGGCTCAGTGTGAGGCGGAGCTTCATCATGGTGGAGGGCAACGCCAAGAACTACCTCTATCCCGATACCGACATCGACATCAGGGTCGGGGTAATGAACTTCGACCCGTTCAACTCCGCCATCTATATCACGGTCTCGGATTCCCTCGGATGGAGCTACAATATCAGCTCCAACTCGACCACACTCAATACCGGCAACTCGGAATGGTTCGACGTAACGGTCCACGCGCCGGTGAACGTTGGTTCCCGCGATCTGAACAGCATCGATATCGAGGCCCGGCTCAACTCGCGGATCGAGAGCGAGAACGTCTTCGTCCAGGCCATCGCCGTTGACATGGTCATCGAGGGACTCCGGGTCAAGGGCGAGGTCAAGGAGAGCACCGAGCTCGACATCATGTTCCGGCTGTTCGCTGACGGCGAGCCGGTGGGTGTGGCGGAGTACGATGTGATCCAGGACGTCGATATCGAGGTCTTCCTCGACGGCAAGCTCATCGCGGAGCGGACCATCGATGTGCTCTCGGTCGGGAACTCCACCCCCGTCGAGTTCCATATAACGCTTCCGGAGATCGATTGGACCTCCAAGGACGAGGAGCACACACTGATCATCTCGATCGTGTCGAACAAGTACGAGAACTTCAAGATGAGGAGCAACAACGAGGAGAAGATCGAGCTGGGGGTGCGCGATGTCGGCATCTCGGTCTACCTCATACCGTTCGTCGTCATCGGCCTCATCGTGTCGGTGGCGTCGTTCATGTTCGTGAGCTCCCGGCTGGTGGCCAAACAGCGCCTGAAGCGGTACCTGCTTCTCTCCCTCATCGTGTTCCTGTTCTTCGTCATACTGTTCGAGCTCCCGATCACCGGAACGGCGGGCAACTATTACGGCCGGGGTCTGGCCATCTTCTATCTGCTGGGAGTCGTCCCGTTCATCACGATCTTCTGCAGCGTGAGGATCAGGTCGTACATCATGGTACCTCTGATATCGTCCATGATGTTCTTCGGCTTCATCATACTGATAACGAGCGGCCAGCACGACATCGGATACTTCGGTGATGTCCTGTTCAAGGACGGGCTTCCAGGGATCCCTGCTGCCGGCAGCGTTCCGACCTTCGTCTATTACTTCGTCCCGCTTCTGCTGGGTCTCGCCGTGGTCTACACCGTCTACCAGCGCTGGTACGGCGCGCTGGAGGAGTACGAGTCGGCGAGGCATCTTATCGAAAGGATCAAAGGGGTGAGATAGATCAACCCGAAGGACAAGGAATTCTCCATCGACCTGTCCGAGGCCGAGGACCTGCTCAAGAAAGCCAAGGTGGCCCTTGACAGCGAGAGGTCGGGGCAGTCGAAGGACTACTCGAAGAGGGCCAAGGACGCCGCCGAGGACAGCGTACGACGGTACGAGACAGCCTTCAGGGCCATCGAATACGCCGGGTCCGCAATCAAGGACGCGCGCCGTGCGCGCGTTGACACCGGAGAGGCGGAACGGCACCTCTCGAAGGCGCAGGAAGCTATGAAGTCGAACATGTACGACGACGCCAACGTCTGGGCCGAGCGTGCTGTATCGGCGACCTTCCCAAAGCCGAACATAGGGAAGGAGGTCCTGCTCAGGTCGGTGATCGCCCGGGATCGGGAGAAGATCATCTACAAGATCGAGGTCCAGAACAAGATCGGGAACCCGCTCACCGACATCAAGATCATTCCGGACCTGTCCAACACACCTTACGCGGCCAAGGTCCAGGAGATGACCGTCGACCTTCCGCCGTTCAAGGAGGAGGTCCTCTATTTCGAACTGCTCCCTCTGGACGAGAACGAGTTCGCGAACCTGGAGGGCTTCATCCCCGGGCGGGACGGACCGGTCTACACCATCATGGGCAACGATGACGACGGGCTCTACTACAAGATCAAGCTGGTGAACGAGGGAGACAAACCGATGCGCAACATCAGGCTATCACCCTTCGTTCCAGAGGGCTACGTCGCTACCCCGCCGGAGAGGATCGAGAACCTCAAGGCCAGCTCGACCATGGTCTTCGACTTCAGGCTCGTCCCTGAGAAGGACGTTCCCACCAAGGAGGAGGAGTTCGAGTGCCCGTTCTGCCACGGGACGTTCATCACCAACGACAGGATTCCCGTTGTCGTTTGTCCGTGGTGCAACTCACAGATCAAGATGGCGGCCATCCGGGACGGCGGCAAGAAGAAGCCCGTTCATCACAAGCAGAAGCATGCCAAGAAGCAGGTGAAACACAAGAAGCAGCCGCGTCCGAGGCAGGGCCAGACATCGGCGCATGTAGGCCAGCATCCGGCCCCCGGGCATCACCATACTCCCGACCATCGTCAGGCGAGGGCCGATTCCTATCAGCATCCGCAGCACGGAGGGGCCCACGCGGGAGGCGCCGTCAGACCGAAGCCCAGGAAGCATCATCCGAGGACAGAGACATCAGGCGGTTCGGGAGGGAGCTACGCCGAGAATGTGTGCCAAGTGTGCGGAGGGGAAGGAACCGTCCTGATAAAGGGCGATGGCGGCAAGCTGACCAAGGAGCGGTGTCCAAGGTGCGACGGGGTCGGTATGACATGATACCGATGAAGCACGCCGCGGGCAGTTCCGCGTGGGATCGATCACGTTCAATACATCATTGGAGGAGCGACCGGGATTGGAGGAGCAGACGTCACAGGGATGGGACAAGGAAGAAGATACGATCACGGAGAGGGTAGAAGATGATCAAAGTCATATCCGCAGAGGACAAGGTGGCCTTCGAGGAGGAGAAGAAGTCCGAGATCCTCAAGTACAAGATGGAGCTCGCAGAGATGGAGAAGAGGCTCTCGGAGAAGAACCAGGCCCTTACCGATCTGAAGGGGGAACTTGACGGGGCGAACGACGCCCTGTCCAAGACCAACGCTGAGTTCAAGCTAAAGGAGGAGGCTCTTGCGAAGAGCGAGGAGGAGCTCTCCGGGCTCAAGAAGGAGGTCGAAGGCCTCAGGTCAGAGAACGCCGATCAGAACAAGCAGATCGAGGAGGCTATGACGACCTTCGAGGCCTCGAAGACCACGCTTCACGAGCTGGGCACCAGCAACAAGGAGCTCAGTTCCGAGCTGGAAGAGCTCAAGAAGAAGAGCGGGTCGGAGACCGAGGAGCTCGAGCGTCTCAGGACGAACACCTCCAAGATGACCGAGTCCCTGAGGGCCAAGAACGATGAGATCAACGCCCTTAAGGGCGAGATCGACGGTTCTAAGAAGGCTGCCGCGGAGCTGGAGGCGAGTATAAAGGACCTTACCGGCCAGCTCGAGGCCCAGGCCAACGAGAAGAAGGCCCTCCAGGAGACCATCGATGGTACCAAGGCGACCTTCGAGGCGTCAAAGACGACGCTCAAGGAGCTGGGCAACACCAACAAGGAGCTCAGCGCCGAGCTCGAGGGCCTGAAGAAGGCCCAGGCCGCCGACAAGCAGGAGATCGAGCGTCTAGGGACCAACACCACGAAGATGACGGAGTCCCTGAAGGCGAAGAACGACGAGATCAACGGAATGAAGGCGGAGATGGAGAAGCAGTCCCAGTTACAGGCCGAGCTCAACAAGCAGCTCGCCGATCTGAAGTCTGCGGGAGAGGGCCGGGAGAAGGAGGTCCAGGCGATCATGGCGGAGAACAAGGAGCTCAAGGCCAAGACCTCCGAGATCGCCGAGGTCCGGGCCGGCTCGGCCAAGGAGGTCGAGCGAGTCCAGAAGGAGCTCCAGATGGGCGACATGCGCTACAAGGAGCTCGAGGGCGAGTTCAACAAGTACAAGACCGATTCACAGAACGATAAGAAGAGGCTCCGAGAGGAGCTCGAGGCGATGAAGGCCAACGTCAAGACGTTCTCGGGCAAGTTCGAGGACTTCAAGGGCGAGTACGAGAAGGTCAAGGCCGATCTCGACGCCAACCGGAAGGCTGCCGCCCAGAGCGAGGCCAACCACAAAAAGGAGAAGGACGCCATGACCGCCGAGATCGAGCGGCTCAACGGAGCGCTCAACAAGGCCTCCGCCGAGAGCTCGGACCTCAAGGCGTCCGTGGACCATATGAAGAAGTCGAACCAGGAGGAGAAGCTCGCCGCGGAAAGGGACGGACTGAATGAGAAGGTCCAGAACCTGAACACCATGGTGGAGTCCCTCACCCGCGAGAACGAGAGGCTGGAGAAGGCCAACACCGAGATGGAGGCCAGGAACAAGCTCCTCAACACCGCCGTCACCCGGCTCAACGAGAAGGTCCGTGAGATGGAGGCAGGCGCCGCGGAGGCGCCCAAGGCCGAGGAGAAGCCACCAGAACCTCCGAAGGAGGCCCCACCGAAGGTCGCGGCCCCGCCCAAGCCTGAGAAACCAGCGGAGAAGCCAAAGGAGGCGCCACCGGAGGAGGCCCCAAAGAAGACCTCTCCGGCAGCGATGCCGCCCCCGCCGCCCCCCTCTCCCGAGGTACCTCCAGCCCCGCCGACGCCTGAGGCTCCGAAACCGGAGCACCCGCCGACGCCGGAGACGCCTCCGGCACCCGAGGTGCCCCCCCACCCAGCGGAGAAGAAGGAGGAGGCGCCACCCAAGGAGGAGCCCCCAAAAGCCGAGACTCCTGCCCCCGCTGCTGCGCCACCGGCGGCCAAGCCGGCCGCTGCGCCTGCTGGCGGTGCGAAGTACGGCAAGACCTGTCCGGTATGCGACGGCGACGGAAAGGTCGGCGTCAGGGACAATCTGGGCCGGATCAAGGAGGAATCGTGCCCCCGTTGCGACGGGGCCGGCGTGATCTGATCATGTTCAATCCGCGGAGCCGACGGTGATGTACTGATGAACTCCGGAGATCCCTCGGACCTTGCGACTGAGGTCGTCGACCTGCAGGATCAGCTCGAGAGGGAGCGCGAGCGCTGCGAGCTGGGACGCAAGACGATCGAAATCCTGGAGAAGGAGGTCAAGAGCCTCGACGGGGAACTGAAGAACTGCAAGGAGTCCAAGGAGCAGATCTTCAAGGAGCTCAAGATCGTCATGGCCAAGCTCCAGAGCGACGATCCAGGCGGCAACAAGGAGCTCCAGGAGAAATACGACAAGGCCCGCAAGGAGCTGAAAGCGGCCTGGGAGAAGAACGATTCACTGGAGAATACCATCGAAGAGCTGAAGGCCACGACCCCCGGCAAGGAGGCGCCAGAAGGCGCCCTTGTCCAAAAGGAGAAGGAGCTCGAAGAGGTCAAGAGGAAGAGCGACGGCGCCGCCAAGCGGTTCCTGGAGGAGATCGAGGGGCTGAAACAGGAGCTCAAGGTGGCCAGGGACAGGTCCCAGAAGCTCGAGTCCGAGGCCCAGAAGTCCAGGGCCAGTCCCCCGGCGGAGGAGGCCGAGGAGCTCGATCGGCTTCGGAAGAAGGTTGCGATCCTCACCGAGATGGTCAACAAGTACAAGGAGGCCTATACTAACCTAAAGGATAAATATCAGAGCCGTTCTGGTGGAACTGAGGCGGAAGAGCAGGAAGCACCGCCCAAAAGCGCACCCGCAGGGGCTCCCGCCCCTGCCAGGGAGGAGAAGGTGGACGGCGCTGTGATCAGAACGAAGGGCGACGGGAAGAAGGTCGTATTGAAGTTCGACCCTCCCGAGACGACCCGCGCCGAGAAGAAGGGCGGAAGGAAAAAGCAGAAATGCCCGTTCTGCAATGGAGTGGGCAAGATAATAGTGAAGGACAGGAAGGAGGGGGAAAGGAAGATGCCCTGCCCCAGATGCCTGGGGAAGGGCTGAGCGACGGACGGACTACGTTTGGAGTGGTCGCATGATAAAAGTGATCAGCGAGGACGACAAGAGCCACTACGAGCAGGAGAAGAAAGGCGAACTTCTGGACCTCAAGAAGAAGCTTGGGGAGCTGGTAGAGGACCTCAAGAAGAAGCTGACCAAGACCATTGAGCAGCTAAAAGCGATCAAGGCCGAGAACGAGGCCCTGAAAAAGGACTCCGAAGCCCTCAAGAAAGAGCTCGAAGGGACAAAGAAGGAGCTCGAGGAATCGAAGAAGGCGGCGACCGAGGCCGCCGGAGCCGATGCCGAGGTCAAGAAGGAGCTAGAGGACCTCAAGAAGAAGGAGGCCGAGACCGACAAGCGGATCGAGATGACCATCAAGGAGAAGGAGGAGCTCCTTCAGAAGATGTCCGACATCATCCAGTCCAAGGAGGAGCTCAAGACCGAGATCGAGCGGCTTGACCTTCTTTCCAGATCCAAGACCGAGGAGCTGACGGTCAGCGGCGAGGTGCTCAAGAAGAGCCAGGATATGAACAAGGAGCTCGAGGGGAAGGTCAAGGCGCTGGAAGGCGGTTCCACCGATCTCAATGCCAAGAACACGGCCCTCGAGAACAAGGTGAAGGAGCAGGCCGCCAAGATCGTCGAGCTGGAGAACCAGGTCAAGGAGATGGGCGAACCGATAACGACGATGCCCATACAAGAACCCGCACCTGCCCCCGCACCACAGCCCGCGGCCCCAGCCCCGCCTGCCGCTCCCGCTCCCCAGCCGGCACCTCAACCGGCCATCGTCACGCCGCCTCCTGCCGCTGCCCCGGCACCGGCCCAGGCCGCGCCGGTACAGTCTACCGCGCCGCCGCCTCAGCCGGTCCAGACCCAGCCGGTCCAGCCTACCATCGAACATCCACGGCCGTTCGAGCCGCGTCCGGCGGAGACCATGAAGCCGATCGAGCAGCCTCCGGTGGTCAAACCGGCACCTGCCTCCGACGACGGACAGGACCGGGGAAGGCTCCTTTCCGGACGGCCCGCTTCCACAGGCGAGAGCCTTCTATCCTCCAAGCAGGAGAAGCCCGCCGAGGCGCCGCCCCCGATGGCCCCCGCGCCAGCACCGGTCCAGGCCCAGGCTCCAGCACCTCAACAGACCCTTACAACGCCGCCACCCGCCACGACGACCGCGCCCCCAGCTGGAGGCATGAAATGCCCCGTTTGCGAGGGCGAGGGCAAGGTCGGCGTGCGGAAACCGGACGGGAGCGTCTCGGAGGAGCCCTGTCCCAACTGCGAGGGCTCCGGCAGCATCTGACCGCTATCAAGGCGGTAATGATATAACGTAACGGTGATAAGATATAGTAAGAACTGAACGGTGAAGGCAAGTGATCAAGATAATCGATGATGACGACTCAAAGAAGCTGAAGAGGCCGGACGGGCGCCGGCTCCTCGGCACGAAGCCCGAAGAACGCTCGCTCCAGCTCGAGGTCGATAAGCTGAAGAGGCAGCTCGCCCAGAAGGAGAGGGAGCTCTCGAGGTCATCATCGCGTTCCGACGACAGGGAGACGGAGAGGCTGAAGCTCAAGGTCGAGATGCTCACCGCCGAGCTCAGGGACAAGGACCGGGAGATCCTCAGGCTGACCGAGGAGAACAGCGAGGTCTTCAAACAGCTAACCGATCTCAAGCAGGAGAACGCCCGGCTACAGGGTATGGGATCCGGACAGCCCGCACCGGCCCCCGCCCCTCCACAGCAGGCGCCTCAACCCCCTGCTCCCGCCCAGGCGAAGGTCATCACGGCCAAACCGATAGAGGAGAACGACCTGGCGAAGTACCAGCTCGATCTGGACGACCACGTTCCGCCCATGGAACAGCAGCCCGCGCCGCCGCCGCCACCACCTCCGCAGCCCCAGGCGCCGCCTCAACAGTACCAGCAGCCACAACCTCATCCTCAACAGCAACCCCCGCGCGTCCAGGCAAGGCCGGTCCAGCAGAACTACGCCCCTCCCCAGAATATGGCCGTTCAGCAGGCACGACCCGCGCCTGTCGCTTCCCCGCCCGCCTATCCACAACAGCAGCCTCCTCGGATGGCCCCAGCCCCCGCACCGGCCCCCGCGCCGCTACTGAACAACGGGGGGCAGAAGGTCCCTCCAAAGAAGGGGCACGAAGAGGAAGCGCAGCAATGACCGTCATGACCCCGCCTCCTTCAACAGGGTAATCGATACCGATCTTCCAATAATTTTCAACGGTGATCTCGCATGAACAGGACCGCTGCCGTCTCCATCCTTTCCCGCTCGGCCGGGTGTGACGTGGAGGAGGACGGTCATATCGAGGTCCGGCCCGATATCGCCATGTCCCACGAGGCCTCGTACCTGGCGATGGGCTCGTTCCGAGAGATGGGTGGTTTCAGGATCGCCTTCCCCGATCGAACAGTCGTCATGCTCGACCACAGGGTCCCGGCCGACAACGAGGAATATGCGACGAGGCACCGTACGATCAGGGAGTTCGCCATCGACAACGGTGTGGCCCTTCACGATGTCGGAGAGGGGATATGCCACCAGCTGCTCGT
>JANQNJ010000172.1 GCA_028279645.1 Thermoplasmatota archaeon
TACTGGGACGATGACGACTACTGGGACGATGACGACTACTGGGACGATGACGACTACTGGGACGATGACGACGACTGGTACGACGATGACTGGGACGACGACGACTGGTATGACGACTGGGACGACGACGACTGGTACGACGATGACTACTACGACGACGGCGACTGGTACGACTGGACAGAGGTCGAGACCCTCTTCACCGACGAGGAGGGCTTCTTCGAGATCGAGCTCTGGGAGGGTACCTTCCTCATAGAGGTCCACGCCGAGGGCCACGGATACTACGAGGAGGTCATCTACCTCTACGACGACACCTTCCTGAAGATCCCCATCGGCGAGGATGACGAGCCCGGCGAGGGCGAGTACATCTACGAGTACTACTTCGAGGACGAGGACAGCGACGGCAACCCCGAGTACGAGTATGAGTACGAGTACATCGACAAGGACGGCGATGGAGAGCCTGAGTACGAGTATGAGTACGAGTACATCGACGAGGACGACGACGGCAACCCCGAACTGGTCCAGGAGACCGAGTACGGAACCCGTCCAAAGGACATCCCGGTGACCGCTGACCAGAAGGGCGACGAGAGCAACACCTTCCCCGGGAAGGACGGCAAGGAACGCCCGGACAAGAACGGTCTGTACGACGGCGACTCCAGGGACGGCAAGGGCGGCAGTGGCGGAGAGAAGGAGGGCGCCGGGAACGACGACGCCGTCATCGGCTCCGACGACACCGGAAGCCAGATCGACTTCGGCAGGGCGGACTCATACGCGATCCTGATCCTGGGATGCCTGATACTGTTCATGATCATCTCGATAGTGAGACAGATCAAGTACGCTGCTTAGCCGGGCAGAACAGGACATACGGACACCTCATGAGGGGGGCCTTGGACCCCCCTCATGCTTCTTCTTTTTATCATCCAACGACCTCTCACAGTTACGCAGGTTCATGTCGATCCATGCGGACCCATTGTTCTTCAAACTAGACTGGGAACAGGGCTGGGCCAGAGCGATTCTTATATAGCCACCAACGGATTCCTCCATCGATGCGTATACTGCAGGCGTGTATCAGGTATCCACCCGCCTCCGGCGGGGTGGAGACCCACGTCCAGGAGATATCAAGGCGGATGATCGGCGCAGGACACCAGGTCACCGTCGCTACCACCGACCTCCGCCGGGAGCACCCCTTCGAACGCTTCGACGGCGATGTCGATACGGAGGATGAGAAGGAGCCGAAGGTGGAGCGCTACCATGCGACCAGACTCCCTGGGATCGCCTACGTGGTGTCCCCCTCGATGAAGGCGATCAGGAGGATGGGCCTCGACATCATGCATACCCATTCCTACGGCTACTATCATACCAACCTAGTCGCATGGGCTGCAAGGCGGAGGAAGGACGTGCCCGCGGTCTGCACTCCCCATTTCCATCCGGTCTACACCATGCTCGGAGGACATCTGCGCAGGATCGTAAGGCGGACCTACGACGCCGTCCTGGCCAAATGGATCATGCGGTCGTTCGACGCGGTGGTGTGCGTTTCATCCGGGGAGATGGCCGAGCTCGAGAGGCACGTGGCAAGGGAGCGCATCACAGTGATCCCCAACGGGATCGATTTCGATCTTTTCAGGGAGCCTCCGGAACCCTCCGTATTCAGGGAGAAGTACGACGTGGACGGGAAGATGCTCCTCTACACCGGCAGGCTGGCCCAGAACAAGCGGCTGGAGAAGGTCATCGGCATCCTGCCCGATCTCGTGAAGGAGTTCCCTGACCTGACATTCGTCGCCGCGGGCGAGGACAACGGAATGCAGGCCGAATGGGAGGCGCTGGCCAAGGAGAAGGGGGTCGCGGATCACGTCCGCTTCCCTGGCCACCTCCCATACGAGGACCTCCTGGCATCATATTCCGCCTGCGACGTATACGTCCTTCCCTCGGACTACGAGGCATTCGGCATCGTCCTGCTCGAGGCCATGGCATCCCGGCGACCGTGTGTCGGGACCAGGGTCGGCGGGATACCCGATGTCATCGACGACGGCGTTACCGGCCACGTAGTCGATTATGACGACGACGTTAAGCTGAGGAACCGGCTGTTCGAGCTCTTGAACGACGGTGCACTGGCCGACAGGATGGGTGCCGCCGGAAGGGAGCGCGTCGAGAGGCTGTTCACCTGGGACTCGGTCACGGAGCGGATCCTGACGTTGTACGACGAGCTGATCGAAAAAAGGAAATGATCTGGTCGACGACGCCTATTCGAGCCTCTCGGGACAGCTCTTCCTTCTCGAACAGTGGGTGCACTTGCCAACCCTATGGTGGTTCCTGTGGACCACGCCCGTACTCATTGAGTTCCTCATCATGTCAACCTTCTCGAAGAGGAGGTCCTTGAGGTCCTTGTCGAAGGGTATCTCGAACTCTGTCTCACCATATCGGATGATCCCGTACGGAGGCGCCTTGCTCGTGTTGTCCTCGATGATCGTGCAGTAGGCCGCAAGCTGGAGGATGTGGGAGAAGAACGGTCCCTTCGGAACCCTCCCTGTCTTGATCTCCACCGGGATGCTGTGTCCGTCCCTCTCCAGGATGATATCGGGCCTTCCGGAGAGCTTGTAACGCTTGGATATGAGAAGCTTGACCTTCTGCTCGATGGTATCGGTGTACTCGATCTTCCCCTCGGGAAGCTTCTTCTCCTCCCTGATATCCGCCGCGTCCTCGAGGGCCCTCCAGGTCTTGAAAAGGTAGAGCGTCGCTCCGATGAGCCATGCCAGGGAGACCACCTGGGGAAAGTAGTTCGGTATCTGGTATCTGGAGAACTCTATCGTCTCGTTTCCTCTGGTGAAAAGGTTGATGAACGCAGTTACCACGACCACGATGGACGTGATGGTCAGGTGTTTTGAGAGCTCGACGCTCTCCTCGATCATCTCCTTGGTCATCTCCTCGGTGGCGAACCTGGTGGAGATAAGGTGGAAGTAGAGGCCCATCAGGCCCCAGCTGATGCCGATGACCAGCAGTGTGAACCCGATGATCCACCGGTAGCTGATGGGTATCATGTAGCCGATCCCCTGGATCGACGCGATGAAGGCGATCAGGGTGAAGATCTGGACATAGGAACGGGCCTTCTTCGCACTCTTCTCGGTCTTCCTCACAGTATCGAGGCTCTTGCCGATCTCCTTGTGGATCTCCGTCCCCCTTTCGGTGGCCTTCGAGGTCTCGTCGACCCCTTTAAGACTGAGCCACCAGCTAAGCGGACAGTAGCCGTAACGCTCTACATCACTAGCGCTGATCAGATCGCTCCCGATGGGTCACACCTTGTCCCACTATATCCTGATGAACGAATATAAACGTTCTCAACGGTGATCACCGGAGCCGTTCTATCGGATAAGGGCTCCCGCCCGATGGAAAACGTTAACCGCTCCCAGTTCGCTCCACGGACGTGGACCAAAGGTTGCTGTGCGACAGGATGCTGGGCAGCCTCGCCCGGAGGCTGAGGATAATTGGCTACGATGCGGCCTACGCATCTGACGGTGACGACGATCAACTGCTGGCCCAGGCCGTCAGTGAGTCCAGACTCCTTATCACGAGGGACAGGGACCTGGCCTCGCGGATGGGCCATGATGCGGTCCTTCTGAAAGTGACCGACGTTGAGAAGCAGGTGGAGGAGGTACTGGCCAGGACCGGTCGACCGACCGGTCCGCCACTGTCTCTCTGTACGACCTGCAACGGCATGCTCCAGATAGTGGAAAAGCAGGCGGCCAGACCTTTCGTTCCGGAGACCTCGATCATCGTGAACGACCGGTTCTGGAGATGCCTGGCCTGTGGAAAGGTATACTGGATCGGCCACCATCACAGAGGGATCTCCAGGATCGTCTCGCAGCACCTGCACAGAGGATATCTTTAGTGGTATCGAACCACGATCCCCCTTCCCGACCGATCTTTTTCGATAAATATAGAAAATTCCGCACCGCAGTTCTACAAATTATCGGCGGGTGAGGGTATTCGAAGGGGGATCCCTGACATCCAGTGGTAACTTACTTTAATGGGAACCTGGTAATACCTTTGGCAGAGAGGCTGGAGACATGATGTGGGAATCGTTCGTTCTGATAGGCTTCCTACTATCGTTCACTTCAGCCATGCTCATCATCCCCTGGATAGACAAGCGTCTGGTCCAGATGGGATACGTGGCCCCTGACAGGTACAAGATCAACAGGCCGCTCATACCGAAGGGCGGCGGCCTGGTGACCATGATCTTCGTCGTCTTCCTGCTGGCAATGCTGCCGCCGATCATCTACGCTCTCGACAGGTTCCTGGACCTGAACTCCGACTTCCTCTTCGTCAACCAGGCGGCGCTGATGATCATCATGCTCTACGGCATCTTCGGCATCGTTGACGACATCATCCGGGTCGGCCACCTTCCCAAGGCGGTCCTCCCATTCGTGTTCGGCTTTCCCATCGTGATCTTCGTCAACCCCGAGGTCCTGAACTTCCTCATCTTCGAGGTCGACCTCGACACCCCCTTCGGGGCGATCTTCGGCGTGGACGTGAAGCTGAGCTTCTGGTTCAAGCTCATCGTCATCCCCCTCTACATATCTGTCTGCGCAAACCTGATCAACATGCACTCCGGCTTCAACGGCCTGGCGACAGGGACGACGAGCATCGTCATGGGCGCCCTCCTGCTGAGAGGCGCATTCAACGGGTACATCCAGGAGACCGTCGCCATCATCATGCTCTACGGCTCCCTGCTGGCGGTCTTCTGGTACAACAAGTACCCGGCCAGGACGTTCGAGGGGAACATCGGCTCTCTTATGAACGGCGCCATGATCGGGGTCACGGTGGTGGCGACGAACTCGTACACTGCCGGGTTCATAATGCTGATACCCCATAGTCTTGACTTTCTCCTCTTCTGCTACACCCGGTTCGGCAGGGGGATCTACGACAAGTTCGGGAAGCTGAGGACCGACGGCACCATCGAGGCACCCGACCCCTACAAGATGAAGTTCATCTTCCCCTACTATTTCAAGCTCTCGGAGAAGCAGACAGTGCTGGTCCTGTATGCAGTGACCGGAGCGTTCTGCGCCATCGGCGTCTTCGTACCGCATTGAGGTCACCCTTGCTCCAGCCCCCGGCCCTGGCCAACACCTTTTAAAGCTCGTCGATCGGATCTGATGCGGCATCTTGCGAGATGATATAAGCACGGAATGCATACTGGATGACGTTAGTCATGCGGATCCTGTTCGATATCGGCCACCCCTCCCACGTCCACTTCTTCCGCAACGGCATCGCGGAACTTGAGGGGGAAGGCCACGAGACCTTCATCGCCGTCAGGAGCAAGGAGATCAACGAGGAGCTTCTTGTACGGTACGGGCTCGACTTCCAGGTCTACGGGAAGAGCGGGACCGGGATCGTGAAGAAGGCGGGCGGCCTGGTGTCGAAGGACCTCCAGCTCAGACGGATCATCAAGGAGAACAAGATCGACATCACGACGGCGACAGGTACCGGATCGCCATACATCGCCCATGCCGGAATCCTGACAAGCACTCCATCCGTCAATTTCAGTGACACCGAGAAGGCGACGCTGATCAACCTTCTGACCATGCCGTTCTCGTCGTACTTCGTCGTCCCCGACTGCTTCAAGCGGAAGGTGTATTCGAGACGGAAGATACGGTATCCCGGCTATCACGAGCTCTCCTATCTCCATCCCAATCACTACACACCGGACAGGTCGGTGCTGGACGAGTTCGGGGAGCCGCCGATAATGGTCCGTTTCTCATCGCTGCTGTCCAGCCACGATATGACAAGGAAGGGCTTCGCAAGCAACGACGAGAGGTTCGAAATGGTCAAGAAGCTGTCCGAGCACGGACCGGTGGTCCTCACCACCGAACTGGACCTTCCGGAGCAGTTCGACGAGTACCTGTACAAGGGGCCCAAAGAGAAGATACTGGACCTCCTGGCGCTCTCCAAGTTATATGTTGGCGAGGGCGCCACCGTGGCATCGGAGGCAGGGGTCCTAGGCGTACCGTGGATATGGATATCCGGGGGCGAGTACAGGGGCTATCTGGACGACCAGGAGGAGAGGTTCAGCCTGGGATACACGATCGACATGCCCAAGGCCGCACTCGCAAGGGCTCTAGAGCTTCTCTCGGACCAAGAGGCACTCAAGGGATGGACGGCGAAGAGGGAGAGGCTACTCGAACAGAAGATCGATGTGGCGGCCTTCATGGTCGACCTCCTCGGCAACTTCCCCGAGAGCGCGCGGTCGATGAAAAGGGACGGTGTCGATAAAGAGAAGTATCGTTGATGGATCGGGACCTGCCCGGACCGGTCTGAAGGGCCCTGTACGGTGGTTTTTAGGATACTGGCTCCGGTGACCGTTACAAGGCTACTATAATAGTTTTATATACCTTGTACGGTATAAAAGCCGTTAAATAAGGCCTTATGGTGATGCAATGAGGTTAGGACTTATCACGCATCTGTTAGTATGTATTATGGTAGTATGTATCGGCCTTTTCATCTTCTCAGCGGAGGCCGAGGGTGATTGGAACACCTTCGGCGGCTCCCTCGAAAGGTCGGGATACTACAACGGCAGCCTTCCAGCCGACAACGCCACAATGTGGAAGTTCAACAGCGAGCTCCTCTGGCCGGGCGCACCGGTCGTGAGCGAGGGGATCCTGTACGCTGGAGGATACGATTACCACGTCTACGCCATCGACGTGAGGAACGGCGAGCTGATCTGGAAGACCCCTCTCGACTGGGCCATCATCTTCTCGACGCCCCATATCGACGAGGACCACAACCAGCTCTACATCATGGCGCTGAACAGCGTCTATGCACTGAACCTGACAACGGGTGATGTGGAATGGACCTTCAGGAACGGCGGGAACTTCATGGAGTCCGGCTGGCCCGAGGTCAGCTCCCCCGTCGCCTACGGCGACTACGTCTACTTCGGTTCAGTTGACGGCGCCCTCTACAAGATCCCGGCCGTCGATCCTGATGGAGACGGTGTGATCTCCAACTCCGAGGTGGAGTGGAGCTACATGTCAGGGAACTACGTGGGCGGAAGCCATGTCGACGGCACTGAAGGGATATTCTATGCCCCGATCACATATCTGCCCAGGACCGGCAACCCGTCCCTCGTCTTCGGCGCCACCGCCATGGAGGGCGGCACCGGAAACTCGTTCTACGCCATCGACGACAGCGACGGATCGCTCTACTGGCGGTACGAGTTCAACACCTACACACCTGTGATCAACATCTCCATGCCAGGGACCGGCTCCCATAGCGGTTCCGGACCGTCATATGATCTGATGGCAGGACATGTCTACGCCATCAACGGAGACCGACTTTTCGCGTTGATGATCGATCCAGGGAACACCGGAGGCGACGTGGTCTGGGAGAAATCTGCGGACAACTGGATATTCGGCCAGTCCCCCACCTGGTACAACGGCACTGTCTACATCGGTGACGACAATGGAGTCCTTCACGCTTTCGATGCGACCACGGGCGACAAGGACTGGGAGGAAACGCTGGACGGACCGATCAGGACATCACCACTGATCGACGCCGACGGCTATCTCTACACCTCCACCAATGACGTTTTCGGGACCGCCAGGGCGGCCAACGTCACCTGCATGGACCTTGACACCCGCATAAGGGTCTGGGACATCTCCGTGGACGGATGGACACTTGGCTCGTTCGCCGTTGATGACGGCGTTCTGTTCATCGGAACGACCGCCAATACTGCCGAGAATATCACCGTCAATTCGATGTGGGCCATCGGCCCTAACGATATGACGGTCGACCTTGAGGTCACGAAGATAACCGCGAACAACCTCTTTCAGGGCTCTCCCGGAAGCGTAATTGCCAGCGTGTACAACGACGGCACGATGTCGGCATACGATTTCGAGGTGGCCTTCTACGACGGCAAGCCATCATCAGGCGAGTACCTCGGGACAGTCACCGTTCCACGCGCCCGTCCCGGCACAGCCACCCCGGTCCTCTTCGAGTGGACCCCGACCGATGACGGGGACTTCGACA
>JANQNJ010000009.1 GCA_028279645.1 Thermoplasmatota archaeon
CGACCAGGGTGGCCCAGCAGGCAGCTGCAGCGAAGCCGCAGCAGAAGGCGGCCCCCGCGGCCAAGGCCTCCACGACCAAATGTCCTGCCTGTAACACCATGATCAACGTCCCACCCCAGCGACCGGTATCTGTACGATGTCCGGGCTGCAGCAGGACGTACACCATCGGCGGAGCGGCTCCGAAGCAGGCAGCACCACAGGCGCCTGCCCAGAGGAAGCCTGCGGCGGCGGCAGGTGCACCGGCAGCCGCCGGTGCGACGCAGACCAAGTGTCCTGCATGCAACACCATGATCGGGGTCCCGCCGCAGAGACCTGTAACGATAAAGTGTACAGGTTGCGCAAGGACCTATACCATTAGGTAGCGATGGTGATCGATCTCATTGATAGCGTTGGCTCTGTCGACCTAGTCCTGAGAACATACCGGTTCAGTTCTTCTCCGGTACGGTATAGTTCTTGTCGGGGACGTCGGCCATGGGCATCCTGAGCCCCTTGAAATAACCGATGCCCCAGGCCAGATGGCCGAGCAGGATCAGGATAGGCGCCCCTATCACGTACATCCCTTTAGCGTAATATGAATGGGATTGCGACGCTCCGAAGAATGCGAGAATGAAGTAGAGGGCCACGACGCCGACCAGGAAGAAGAGCGGCAGCATCTGGTAGTAGTAGCCGTCCAGAAGGTAGTAGCTCGCTAGAGCCGCCATTGTAAGAAGGATGAATCCGAATATCCCGAGTGTGGGCAGGATGTGGAACTTGCTCTTGAGACCGGGGTGCCTCCGATTGGCCATGGCCCTGCCGATCCCGTACCGGTAGATCTGCTTGGTGTACCCCTTTAGCGTCGGCCTGCGCTTGTGGAAGACCACGGCCTCCGGGTCGAAGAATATCTTGTACCCAGCCTCGGTTATGCTGTGGTCAAGGACCAGGTCCTCTGCAGTGGGCAGGTCGGGTTCGAACCCCCGCACATCGTCTATGACCGATTTCCTGTATGCTGCATTGCATCCCGGATTGTGGGAGATCGGAACGACCTCCTTCATGATCTTGCCGTACCTGGTGTCGCCGGTCATGATAAGGGAGCCATAGGTGACGTCGGCGCACTTGCCGACATAGGGGTCGTTCGGGGGCGCGACGTTGGGTCCGCCGACACTGGATACCTCCTCCCTGTCGAAGTGACGGACCAGGTTCTCCAGCCAGTTCTTCTTCGGCATGGTGTCCGCATCGGTGAATACGATGATATCCTCGGTCATCTGGGACAGGGCGGTGTTGCAGGCATGTCCCCGCGTCTTCCCCTTGTCGTAGATGATAGTGGCCCCGAACTCCTCGGCCACCTCGACCGTGCCATCCTTGGAATAACCGTCGACGATGGTCACGGTGAAATCCTCGTAGGTCTGCTGGCCAAGCGCCTTCAGGCAGCTCTTGAGGTCCTTCGCGCAGTTCAGCGTGGGAATAAGGACGGTGACGGTCGGTTTATCGGCCATGCTCGTGAAAACAGAAAGCTGGTTAAAACCTTTTCGGCGACAGGAGCTTGCTGTTAAAGATAAATAGTAGGTCCAATATTGCAGGGATAACGCCATGAAAATGGGCCGGTAGATCAGGTCGCAAGCCGTTGCTCCGCAACGTCTTGCTTACGGCGGAAGACTGCGTCTTCCGCCATTCAAGCGCCCTCATCAGTTTATATTCGCAACGCCATGAAAATGGGCCGGTAGATCAGTCTTCACGGTGGTTGCTCCGCAACCCCCGCTCACTCGGGAAAGCAAGCTTTCCCTCGTGGAAGATCGGCCCCATCAGAATCCATTCGCAACGCCATCAATATGGGCCGGTAGATCAGTCGGAAGATCGCCTGCTTTGCGAGCAGGAGGCCAGGGGTTCGAGTCCCCTCCGGTCCACTACCTCCTTTTATAATCGTATTGATCCCAATTGGAGGAGGGGCTCGAACCCTGTAGGGGTGTTTGTGAATTGTAATGTCCTCATATCTCTCAATTCACAAACTAGGAAATCCCATCCAAGCTAGAATTTGCTAGGGTTTGTGTGTCGAGTCCCCTCCGGTCCACTACATCCTTTTATTCGTCAACAGTTAGCAGGCCCGCGAGGACTTAGGAGCGCCTCTCATTGACGATAGAAAGCGACTCGGTCCAGCTGTGTGCGGATACAAACATCCTAGAAGTTGAGCACAGCGTATCCAAGTATCTTGTACCGCCATCTCCCGTAGCATATAACAAGCGACGTAAGGGAGATGGCGGGCCCGCGGGGATTCGAACCCCGGTTCTAGGCTCCGGAGGCCCAGGTGATATCCAAGCTACACTACGAGCCCTTGAGAGGGTGGAAGGATGTCAGATACTTAATAACTGCGGAATGGGGGACTGGGTGTCGTCTCCTGACCCGCTGTAACCTGTTCAGGGGAGAACCTGATAGGTGTTTTATATACGATACTATCATAATAACCGATGAAAACCCGTGAATCGGAGGGGTTCCTTTATAATGAAACCTATACTAAGTAGTATAGATAATAATATTTATATATAGAGAGTAGATTCGGATATTCCCTACATGGAGGGATCAACAATGGTATCCTTTGAGACTGTAACGGCAGAGAAGCACAATTTTGGACGAAACAACTTCATAGAGGTCGCCAGAAAGAAGGCAATAACCGACACTGGCGGCGAGAACGTCTTCATCTCCATATCAAAAGGCTACTATCTTCCGGATGACTCCGAGAGGTTCCTCAAGTCGTTCACCGTACCGGACAACGACGAGGTAAAGGAGTTCATCTCGAAGAAGCTCATGGAGATCTGAACGGGCAACGCATCCTGGCCCCGGCCAGGATGCACCCCCTTTTATATAGCACAAAAGTTATCACAGCGAGGTATTGAAGCGGGCCCGTGGGGTAGCTTGGTCCATCCTTCCAGCTCGGGGTTCCGTTGAGCAGAGTGATCCACTCATCAATGAAACGGAAAGCTGGATACTCCAGTTCAAATCTGGGCGGGCCCACTCGTTTCTTATTAATTACCTAGAGTTGAGTGGGCCCGCACTCGTCGGGTTATGCCGTTTCTGCTTTCTGCTTAAGCCCGACGATGGGCGGGCGTATACGTCGAGAACGAATACTGATGGAACCAGATTTGAACGTAGTTCAGGCGCGAAATAGACATGATCAACACCCTCCTCAATTTCGCGCCGAGCCTTGCTTCAGCAAGGAGAAAATCTGGGCGGGCCCACTCGTTTCTTATTAACTGCTTAGAGTTGAGTGGGAAAGCTTTTACATCGCTTATATCCAGCCAATCTTCGGTTTATGTCGGGATATCGCTTCTATGTAAACCTCAGATGGGCGGGCCCTTATGGCGATATCAACTGCCAAAGCTAGTGAAATACTAGAATCGATACAGCGCCGCAGCTAGGCCGTCTGGTATTGAGCCGGCCTTTCAACCGACCTGCTTCTCGAGGACGCGGACGTTGTCGCCGCGGACGGTCACAGGGATCGGTACGAGGGCCTCGAAGAGCTCCACGGTGATCTCCTCGCGGTTGGCGTCGATCTGCTTGACCTTTCCGCGCTCTCCCTTGAACGGGCCGGAGATCAGCTCGACTATGTCGCCGACGTTGATACCGGAGATCAGCGGCTTCGGAGTGAGGAACGGTTCGACCTCCTTGATGGGGGTGACGCCGTACTCCTCGAGGATCACATGTCCGTCCTCGTCGATGATCTTGTCAGGTGAGCGGCGCTTCAGTATACCGCGGCAGTGACGGATGCCGGAGATCATGCCCTCGATGAGGCGGCCGTCGTAACCCTCCACGAAGAAATATCCGCGAAGGTTGGGCGGGACGAGGATCCCTGTGATCAGGCCCTTCTTCTTCGCCCTGTTCGCGATGGCATCGGCCACGTTCCTCTCCTGGCCGATGGTGGTCTTGATAGTGAAGATGACTGGATCGGGTTCTCCGCTCTCTATCTCGGCCCCCTCGTCCTCCTCTTCATCCTCCTCCGGCTGTACGCCTATGAGCTGTGATTCTTCGATTATCTGCTTCTCCCGGGACTCGATCTCCGGGGTGAAGAGGGCTATGTCCTCCGCTTTCTCCTCCTCCTCTTCCTCCTCCTCGGGCAGTTGTCCTTCTGCGAAATCTAAAGTTGACATAAAGAACCCATATGACAAATTATCCTGCGTTATTTAAAGCTTTTGAAGAACACGTTCCCAGCAGACCACTTTACAGGGAAGTACCGGCCGTTCTCTGGTCTAAAGAGCCCACGTTCAGAAGTCGGCCAGACGGGACTCCAGCTCGTCAGCAGCGAGGACGCCGTGCTCCGTTATGTAGCCCGTTACGAGACGGGCCGGTGTCACATCGAATGCCGGGTTCAGAGCGCCGACGCCCTTGGGTCCGATCGGGTTCCCGCGAACTATCAGTACCTCGTCCTGGGACCGCTCCTCGATCGGGATCGCCAAGCCGTCGGCCAGCGATGGATCGTAGGTCGATGTCGGCGCTGCGACGTAGAACGGAATGTCGTTGTCACGTGCGACAACGGCCTTCTCGTACGTCCCGATCTTGTTTGCCACGTCGCCGTTCCTGGATATCCTGTCGGCACCGACGATGCAAAGATCGACCTCGCCTCGCAGCATATAATGCCCTGCGGCGTTGTCCGATATTATCGAGCACCTCACACCCGCATCGTGCAGCTCGTAAGCGGTCAGTCTTGCACCCTGTAGTCGTGGCCTCGTCTCGTCCACGTAGACGAACGGGTCCTTGCCGGCTTCGAATGCCTTGTATATGGGCGAAAGAGCGGTTCCCCAGAGCACGGTGGCCAGTGCGCCTGCGTTGCAATGGGTCAGGATACGACCGTCGTACGGGACCAACTGCTCTCCGTGGATACCGATGCGTTCGCATCGTTCGGTGATGCTGTCAGCGTAATCCTTGGATGCCGCATCCGGTCCCTGCCCGTCCTTGATGGCAGTGATCATGTGGTCCACAGCAAAGAAAAGGTCATGGGCGGTGGGCCGTGTCGCCTTCAGCTGTTCGCCGGCCTCGGGTAGGCCACCGTCGTTGATCATCGCCGCCTGGGCCATACCATAGGCAGCTGCCACGCCGATGGCAGGCGCACCTCGCACCACCATGTCGCTGATTGCGTATGCGACCTCTTCGGTGGTCCTGGCGATGTACAGTTTGTCCTCGTGCGGGAGATATCGCTGATCGATGAAATGGACCTCGCTCCCTTCCATCCATACACAGGGTCTCATGGACATTGAATGGTGGAACCGGTATAAAATCGATTGGCGGAAACGTTTAAGTGGCCTCCGACCGATCGATGGGTCAGAGGTGACGATATGACACTCGAGGGAAGGGACCCTTGCATTAGGGTCATGAGGGACAGACTTCGTGAGTTCAATGGAGCCCTGCAGAGGGCAGGCTATGAGAGAAAGAAGACGTTATTGTTGAACGTCGACGGCGAGATCAGTGCATGGGCCAAGAAGACGGGCACCGGTAAATGGTCCATCGTCCATGTTATCGAATCTGGACGGTTCCTTCAGCTCTATGCCACCATAGAGGAGGGACGGCTGAAGAAAGGCATGACGAAGACCTCCAAGAACTGGGGGTTCGGCTGCGCCGGACTCCGAAGGGATCTCAAGAAGACCGGTCTCAAGTTCAACTGAGCAGTGCATGGCTGAAGGTCGCTCCGAAGGGACCTGTTAAGTTCGTCCTCAAGTTCAACTGGGGAATGTATGGCAGAAGGTCGCTCAGCGTGCCCATCAGTCATCATCGATCAGTGATGGCGTTCGTCATCATCGCGACCCTTAACGTGAGTCAGGTAGGTCCTGGAATCCAGGATCATCTAGTTATCTGGTAGCCGGAGACGGCCTCGTAGTTCTCGGGTTTTCGTTCGAAGTAGGCCCTGTAATCGGCGAGGGCATCGGCAAGGCATTCCGCGGTACCGGTCTTGAGGTCCTGCGGATGTATCTTCTCGTCTGCGTAGTCCTTGGCCAGTTCCTCGTAGGTCGTGTAATGGAGGTCGCCTCCCCACTTCTCCGGGCGCTTGATGGTGAACTCACCCACCCGCGGGAAGAGTGCGTACCTGAGGATCTCCAGTACGGGATTGTTCTCGACGGTCTGCGGGCAGAAGCCCTTCTTGATCTTCTGCGAGATCTCCTCGGGGGAGTCGTGAAGGAATATCGTCCCCGATCCCTTGCTCTTGGACATCTTCCCCTCGAAGGAGTCCATGCGGCCGCTGGCCTGCAGCGATGAGATGAGCCCGGTGTGGATCGCGACGAACTTGTTCTCGCCGATCTTCGGCGCGACGTCCCGGCCCAGCATGTGGGCGTGGCGCTGGTCCATGCCGCCGAGCGCGACATCGACGTCCAGGGCGAAGATATCCGCGACCTGGAGCGCCGGATACAGCAGCTTGGACGAGTCGGAATCGGCCTCGTCCTCGTTCCTGCCCATGATCGTCATCGACCTCTTGATCCGAGCAAGGGTCGTGTTCTTGCAGATCTTGATGGTCCTCTCCCAGTACTCGAGGTCGTCCATCAGCTCGCTGGCGTAGACGTAGCGTACGTTCTCCTCGAGTCCCAGGGCCGTGAACACGTCCTTGAGGTACTCGCCGCATCTCTTTATCTTCTCCATGTCCCCGCCCAGCTTGTCGTTAACATATGCATGCCAGTCCGCCAGGTAGACGATGAGCTCGAAACCTGTATCGACCAGCTGCTGCATCTTCACGGAACAGAGCATCTGTCCGAGATGGGCGATGCCGCTGGGTTCGAAACCGATGTAGGCGGTCCTGTTCTCCTTCATGAGGACCGCTTCAAGCTCCTCGATCGTGACGATCTCGGCGTCGTTCGATAGCAGCGAAAGTGCGGCTTTCGTGTCCATGGCCTCTGATAAGACATGTTTAGGATAAAAGCCTTATCAGTGGTAAAAAGGGGATACGGTGCCGTAATACATCGAAAATGAAAAGAAGAACGGAAGGGGGGTTCGCCCCCCTTCCGGTATCCGTTCTACAGTTGGGCCTAGATAGTCCTCTTGCCCTTGGCCGTGATCTCCCAGACCCCGCGTGGGGAGCTGGACTTGAGCAGGCCTTCCTTGACCATCTTGATGCGGACCATCTGGGCGGTCTGCTTCCACCTGGACATCGAAGGGATGGAAGGGAGCGGCTGCATGTCGTACTCGTTCAGGGTCTTCTTCATCTTCTTCTCCACGGCGTTCAGGACCTCTGCGGTCTTGGCGGTTCCTCCAAGGTCCACAAGTGTCTGGAGGATAGGCAGCCTGAAGTCGGTCTCGGGGGTCCTCTTGCCCCTGACCCTGAGGGCCTTCTTGGTGGTCTTAGGGGCCTCGATGATCTTCACCCCGCCGATCTCGATATTGATCTTGCCCCAATCCTTCTGGACAGCTCTCAGCTGCTTCTGGAGTGACTCGATCTTGCCCATGTTCGCGATGAGTGTGCTAGTCGACCTGTAGTCTCCCGCCTGGAAAGCCTTCTTGCTCTCCTTGCGAAGGCTCCGCTGATAGGAATCGACCATGTCCATAGTACTATCTAGCGCCTCGGTGATATTATCCTTTGCCATTGTATATCCACCTAATTCTTATTTTAGGATAATTTCTTAACATAATTAAGTAGTATTTATAAATTCTCATTAATATTTTAGATGGAAGGATAACCGGACCTATCAATAAAAAGTAGAGGAAATTGGCCGAAATAGGTCGATTCTCACGAGGATAAATTAAAAAAAACCTGTTATTATTAATAATTTGCGAAAGAATATGATATTGATTATTCATTTTGATCTTTGAATAAATAAGATGATCCGAATATAATCGATCCGTTATGATCTTCGAACAGAAAGGCTTATAAACCGTTCAAAATGGCGTTCCAATCTGCTTTAATAAGCGGCTCGGGGATGAATGGTCATGGACAGCGGCGGGCATGCCACGCGGTCGCATATCATGATCGACAGCCGATATGAAAAGATAAATAGGTCGAGGTATATTGTAATTGGAGAGGAAAAGGGAAGGACGGGGCTCCCGGCATGGGAGATAGACAGGAGGGATAGAATGGGACCAAGGAGGATCTGGACGATGGATCGTGTTCGATCTCGATGGACCAGATCGACCTCTGGCCCAGGAAAGCATCTCCGTTCCGTCCTTCCCGGTTCGTTCATACTTCTGTTCAGCATCATGGCCATTGCCGTGTTGCTTCTTCCCGTCGTGGGCCTGTCCTTGGGCGAGGAGAACAACAACCTTACCGCATCACCGGGCGACACGGTCGAATTGTACTATGCCTTAGATGAGACATGGGTCCAGGACTCCGATAGCGATGACCTCCATATCAGCTGGCGGGTCAATGATGTGGATATCGGATTGGATCTCAATATCACCAAAGGCGATGTAAGGACGAACTATGATCGTACTGATGGTATCCACGACGGCCAGGAGAAGTATCTCGCGCAGTTCGTCATTGAGAACGGCACGTTGAAGGCATCGTTCCTCGTCATCGAGCAGGCGGGGGAGACCATGGAGATAGAGATCGTCGGTGAGGACGAGACAGCCTCCTGGAACGTGTCGGTCCCCGAGCTCGGACAGCCTATGTTCTGGGCCGCGGATAACTCCTTGAACGCGATCACCATGGCTGAGACCGAGGACGAGTTCCTGCTTTATGCATTGGGCCTCGAAGGCGAGGTCGAACTCGAGATAGAAGGTCCGGCCAATACCAGGAACCTCACCGTGGAGGCAGATAACGGTGTCGTCGTCGTTGATCTCCAGAGCCTCAATGAAGCGGGTGAATATGTATTCACCCTGTCCGGTGAGGGCATCGAAGGGTTGTCATCCGAAGATGGCTCCGATATCACGCTTACAACGACATTGACGGTGATGGACACGGGTCCGCCGCCGTCCGATGTCGATGAGGAAGGGGTCGCGATCCCGCTTCTGATCCGGATCGTTGCCATGTCTGGCCTAGCGGCAGCTTTGTTCCTTTTCTACAGCCGGCTGACGGCCAGACCACTCGAGCAGAACACCAGGAGATTGATATACGATCATATCGAACGGCATCCCGGCATCCATTACAGGAGGATATCGGACGATCTGGGGATACGGAACGGTAACCTCACCTACCACCTGGGCGTTCTCGAGCGGCAGGACAAGGTCAAGGTGCGCAAGGATGGCATCTACACCAGGTACTTCCCGTATGACCAGAACATCGATCCGAGGGACATCTATCTCACAGGTTCCCAAGAGGGGATCGTCAAGGTGATCATCGAAGCTCCCGGGATCACCTCGAAGGACATCTCGTCAAGGCTTGGTCTATCGCCGCAGACCGTGAGCTACAACCTGAAGGTATTGTACAACGAGGGGGTCATTCGACTGGTAAGGGAGGGTAGGACCAAGCGGTGTTATCTCGTCGATTGAGATCGAAAGCGAGAAGGGTTAAATAATCCAGGACCGATAGGGAGGGTCGATGTCGGAGATAGAGAAGTTCATGGAGCCCCTTACGAAGGGCTCGTTCACTGACCTGATCAAACCGGAGGATATCGCGATCCGGGCGGCCCAGTCGATGATCGAGGACGAGATCAAGGTCCACATCAAGGAGACACTGGACAGGAACCCCGCCCTGAAGGCGGAGCTCAAGAAGGCGATCAGGGACTATATGGAGGCGAAGGTCAAGGTCTTCTCGTCGCAGTTGAAGATCATGAGCCTCACGGCGAAGCTCGGCGTGGAGATGCTTCCCGACGATCTTAAGACGGAGCTGTCCGACGAGTTCATACACCTTTTCGAAAAGGACCTGGGAAAGCTGCTAGAGAGGACGCTCTAGAGCTTCGAAATTGTAGCGATGGACAGGGTATCCTCACCTGGTGCAGTTCACTTCAGACCTTTTCCGCAGGCGGGGCAGGCGACCCAGCCTGGTTCCAATCCACCACCACAGCCGGAGCAGGAGACAGTTTCCCCTGATCCCTGAGTGGGTGGCGGTGTAGGTTCCTCCACAGGCTTCCCGGAGCCCTGGGACCTGTTGTGCAGATGCTCTAGGAAGCCCCAGAACGAGTGGATGAGGTACCTCACCTCATTCTCATATCTATCATATGATACAGCGCCTCCGATGGCCGCTACTGGCAGGGAGAGGACAGCGATGGCTGCACCGCCGATCCCGCCCTCTTCGGTTATCTGGGCATTCATCACAAGTTCGAAAACTACCTGATCGCCCGATGAGGAGACCTGGAGGAAGAACTCCCGTCGAAGGCCGAGCTTCGAGTAATAGGATGTCCCGTGAAGGTGGAACGGATCGGGCCAGTTCACGTAGAAACCCCTGTCGGTCCACCACTTGATAACCGGTTTCGCCATATAGTTCCAGTCCGCTCCCTGTAAGGAGCGGCTGTCCCTTCTCTCCAACATGCAGTAATGGATTGACACATCTGGTTAATAACGTTGTCCTTCGATCTCGGCTGGTATTGAGACGCTCACCGATCGCCATTCCGAGTGGTATCGATGAACGATGCGGACATGGCGGCCTTGTTGAGAGGGGTGCGTTCCACCTCCAGAGCGTCGGCTGTGGGATAGATCTCGATCAGAAAGGCAGGGACCTCCAGGTCCGGTGCGATCTCCTCCAGGACCCATGGGGCGATCATGAGCTCGCTGCCGTCGGCCGCGACCAGCTCGTCCGGGACATCGAAGGCCTGGACAAGGTCCTCGATCGCTTTGGCGATCCCGTCGGAACCGATGGATGGGTCAAGGACGATAAGACCCCTGATCAATGTGCCGTCGTCGGTCATGGCATCATGAGGCCGGGCGATGTTCTTGGCCCGCCTCTTCAGCCGGTTCCTTAGCTGGACACCGTCCTTGTACGCTGACGTGCAGTAATGGACCGATATGTTCAGATCGATGTCGGACGCCTGCTGGAGGATGCTCATCGCGGCGTTCTCGCTCCCCTTCATCGCGTTGGATGTCTCTGACCTCCAGGTCATCCCCATGCCTTTCAGAGCCGACCAGTTCGTCTCTGAGTACTCGAGCTCGTTCAGGTTCAGAAAGTCAGCGTCCAGGGCCTCCAGGACATCGATCAGGGAGAGCACCTTCTGCTCATGTTTGGGAAGTGCAGGGATCTCGAGGCCTGCGTCCATGCCTGAATCCTTGCACAGCTGCACGGAACGCCTGTATGGGCTGTCCATCAGACGACCCCATAGCGTCGGCGGCGGATGGAAGCGGATCTCGTCCAGCCCGGCAGAGGCGAGCTTCGACACCAGCGGCTCGTCCACCGGGATCGAGGTGTAGAGATGGATATGGTGGTCCTCGGTGAACCTCTCCTTAAGCGCCCCGATGTAGCCAAGGGTCCTTTCGGGCCGTTCGAGCGGATCGCCGCCCGTGATACCTGTGCCCAGAGCGTCGATGGTCTTCGCCTCCTTTAGAACGGCCTCGATATCGTCCGGTCCCACCTTGAGCTCGTTGGCGAAGACCACATCGCGCCCCTTCTTCTCCGTCGATAACGGGCAGTAGAAGCAACCGGCATTACATTCTCCGGTCGCCAGCAGGACCAGCTTGGCTCCTTTGCTGCAGAGGCGGCAACCACGCGGTAGCTCGCCGACGACGTAGTTGCCGAGGAAAGGTCGGACCTGACGGCTCATGGCATTGACAATGAACGCCCCTGATTAAAGGGTTGCCATCAGCGTATCTAGGTCTTTCTTGAGTGAGATAAAACAAAGCTGTGGCTCCGAAGCCAATATCCAAGCTGGGTCAGTATCTCGTTATTTAAAAATAAAGGAGTGGCTCCACGGCCCCATCCAGGCAAGGGGGTCCATTCAGATCTGGGCCGTAGAGCCGTCCCGCGTTGACGGAACGAGAGTGGGCATGTATAAAAAGGATTTTGGAATCGTTTTTTGACAGGGTACGAAAGAAGGGTGGGCCCGTGCGGGGGCCCACGAAAAATTCGGAGGGGAAAAAGAGGCGTGGCGTTCACAGGAGGCCGAGCAGGAATTGAGCCTTGACACGTGCGGGTAGTAGGGGGATCTACGAGAGATAGGTCCCCGCTTCGTGTCTCCTTCCGCGACGTTGTGAGGTTGGTCGATCCCTATGGAACGGTCCGACCGGTCGTCGCCTGTACCGCCATTCCATGGGGGGCTGCATATCGGCTTCACTCCATTACAGGAACGAGCCTGCCATCGCAGACCATGAACCGCGGAAGGGAGTTCACGCGGAACTCGAGAGCCTCGAAAACCTTCTTTTTGTCGCTTGTCGTCATCGTATCATCCCTTTGCGCCGCCTTTTCCCCTCCCACTCCACGTACTACTATGTTCGGGGTGTATATTAACCGAGATTGGTACGGTTTTTGGACATCTTATAAGCAGATTGGTACGGTTCTTTGACATTACAGCAAGATACCGCCGAAGCGATCATCGACCTATCCTCGAAGAGGATAGAGCCTGAGCTAGTGTATCGATATTATCGTTGGATCAGGTTTCCTAATGCTCATCGGGCCCGGATCCGGTCGGATCAGACGGCCGGGAGTCGGACCTCGATAATGACCTTCTTGCTTACGTCGTCCTTGATCCGGAAGATGTCATCCTCCTCCGCCACTCCGCCGTTCGCGGTGGACTTCACTATGAACCTATCGCCGGAATTCACCTTTTCGTTACTATCGGTGTCGATGAAAACCACGTAATAATATGGCATTGTGTCGTCGGACATGTTCAGAGGGTTGGTGTCGTAGTCGGATTCGTAGAAGGCTCCGGACTCGGGTCTATCCACTACAAGAACGTCGATCGGCTCGCCGTAGATGTTTCCGCTGTTTGAGCTCTTTGGACCTCCGTACTCATCCAACAGCTGGTACTTGATCTCTGTGATATCCTTCTGGTTCATGGAGACTATACTGATATGAAGGTCGTCCCCGTTCACGGTCACCGTTGCCGCGCCGAACTCCTCGGTCTCACCCTCCGTAAGCTGATTTCCCCACCAGAACAGGTAGGCGATTCCGATCATGGCCACCACGAGGACGATAACGACCACGCCGACGATCAGACCCGTCCTCTTCTTCGGAGGGGGCGCCTGATAGACAGGTTGGGCCGCTGGCTGCTGATACGGTTGTTGGGCCGCAGGTTGTTGAAATGTTTGTTGTACCTGTTGTTGTGCACCGTAGCCTTCGGGCAGATATCCCTGGCAGGTGTAACAATACCATCTGGAATGCTCCTCTATCCAGTTGGTCTCATTCGTACAATTCGGACATTGCATATATACCACTTCCATGCTCGCATCTGGGGCGATATCACGATGTCGTTCTCCCCATGCAGTACTGAATGATGTGGGATATAGTATAAAATCGTTGCTTTGGGGGCTTGGGCCGTAACAAATGGTCCTGAATACCAGATAACGACGGCTCCTTGCCTTTTTCCCTATAAAAGTTACCATAAACCTTTTATTAACACCCCTGCTACTATCTGAAAGGGGACCATCATGAAGGAGCCAGCAGTTCTTCTCGTGTTATTGCTCATGATATTGCCGTTCTCAGGATGTGTTGAGAACGATGTCACTTCGTCCAGGGGCAGTCTGCCCGCCGCAACCGAAAGGACTGCCACCTGGCAGCCCATCGTCCCGATGGACCGTATGACGGTCGTCGGTTTCGACCCCGACGGCCTGGAGGATGACCTGGCCTACATGGCGGCTGTGCCCACAGGTGTCTTCCAGGGCAAGGACAGGGTCTTTGCCAGTCCGGTGATCTTCCACGAGGAGGAGGTCGAGGACAGGGAGTGGAGGACGCTGAACTCGAGCCAGGGGGTTCATTACATGACCGAGGACTGGTTCACATACCTTGACGGCTCGGTCTACAGGATCGATGCCATAGGTCTCGAAGAGGACGAGATAGATATCTACACCGACCGGCTGGACCATGCCAACGTCAAGCGGTATGGAACCTCCCCGGTCGCTCTCTCCAGCTCGCTCGCGTTGGACAACTGGGAGCATTCGGAGGAGGCAGTGGTCGTACCGGTGACCACCACCCCGCCGGATACCCTGGAGACGATCTCGGGAACCCTTGACGGCACGTTGTACTCGGGAAGCGTCGAGAACATACTCTTCCAGGGTCAGAAGGAACCCGATCCGGTCAATCCCAACATACATGACTTCGACGTCGACGAGGGATTCCGTTATATCGAGGCCTACCTCGAATGGAACTTCCTCGGGATTGACACAGGTGACGAGGTGAACCCGTCCTCGATCAGCGAGCGAGGGAAGGACCTAGACCTACAGATCTACTTCAACGAGCTTGGAGAGGTAGCAGCCTCGGAGGACTGGAACGTGGTCCAGGCAAACCTATCCCGGCCGTTCCATCCGCCGTGGGAGTTCGCCCATTCCTATATCTATGGAAACGGCTCGTGGTCCGCGTATGTCACGTACATGCCGACCAAGTCGGTGGAGGAAGGTGCTGACCCTGTGGCCGAACCCCATCCAGATGATCCATCCAACAGGCCGATGCTGGAGCAGAACCAGGATTCGACCGCGTTCTACGACCTCGAGATCACGATGTTCCCGGGAGAGGAGTACGAGATCGTTGACATACCTGGCTACAGGGCATCGGAGGGAGAGTTCACATTGGACTGGGAGGGCACCGGGAACCTAGGGCTCATACTCATCAATCCTGCCGGGGCCGAGGTGGCCACCGTCTTTGACCGATCGAAGCCGAAGGTCCTCAGCACCCGGGAGCTCGGGGAGGGCCAGTACTCCATCGCCGTAATAGATCTCGACGGAACAGGGGATCAGATCCCGTTCGAGGTCGAGTACAAATGGAGCCAGATGAGGTCGAGGCTCGGAGGCAACATCCTTTCATCCGCTTCGAACGGCGCGGTCCTGGCCTCCATGAAGAACGCTCCTTTGCTCTACACCTCGCTATCAGGCGTCTCCGGTCCGACGCAGGAGGCACTGGACACCCTGGGCGTCGAGAAGGTCTACCTTGTCGATCTCGGAGGCTACTCCTCATCGTTGAAGGGCAAGCTTGAGGACAGCAGGGGAAGTTTCGAGACCGGCCTCGAGGTGGAGGAGATAAGGTCCTACAGCGAGATCTACGGAAGGATCAGGAAGGCCTCCGGATCCGCTTCGGTGGTCTTTACCACTCTTTCGGGGTGGCACTACTGGAGGCCAGAGGAACCCGATGGACCGTCGGGTCAGATGGAGAACGGCCTCTTCGTTGGACCTGCGGCGTATGCTGCGGCATGCCACGGTTCTCCTGTGCTGATCACCGATAACCACCCCGAGCTATCTGCCCCGATGGCATGGCACAATGAGTACTGGCGATATGCGTATCCGCGCAGGATTCCGCCATCGGTGGGCTGTATGGTGCTGAACGGTTGGATGGTCTATGATTATCTAACAGAGGTGGGACTGGATGACTCACGGGTGGAGAACATTCTGACCGTTGCGGGGCAGTTCAATATTGGCCAGGCATGGGACAGGACCTTCGTCGGCGTGGCAAATCCCGGCAGGCTGTTCGGTTCACCCACCGATACGTCGGTCTGGGCGTCACGGAACGCTCTGTATCCGGCCCTGATCTTCTCGAACCCCGGTGTGAATCCGGAACATGACCCGCACAACGGGAACAGGATCACGGGTTCGATATCACATCTACCGGCACCGAATCCACTCACTCAGGACGAACGGGAGATCGCAGTGGAGTATCCGATCGCCCAGTCATGGGTATCGTACCAGCATCGTTTCAACGAGAGGGCCAGCAAGTACTGGGGTTGCGACTATGTAGGACCGAGCGGGGTCAGTCCCTTCTGGACCGAATCCGGCCACGAGATCGACGAGGGGAACTCCAACTATCGTTCATCGGGACAGTACTATCCGGATATGACCACCTCCGAGGTCGTCCCCTTCTACGCTGAGAAGGCGGGATATGGCTCGGCTTTCACGACCGCGTTCAGGCCCACCATGGAGAACCTCAACAGGGGATCCGTCATGTGGTTCGAGGTCATGCACGGAGGCCATCAAAGCTATGGCGACGGTTCAGGAGTGGTGGGTTTCTGGAACGATGAGGGGACGAGCAGAGGGGTTCCCGGCCAGCCTGACAGGAATCCGTGGAGGGGTTACGAGAAGGGTGGCACAACCGAGGAGAACGTTCTCGAGAAGGTCGGGCCAGACACGATCACCATGAACAAGTACTTCGGCGGGGACGGTCAGTACGCTGGAGGCGGCGGACCGATAATCGGCGAGGTCTACGAGGACCACGACGGGGTGATCATCGCCATCGCGGAACAGCTGACCCAGACCAACCTTGTCACCGGCTACATGATGGACGACGAGCTGGAGAACATCTACAACAGCGGGATGATCGCCGGTTCCTGCCTCATCGCCAACACCTATCTTCATCTGATGATGATGAGGCATGGATCGATATTCCAGATAATCGATCCCTGGTTGACCTCATGGTACTGCGCCTTCGCCATAGAGATGTTCATGCGCGAGATCGCTCTGGGCAGCACCGTAGGCGAGGCCTACACCGAGGGAATGCACCATGTGGGCATCGAATACCTCACAGGCCAATGGTGGTGGGATATCTTCGAGAACATCGTGTACTTCGGTGATCCATCGTTGTTCGTCTATTCGCCTGAATATGCCTGGGACGAGCCTGAATGGCTCGATGCGAAGAACGACCCCATGATAGGCGGACATACGCCTTACGGCGCCACAGAGCATCCGAACAGCGTCGATGACGGTCCGTCGATGTTCTTGGTCCTCATAGCATTTATCGTCCTTGTTGGCATCCTCCTGTATGTCAGGCGCAAGGGCGTCAAGTACATTGCCAAGGGGATCGACAGGATGGTCCACAAGGAGAGATACGAGGATGGGGGCGAAGAGGTCATGGACGCCGAGGTGGTGGAGGAGAAGCCCTCCTCAGAGGAAGGTTGAGATCCACATCTAATGAGAGGTTACAATGTCAACATCGCTATTTCTGGTCCGGTTCGCCGAGCTCGGACTCAAGAGCCGGTACGTCAGGGGCCAGTTCCTCCGGCGCCTTAAGCGGAACATCGTTGACAGGTTCTCGCACGAGAGGACCGAATGCGCGATCCGTTCCGATGGCGGCCATCTGTACGTCACAGTGGACGTGCAGGCCGGTTACCAGGTCCTGCCGCTCATCTTCGGGATCGCTTCCTTCAGCAGAGCGGTCGAGTCCACATCAAAGATGGAGGATATCGAACATATCGCATCCGAGATGGCGGCATCGTTCGACGACGGCACGTTCGCGGTCAGGGCGAGAAGGACCGGTGAGCATGGCTATACCAGCCAGGAGCTCGCCGCCTCGGTCGGGGCGGCTGTCCTCAGGGTCCGGCCGGACCTGAAGGTCGACCTCGGGAAGCCCGACCACGAGGTCTTCGCCGAGGTCAGGCAGGCGCGGTCCTATATCTATGCGGACAAGGTCCCCGGACCGGGCGGTATGCCGCTCGGGACCCAGGGAAAGGTCGACGTCCTCTGGGAGGACGACCGCTCCCTCCTGGCTGGCTGGATGATGATGAAACGAGGGTGCGAGATCACACTTCTGAAGGAAGAAGGACGTATCGATGGCAACCCGCTGGAAAGATGGGTGCCTGGCCTTCGAACGAAGGGCATCGGTTCCCTGGAGGAGGAACTGAACGGGCCATCGGCAGAGGGGAGGGAACGGTTCGTCACCCTGGGCTGGTCCCTGAGGGAGCTCGAGGAACGGGGGAACCCGAAGCGTGCGTGCTTCTTCCCCCTGATCGGACTGTCGGATGATAGGATCGATCAGCTTAGAAAAAGGGTCATCTGAACCATATCATCGTCAGGAAAAATGCCAGGCAGGTGCTGCGGTAGGATCCGGGGTTAATTCCTGACTGGACCTAGGTATGGTCACCACATACACCTGCCCGTCCCGTGGTTGGAGGTTATGAGCCCGGTCATCGACCGGAATCTCCGAGATCATCCACGTTGTGGTCTTTATAAGCCATTTCTGGAGGCCTCTTTGCCTATTCGAGACATCAGTATGCGCCAAGTTCACCGATGCCGGGGCATAATACTGATCTGTTGGTTCAATACCATCCGAAATCGCCTCTGACATCGTACTTCAACAGATAGAGCGCGATGAAGATGTTGAAGGCGATGTTCATGAAACCGTAGGTCATCTGGAGAACGATCAGGCTGTATACACCGAAGATCGCGATCGACCAGGCCCCGATCTCGGCGACGACCCATCCGCCCTTCGACATCGAGAAGAGTGCGATGGCGACGGCGAGGTTCATCAGGCTCATTCCCAAAGCGAGCCTCGCGATCAGAAGGAGCTGGTCCTCGCCGATGGTCTCGAACGTCGGTGTCGCTGCCAGGTCGGCTGCGAAGCGGAAGAACACTCCTGCCATGAGAATATAGGCGATGAATGCGAAGACCTCCATCCTGAGGCAGACGATGACACCGGCGGGACGCGTCTCCATAGGTGTAACTTGAACGATTGATATATAGTACTAATCCCAGTTGGCCCGGCGAGGTCAGATGTCGCGCTTCTTCCTTACCGATCGAGCCTTGAGGTCAGAACCGCAGACCGGGCACTCATCGGAGGAGGTATCGAACCGCCCCATGCATCCCGTGCAGACCTTCTGCCAGGTGTAGACCTTCCTGATCCCACCGGACAGTCCCCTCCACCGGATGCCCATGAACTGGGCCGTGTTCTGCATCGATCTATCCTCTGTGATCAGCTCTAGGTCCATGCCCGAGGCCAGGGCGAGCAGGCCTGTGTCGGTTGGTGAGAGGCGGGATATATCGCCGGTCTCCCGAGCGGCCGCCTCGACCCTCGCGATATCGTCCCGTGATGGCTCCTCGATGAAGATGAACACTTCGAGAAGGTACTCCGCCTTGCCGCCAAGCCACTCTCTGAGCTCCTCGAAACCCGCCGAGGTGGTGAGGTATCTGGTCCCCTCCGCCGGCTCCCAGCCCTTGTGGGCAGAGGAAGCATCGATAACACCTGTCCAGGACACCATAATCGTTATCTATACATGCCTCTATAAAGCTTCGGTGACGGAATGGGTGAGCTTTGGATAGCACCCGTGGGACGGCTTATCAAGAGCGGTGGCGCGCAGAGGACATCACAGACAGCGAGAGTGTTCCTCGCCGAGTATCTGGAGGACTACGCCTACCGGATCTCGGTCGAGGCTGTGAACATCTGTGAGCAGGACGGCCGCAAGATAATCAAGCCCCAGGATATCGAGGAGGCAAGACAGCGCCTCGCGCTTGAGAAGCCCGAGGAGCTGGAGGAGGATGTGGACGAGCTGTTCATGGCCCCCGTCCGGAGGATGTTGAAGAGGGCAGGAGCCCAGAGGGTTGCCAAGGCCGCTCCCGGATATCTCTCTTCCCAGATCCAGGGCTATGCCTACAGGGTCTCGAAGCGGGCTGCGGACCTGCGGGTCCACGGCGGCGAGACCATCAAGCCGTCGGATATCATCGAGGCCGCACGCCTGGCAGAGTTCCCAGACCTGAACGAGGGCATCCAGGGGCTGAACTTCTTCGACCTCTCCAGGGAGGAGTCCGAGATCCCGACCGGGCGGACGCTGATCGCCAGGAACCCGATCCTGATCCGAGGACTACCTGAGGGTGAGGAGATCCGGATAACCGGAGCGAAGAGGGGGCGGCCCATCGTCTACTCCGAAGGAGTAGCTGGGAACGGGGTGTACGAGTTCACGGCGCCCATGCTCTCCGAGAAGGTCGACCTGAACTACAAGGATGCACTTTACCAGCTCGAGTGGTCGGGCGAGCCGATAGAGCTCCTGGTCCTGCCGAGGGGGTACAACGAGACGACGCTGAACCTGTTACTCCGCATCGTCATCGAGAAGGAGTTCGGGGGACTGGAGACCCGGTTCGGTGCCATCAACCTTCCACCGGGGATGGACGAGAAGCTCATGGAGCGAGCCAGAGATCTGATCCGTGAGTACGACGGTGTTGTAGCTTACTACGTGCTGATGTCCGAGGTCGCGGCGTTCCTCAGATCCTGATCGCCCCATAGTGTTATTAGTCGTTCGAACGATCTGATGATCCAGTGTTGAACTTCAACGATAGCGTACTGAGAGCTGTCGAGCAGATACCGGAGAAACGTTATGCCACCTACGGTGATATTGCACGGGCACTGGGAGATGTTCGCGCGGCCAGGGCCGTACGCGCCGTCCTGGACTGGAGGAGGAAGATCGATGGTATGGATCGGCTCACCGATGCTAACGGGAACCTGTACGTAGGTGGTCATGTCGATATCGCC
>JANQNJ010000023.1 GCA_028279645.1 Thermoplasmatota archaeon
AGGTCGTGGAACGGTCCTCCGGTGGAGAGGCGTGCGTACTCGAGATCGAGCCGGAGAGGAGCGAGGAGGAGCCCATCGCCCTGAGGAATCCCGGGCCGATCGCGCCCTTCGAGGCGCTCACCAAGATGTACTCGATGCCCCGCTACAACGAGATCGATCCGACCCTCGTCATGGCATTGGGTTTCACACTGTTCTTCGGGCTAATGCTCGGCGATGCCGGATACGGCCTGATGATCGTCGGCCTATCGCTCTTCGGCCTGTTGAGGCTCGGCAAGCATGACCCGACCATCAGAAGGTTCAGCATCCTCGGGCTGGAGCTCGGGATATCCACCACGTTCTTCGGCATCCTGTTCGGGAGCTTCTTCGGCGATCTCATCCAGAGGGGATTGGGGTGGAGCTCGCTCTACTCGATCAACCTCATGGGATACGCCCTCCCGTACGATCCGATAAGGGATCCGATCATCATCATGAAGGTATCGCTGCTCCTCGGGCTCGGATATCTCTATCTAGGCATCATACTGGCCGCGGTCCAGAGCGTGAACGATCGGGCCTACAAGGACCTGGTCGTAAAGCGGATATCTTGGCTCCTCATGGTCCCGTCCGGGACGATAATCATCCTGTCCGGCTTCCTCGGATCGAGCTTCCCTGAAGTGCTCGTCTCCGCGAGCACGGTCATGGCCGCCATCGGCTTCGTGCTCATACTCGTGGATGCGAAGATGTTCTTCCTCTTCGAGATCACGGGGTTCCTGGGCGATGTGCTGTCGTTCATGAGGATAGTAGCTCTGGGTCTGGCGACGGCCGGGATCGCGTTCGCGCTCAACCAGTTCGTGCAGATCATCGGCCAGCTCCTGGGGCCCGTCGGGCTTTTCACCATCGGCCTTATCATTCTCATAATCGGGCATGTGATCAACATGGCCCTGCAGGCGCTTGGCGCCGGCATCCATTCGCTCAGGCTCCAGTTCGTGGAGTTCCTGAAGCGCTTCTACGAGGGAGGAGGGGAGGCGTTCACGCCGTTCCGGTCGGAGCGGCAGTTCACGATCATCGAACCGTACGAAGAGAATCGGAGGAAACTAGCATGAGAACGACTGTGTTACTGACGACGCTGGTCCTCATGGCGATGGTCCTTTCCATCGTCGGGACGGTCAGCGGACAGGTCGTGATATACGCGGAAGATACGGACGGAGCAGCAACGGCCGAGCTCACATCTGGTGCGAAGGCGGTCTTCGACGGGACAAAGCTCCCAATAGACGGCAATGTGACCTACGCGTGGGACTTCGGCGACGGGAACACCGGCAAGGGACCGATAGTCACCCACGGGTTCGACGAGGGCGGCACCTACTATGTGGTCGTCATCGCCTCGAACAGCACCAACACCACGTCGCAGATCATCCAGGTCGACGTCGAGGGGAAGACCCACGTCCAGACCATGGCGATCTTCGGCGCCGGGCTCGGCATGTTCATAGCGGGGACCGCATCGGCCTTCGCGCTGGGCATGACTGGCAGCGCGGCCATCGGGGTCATATCCGAGAAGGACGTGAACTTCGGCAAGCTGCTCGCCCTGCAGGTGCTGCCCATGACGCAGACGATCTACGCCTTCCTGGCGGCCTTCCTGGTGCTCATGGGAATGGGCATCATAGGCGGCGATGCCGTTCCGGCGGCCATCGCGTCCGACGGGAACATGTCATGGATCGCGATAGCCATCGGACTGATCGTGGGAATAACCGGTATCTCGGCGATACCCCAGGGGATCGCCGCATCCGCGTCGATACACGCCGTGGGAAGGAACCAGGACGTCATGTCCCAGGGTATCACCTTCTCAGCCATGCCCGAGACGATAGCCATCTTCGGCCTTCTGCTGGCGATCTTCGTCATCATCGGGACCGGCCTCCTCTAGTTATGAGGTGGTACCCAGGACGAGGAGCCCGGGGACCGAATGGCCCCCTGTCGTCCCGTCCAATGGAGGTTCAAAGATGACGCTTGAAGCCCTGAAGAGAAGGATGAAGGCGGACGCCGACGAGAGAGCGGAAGCTATCCTCGCCGAGGCAAAGGAGCGCGCAGCAGCCCGGAACCAGAAGGTCCTGGCCGAGGCAGAGGCCAAGATGGTCGGCATGCGGTCCAGGGTCGCGGAGGCCGAGAGGCTTGCGGCCTCGGACATCGCTCGTGCCCAGGGAGAGGCCGACAGGACCATCGAGGCGGCAAAGGGCGAGGTCGTCGGAAGCGCATGCGACGCGATGCTCGACCGGATGCTCGCCAGGCCCGAGGAGGACCAGCAGAGGCTGCTGAGGGCGCTGCTGAGGAGCGGCCGAGAGCTGGTGCCCGGAAAGGTGACCGTCGAGGTCGTCGATCCGGAGGACATGTGGCTCCTGGCCGAGGACCCAGAGATAGTTCCCGGAACAGCGGCTGCTGCCGCCGGAGGGGACCGTGGATTCGTCCTCATATCTGAGGACGGCTCCCGGAGGATCGACCTGACCTACTCGGGCGTGCTCAAGAGGAACAGGAAGGAAACGACCGCAAGACTGATGCAGCTGCTCTATCCAGAGACGCCGTCGAACAGGAACGTTGAATGAGGTAGGTTACCACGATGGAACTGGAACGGATGATCCTGATGTCACTGGCAGTGACCATCGCCCTTCTGATACCCATAGCGAAGGCAATGAGGTTCTATCTGTTCGGCTTCGTCGGTCTGAACGCGCGGTTCATCGCCATCGGCAATCCCTTCGTGAACGCCAAGGAGATCGACGAGGTCATCGGCACTGGTTCCTGGGAGAACGCCCTCGAGCGGGCGGGATCCAAGTACTGGGAGATATCCCAGAGCGCCGACCTCGCCGAGCTTGACAGAAGGCTCGAGGCATCAGAGACCGCCCTGGTCGACGACGCCTTCCGCGGCTATCCGAAACAGCTCTCGCCTTATCTCGGATCGGAACTGGGACGGCGGGAGGTTTTCCATGTCAAGAAGGTGATCGCCGCCATCGGCACGGAAGCGGGTGCTATCGACGTGCCCCTGCCGGGACACATCCCGGAGGAGGTCGTCGAGGAGATCAAGACCTCGGAGACCGGCGAGGGTGCCGTTCGGGCCTATCTGCTGTGGAGAGAGGGCGCGATCGACCCCGTGCTCGATGAGGCGCTGACAGCGTGTGAAGGCAGCCTATCGGATATAGAGATGTTCCTTGATTCGTATATACTCTGGACCGGACTACGGTCGGTGGACCGACTGCCCTTGTTCGTCAGAAGGGCCGTCAGGGGGTTCGCTCTGGTCCGGATCGACCTTCACAACCTCAAGCAGGCCCTCAGGGTAAGGGCGTTGATATCCGGAAAGGACCGGACGTTCACCGACGAGGATATCCTTTCCCAGTTCTGGTGGGGTCTGGCTAGCGACGAAGGCAAGGGGAAAGCACCTGCCAGGAAGAAGGGTAGAAAGAAGGGGCGCTTCGACGGGTTCCCGGCACTGGAGGGACACTATCTGTCCGCCTGGATGCTGAGGCAGATCGCATCGGCTGAAGAGGCGAAGGAGATAATCGAGCTGCTGGATGGATCACCGTATGCGGAGGAGATCGTGGAAAGCCTCGAGGCGGAAGATCTGGGAAGGGTCGAGAAGGACCTCGATACCTATCTTCTCAATTACGCGGTAAAACTTCATTTCGACAAGTTCAGCAATGTCGGCCCGCTGCTGAGGTTCCTCCACTCCCGTGAGATGGAGAGGCGGAACATCACGGCCGTCATGCAGGGGATCCGGGCAGGATCGTCGGCGGACGAGATACGGCGGCATTGCATAACGGAGGGTGCATCATGAGGATCGCTCTCCTCGGGGACAAGCGGGCATTGATAGGCTTCGGCCTGGCCGGAGTGGAGGATGCCAGCTTCCCCGTCAATGATGAGGATCTCCGGAAGGAGTTCAAGCGGATGACCAAGGATCCCGATATCGGGATCGTCCTGATCGATCGTGCGTCGACCTTGCGGCTGACGAAGGAGATCGATCGATTCAAATCGAAGAGGGTTCTGTACCCCGTCATCGTGACGGTGCCCGACGGCACCGCGGCGGAGGGGCCCGATCTTATAGACCGAATAATCAGAAGGGCCGTAGGAATAGGGCTCAACGACGTTCAGAGGTGAGTCGAGTGCAGGATGAAGGCAGAGTGATATTCGTCTCCGGACCGGTGGTCAAGGCGAACATGATGCGCGGAGCAAGGATGTTCGACGTGGTCCAGGTGGGAGAGGAGCGCCTTATCGGAGAGATCATCGAGCTCAAGGACGACGTGGCAACGATCCAGGTCTACGAGGACACCATGGGACTGATCCCCGGTGACCGCGTGGTCCAGACCGGAGCGCCGCTGTCGGTGGAGCTTGGCCCCGGAGTGATCAGCATGATCTACGACGGGATACAGCGCCCCCTTGACATCATCAAGGCCCAGAAGGGCGACTTCATATCGAGGGGCGTGGAGGTCACGTCCATCGACAGGACGAAGCGCTGGCAGTTCAGGCCGACCGCTGCGGCAGGGACCCTGGTCAAGGGCGGGACCGTGATCGGCTCGGTCCAGGAGACCAACGTCGTGGAGCACAGGATCATGATACCGCCCGACGTCGAGGGTACGCTGGAGCATATCGTCGGCGAGGGCGATTATACCGTGGACGAGACCATCGCCTCGGTGAGGACGTCCACGGGGAAGGTCAATATCGCCATGCTGCAGAGGTGGCCGGTGAGGATCAGCAGGCCCGAGGGGGAGAGGTTCGACCCCGACGTTCCGCTTCTGACCGGACAGAGGATCTTCGACACCTTCTTCCCCATGGCCAAGGGCGGGACGGCTGCAATTCCCGGCGGTTTTGGAACGGGAAAGACGGTGTCCCAGCACCAGCTGGCCAAGTGGAGCGACGCCGACATCGTTGTGTATGTTGGATGTGGTGAGCGCGGGAACGAGATGACCGATGTATTGACGGAGTTCCCTGAGCTGAACGATCCACGCAGCGGGGACAAGCTCATGAACAGGACAGTGTTGATAGCCAATACATCGAACATGCCCGTGGCGGCGAGGGAGGCCTCGGTCTATACCGGGATCACAATTGCCGAGTACTTCCGCGACATGGGATACGATGTCGCGCTCATGGCCGACTCGACCTCGCGATGGGCCGAGGCCCTTCGTGAGATATCTGGTCGTCTCGAGGAGATGCCGGGGGAGGAGGGCTATCCCGCCTACCTCGCGTCGCGGCTCGCGGGCTTCTACGAGAGGGCTGGCAGGGTCCGGACGTTGAACGGCGATATCGGATCGATATCGGTGATAGGCGCAGTGTCGCCGCCGGGCGGCGACTTCTCCGAGCCGGTCACGCAGAACACACTGCGTATCGTAAAGGTCTTCTGGGCGTTGGATGCGGACCTTGCCGACAGGCGGCACTTCCCGTCGATCAACTGGCTGCGTTCATATTCACTGTATCTGAAGAAGGTCTCGCCGTGGTGGTCCCGCGAGGTTGGCGACCAGTGGTTCGCCATGAGGGAGGAGGCCATGGGCCTGCTCCAGCAGGAGGCGGAGCTTCAGGACATCATCCAGCTCGTGGGCCCCGACGCCCTTCCGGCTAAGGACCAGGGCGTCCTTGAAGGGGCTCGATTGATCCGTGAGTCGTTCCTCCGGCAGAACGCCTTCGACGACGTCGACACCTTCTGCTCCGAGATGAAGCAGCACGAGATGATGAGGATCATGCTCAGATATCACAAGCTCCTGCAGGATGCCATCGCCAAGGGGATAGCCGTTGAAAGGCTGAAGGCCGTCAAGATCAAGGAGGACCTCTCCAGGATGGCCCTGGTAAAGGAGGAACTGTTCAAACAGGAGTTCGCCAGGATCGAGGCCGAGATGGAATCGGAGATCGGGGGAATGGAGGTGGAAGAATGAGCGAGGATCAGAAGAATGTCAGGGCAGTGGACCGCAAGAGCGTCGAATACACCACCGTGGTCGAGGTCGCCGGACCCCTCATCGTCGTCGACAAGGTCGGCGACGCCATGTTCGGAGAGATCGTCGAGATCGAGCTCCAGGTCCCTCTGGACCCCAACGACCCGTCTGCCGGCTACAAGACGATCAGGAGGCTCGGACAGGTCCTGGAGACCCACATCGACAAGGCCGTCGTCCAGGTCTTCGAGGGGACAGAGAGCCTCGACACCGACAGGACCTCGGTTAGGTTCCTCGGGGAGACGATGAAGTTCGGCGTGGCGCCCGGCATACTGGGCCGCGTGTTCAGCGGGACCGGCAGGACCGCCGATGGCGGTCCCGAGATCATTGCCGAGGCGCGGCGTGATATCAACGGCGAACCGATCAACCCGACGGCGAGAGAATATCCACGTGAGTTCATCCAGACCGGTATCTCTACGATCGATGGTATGAACACCCTGGTGCGCGGCCAGAAGCTCCCGATCTTCTCTGGAGCAGGGCTGCCGCACAATCAGATCGCGGCCCAGATCGCCAGGCAGGCGCGGGTGCTCGGGAAGCAGGAGCAGTTCGCCGTGGTTTTCTGCGCAATGGGCATAACGGCCGAGGAATCGAACTTTTTCATCAACGATTTCAGGGAGACCGGTGCTCTTGATCGGTCTGTATTGTTCCTCAATCTGGCGAACGATCCGTCCATCGAGCGTATCATCATCCCGCGTATCGCATTGACAGCGGCGGAGTACCTCGCCTACGACATGGGCATGCACGTGCTCGTGATATTGACGGATATGACGAACTACGCCGAAGCCCTCCGGGAGATCGCCGCCGCGAGAGAGGAGGTTCCCGGGAGGCGTGGATATCCGGGTTACATGTACACCGACCTGGCCACGATCTACGAGCGGGCCGGTCGTATCTACGGACGCAAAGGGAGCATAACGCAGATCCCGATCCTGTCGATGCCGGACGATGATATCACTCACCCGATCCCGGACCTTACCGGCTACATCACAGAGGGTCAGATAGTGTTGAGCAGGGATCTGCACAGGAAGGGCATCTATCCGCCCATCGATGTGCTGCCCTGTCTGAGCCGTCTGATGAAGCAGGGTATCGGTGCGGAGCGGACACGGAAGGACCATGACGACGTCTCGAACCAGCTCTATTCTGCGTATGCGGAGGGCAAGGACTTCAGGGATCTCGTTGCGGTCGTCGGCGAGGAGGCACTGACTGAGAGGGACAGGAAGTTCCTCGAGTTCGCCGATATCTTCGAGGACCGCTTCATCCGCCAGGGTGACGACGAGAACCGGACGATCGAGGAGACCCTTGGTCTCGGTTGGGAACTGTTCTCGACCCTTCCGAGAGAGGAGCTGAAGCGTATCCACAAGGAGTACGTGGAAGAGTACCTTCCCGGTGAGTAGGACCTCGTCCTTCAAGATCCGGCAGGTCTACTGAATTCGAACAACTAGGTGGAACGATCATCATTATTATACTATCAAGTAGTTATGAAAAGAAGAGGATACATGACTGATGATAGGGACGGCCATGAGTGGAGTGGGCTCTTCATGATCTTGATCGGATGGGTGCTAGTGCTCAGTGGATTGGCCCTGAAGAACCGGAACCTCAGGTCCAATGATCAAACATGGTTCATCATCAATGGGATAGGGATAGTGGTCCTGGTCATCGGTTTCACATATGAGTATGCGGTAGATCGTTCAGGGATCAAGAGCCATAGGGTACAATCAGGCAACAAGAGAGAAGGTAGAACACATCCTGATTACAGACCATCTCGCAGCATCGGTTCGAACACCAGAGTGATCGATGTCTATGAACAGGGGTTCAAGGGCGATACAAGGTTGATGGAGAGACGTAAGAAATAACTGATCCAGGAGATACTGTCCCGATCGCTCCTCGAGATGGACAAGGGTATTCTGTTTCGACTATCTTATACTTAAGTTAGATATTGTAAGTTTATAATAAGGTCTTTCAGATTCCTGTTGGAGATATATTAGTATAAGAACCTTACGCTAAACTACATAAATAATAGGCAAAAATTGGACATAACCATCCGAAACTTATATATGAGTATACCAAATTATCATATTGAAATGACCGACGAAGCTCCCACGACTCCGAAGGACAGCGACCTGGACCCGGCAGACATACCCATCCTGCGCACCAAGCGTATGATCTTCAAGAACATGCTCGAGGAGCGGAAGCGGATCCAGGAGGAGTACGCTTCGAACAGGCCACCGGTCATTGCGGAGAAGGGCTCGTAGGGATACCCTTGATCGGATAGTTTTCCACCTTTCGCAGCGGGCCCTTCCCCCCTACATTTGGATTGTTTTAAAAACTTCAATCGGAGGTATTCTCCTCTCCCTTGAGCCATTCAAGCGCTCCCTCCTCCTCCTTGAAGGAACGGACGCGCAGACCTCGATTCACCACAACGTTCTCGAAGAACGTAACGCTCTCCTCGCTCTTCTGACCGGGGAGGATGGCGATCCTCATCTTCCTCATCTCCTTGTCCCGGCAGAGTTTCTCCCCGAACCTGTAGACCTTGCTCATGTTCTCCATCCGGTGCAGCTGCCGGGCATCGACAACGACCTCGGAGGTATCGCGATCCCGCGAGAGCTCCTTGATGGCGTCCACATAGTCCATGAAGTTCTCGTTGTCCTCGAGCTTCATGGTCCTGACCATGATGACGTCCTTGTCGGGATGATACCTTACCCTATCCGCCATTTTCTCCACCTTGCTGTATCGTATTACTTGACATGGATCCTATATAAATGAGGGTTGGTGTTAATCACGAAAGGATGGTTGGAACCAAACAGGCAAAAGTCCCTCTAGAACTGTCTAGGGATGGTTTTCTCTGGATCTCAGCGTTCCCGGTGGGGTTTAGGGTCCGGGAAGTCGCCATCCGAGGAGGGATCATACAGCTTGTAGCTGCCGTCATCAAGACGGAACAGCCGGGTATGCTCTCCCGAGTAGTAATGAGCGTCAGGATGGTTGATGGAGCTGGCGACCATCTGGGCCCGTATGGTGTTCGGATTGACGTTGTCGCCGGGATAATGCTCGTAGATATACTGGACGACATCCGCCGGTTTGGAGGCGCCCTGGGCCTCGATGGCCTCCGCGATCATCTTCCAGACCGGTTTGGAATACTTGCGGGCTTGCTGCATCGCGGCCTTGATCGTGTTCGCCGCTCTTAATCCTTATCGTGCAAAAGGGTCAAATACGACGAACAGTTTTCCCAGAATGCAGCAGGCGGGCCAGTGGTCTAGTGGTTATGACGCTGCCCTTACGAGGCAGAGGTCGGCGGTTCGATTCCGCCTTGGCCCACCTTAGCTTTTTTCATTCTTTATTCGGTGGGCCAAGGCTCTCGTTGCGCGGTGCTATTATGTTGTTCATGCTTGAATAAGCATTGATCTAACTTCCGCCCAACGATCCGCCATGGCCCTTGGGTCGATATCATGTCCAGATAATTCGAATCAGGAATCCCTTACTGATGATCTATCACTTCAGATAGCACCGCATGCTACGGCCCTTCCGAACGAGCTTCAGCTTTTCCGCCCTCTGCATCGCCTTGATGTTGTAGTTCACCGTCTGCTGCGGCTTCTTCAGCTTCCTGGCGACCTCGTGCTGGGCGATGCCAGGGTTCTCCTTGATCACCTTGAGGATCTCTATCTGCAGTTCGCTGTACATATACTGCTCGTCGGCCGGGAACTTGACCGTGGTCGGATAGAAGGCGCGGCGCCGGGCTCCCTCCCGTCTCGACTTGACCAGGTCCATGCCCTCCAGGGTCTTGAGATGGTAGGAGAGGGTTCCGTTCTTGATACCGAGGGACTTCATGATCTCGGTGTAATAGACGCCAGGATTGGTCCTGATATATCCGAATATCTGGCCGCGAACGAAGTTCTCGAGTACCTCGTCCTTGGACCTGTCCTTCATGCGGGCGTACATCGCTGCGACAGCGCCTATCATCAGGTACTTTCCGGTTTCGGTCATTGCGAACATTCCGATTATCGATAGGCTGATAGCCGCTCCGATACCGATTGATACGGGGAGGGGGGGGATCGGGACGCCGCTGTCGTCATCATCCGATCCATCCTTGTCGCCCTTGGAACCCGAACCGTTGTAATGCAGGGTCAGCTTCGTAACGTTCGAGAACAGGGTGCCGTCGAATGCGATGAACTCGACGGTGAACTTGCCCTTCTTCAGATCGGAGGTGTCGATGGTGACGTTGAACGACGTGTTACCAACAGCATCAAGCCATTTCACATCCCCAGAGAAGCGATACCATACGAAGGTAACAGCCATATTATCGATGACACGTCCATGGATGGTCACGTTCCCGCTGACCTTCGTGCCATTGGCGGGCGAGATGATCTGTACCACCGGTCTTTGAGTGTCGACATCCAGCTCGACCGGGTCCATGAGCGGGTAGTTGTCCTTGGCGGTCTTGTTCCCGGTTCCGGGTATGATGTATGGCGTGTCGCCAATGCTGTCGTTATCCGCATCGATGCCGACGTAATCGGACCAGTAGTTGCCGTGGTATCCGTTGTCCCAGTCGTTGTGGCCGTTGTCGTCCTTGGCCTGGGACGTTCCGTCGTTATCGATGAAGCTGTTGTCGTGTATCAGATGACCCGATGCATCCTTCCTAAGGTTAATGCCTATCCCGGCGTTCTCCGAGATGTTGTTGAACTTGAACACGCAGTCCGTCGTGTCACCGACAATGATCCCGTCCCCATCGTTGTTCTGGATGACCGAGTTCCATATCACGCAATCGTTGCCAACAACGACGATACCGTCTCCATCGTTGGAGGAAATATTGCATGATCCGATCCTCGTCTTCTCACCACCAGCGTAAATGCTTGCATTGCCATCGGGGCAATCGTTGTTCGCCACGTAAGTGAACAATATCTCGGTGGCCATCGAGTCCTTATCGACATCAACGGCCTGCTGTGTGATGTTCGTTATGGAACAGTTGGCTATGAGCGTGTTCTTGTTATCACCCCTGACCCAGATGCCTCTACGACCACCATCGATCATACAATTCCACAGTACTGTGGTGTTGCAGTCATATATGGTGACCACGAACTGCGAGTTGTTCAGCATCGATGTATTGTGAACGAAGACCCCCGAGGAGTCGTGGACCGATACCGCCTCTCCGTTGTTGTTGATGTGACTATCATTCAAGTGAACATTCTCGGCCTTGTTCATCTGCACAGCCTCATCGTTTATCCCAGACATAATGCAGTCCGAGATGACGATCCCGCTCGCATCATTGATATCGATCGCGACCCTGTCGAGGTCCTTGAAGGAACATGCTGAAACGTTGATCCGTCGGGAGTATGATATTCCGATCCCGGAATAGGAACCATCGAAGTTGCATGATTCGACACGTACATTTTTGGCCTGATCCATCCAGACAGTATATTCTCTTGTCGTCTCCAGAATGCAATTTCTGAGGACCGTGTTGTTCACACGGTCGATCTCGATGGCACCATCGTGTTTTGGTATCGGGAAGAGCATGATGGAGATGTTGAGATCGGTGAGTGAAACGTGATCCGCTGTGATCTTCAGCGGTGTCTGATCGAGCGAACTTTCGATGCGGGTGGTCGAGCCGTTTCCTATCAATGTCAAGGATTTCGAGATGAATAGGTCCTCGATATATCTGCCGGCGTATATCCTGATAGTGTCTCCATTACTGGCGTCCTCAATCGCATCCTCGATGTATCTATGATCGGCCCAGGACCCATTGTTGTCATCAACGATCCATGTTCGATCCTTTGTCATTGTGAAGTTGGCCCAGGAGTCGTACCCAATTGATTTGTACACAGTGACTGGATTGAAATCGGGATGGGTCACATTTACTCGGATGGAACAATTGACTATTGTGACATTATAGATGCGATAGAACCCTTGGTTATCCGTAGACATCTGTCCGCTGCCGCATTTCCCCAGATAGACATACGCTCCTTTGATCGGGCTGCCTTCCTCATCCTTGACATATCCCGAAAGGACGCCGGGATTCTCCCATTCGACATCGTCTGGCTCGTCAGACCAAGGTTTCATCAATGGATATCTGTCGGTGGCATTACCGTCTCCATCCAGGTAATATGGTGTATCACCGATCCCATCCCCATCCGAATCGGTTCCGTCGTAATCGGACCAGTAATTACCAACAGAGCCATTATCCCAGTAGCTCACGTTATTATCCGTGCTTGCCTGTGCAGTCTCGGGGCTATTATCAATGAAATCATTGTTCTCGAATAGGTCATCACTGCCATTGGGTGGAGGGGTATCATAAACGTATACGCCATAATTACTATTGTTCTCAATTCTATTGTATCGAATTAGATTATGTCGCGTACTCTGAAGGTAGATACCTGATTCATTATTCGCAGAGATAGAGCATTTCTGGATCGTTAGATTATGAGTTCCTCTGAGCTCAAGGCCGTGTCTCTCGTTCGAATGAAAGCTCGAGGAATTGATAGAACCATTCCCTGTATCTCCATACATGAGGATTCCCGATTGAGCGTTTTCGCTTATCGAACAGTTCTGAATATTGATTTGCTGGCACGTATGAAAGCGGATGCCGGCCTGTCTGGTGCTTCCGCGGAATGTGCAATTGAAGAGCTGAATATCAATACAATCCGAGAAAAGAGCGCAATAACCACTTGAATTTAGGAATTGAGAATCTTTGATGATCAATCGATTGCATTTCTCTGCGTCGAAGGTAGCGCCCAGACTGCCACTATCGCCAATAACCGTCACGTTTCTGATAACGACATTATCCGCATTAACCTTGAAATGCGATCCTTCTTCATCCAGATCAATGAAAGTCGATGTAGATCTGTTTCCAATGAGCATTAACTGTTTCTTCAATGAAATGTTACCTATATAGGATCCGGAATAAATCCGGATCATATCCCCAAGTTTTGCCGAATCAATAGCGAGCTGAACATTATCGAAATCGGCCCACGAACCATTATCATCATCGACGATCCATGTCCTAGGCGACCCTATCACGAATGATCCGTTCCACAGCTTCATCAGCGGATATCGATCTGTAGAGTTGTCTCCATCTATGGAATATGGTGTATCCCCGATCCCGTCCTCGTCCGAATCTTCACCATCATAGTCCGACCAATAATTACCATACGTACCTGTGTCCCATTTGGTATGACTACCTCTATCGAATGCCTGGACCCCTCCATCATTGTTGTCAATGAGGTTGTTCAAGTAGATCTCATTGTATTCACAAAATAAAGGAACATTGACCCCATAAAAATCCTGATCGACCATCGTGTTGTTGTCGATAATGTTGTGATCTGATCCGTTCTTCAATTTGATACCGTTCTCGGCATCCGGGTGGACGGCTTCCCAACCATTGTTGTATTTGATGGTATTGAAGCATATGTGATTGTATGAGCCATCGCTGATGATGATCCCGCCCTTGGTATTCCTGATGACCTTATTATTGATCAATAGATTGTACTCACCCGATATTGAGATACCCATCCGGAAGTTCTTGGACACCAGATTGTCTTCAATGAGGTTGTTGGAACCATTGATTACGATACCAGAACCTTCTGTGTTGTTGTGGACATTACAATCGGAAATCGTATTCATATCTGAAAATACGTGAATTGCTTCCTGGTCATTTCCAGATCCTGTGATCTCGAATCCAGTGAGCCGGACCATATTCGCTCTAATGGAAACCGCTCTCCAATTCTTGCGTGCGTCGATCTTGGTTGAAGAGGATCCGTTTCCTACGACTTTCAAACTCTTCTCAATTATCAGTCGTTCCTTATAGGTTCCATTGAAAACCCTTATCTTATCCCCATTTTCAGCAGCATCCATCGCATCAGGTATATTATCGAAATCAGCCCAGGAGCCATTGTCGTCATCGACGATCCAAGTATCGTAGGCGAACTGTTCCGGTCCGCTCCAAGGAGCGATCAATGGGTACCGATCAGTGATATCACTGTTGCCTCCGATATTATACGGCTCATCGCCGATCCCATCCCCATTTGTATCACTACCGTCGTAATCCGACCAGTAATTGCCTACCGAGCCATTGTCCCAAAGGTTGTCATCGTCCTTGTTGTCGTAGGCCTGACTCAACTTGCCATTGTTTATGAACGTGTTCCAATAGACCATATTCTCTCGAGAGGAATCCGAGCTTGGCGCTCCGAGCTCAACACCGTATTCTCCATTATCTCTGAATAGATTGCCGTAGATCGTCACATCGATGGCGTCATAGTTGAAATCCAATCCATCATCAGAATTATTATGGAATACATTGTTCCGGAAGGTCACCCCATAGCTGATGTGAACGTGAAAACCGTCCAGGCCGTTGTCGAAGACCTCGCAGTTTTCGAACACGGTCCCTTTATGGATAGCATTTAGATATGCTCCTTGTTTCCCGTTCGAGTAGATACTGCAATTACGAATTGTATTATCATATGTGTAGCCGCCGATCCCAAGACCCCGCTCGGTATTATTGAACATCGAACAATCCTCGAGGGTCATGTTGTTACAGTCATCGGTTGTGTAAAAACCGTAGTCCCCGTTCTCATAGAAGTCGCATTCCTTTATCTGATGCCCACTCGAGTATTCTATCCTGACACCTACGTTGAAACGTTTGACATCAACACGTAACAATGAGATATTCGCTCTCTCTACCCATATGCCAATACCATCTTCATCTCCACTTACCAGGATGTTCTTAATAACACAGTTTGAAGATTGTACATCTACCGTGATCGATCGATTGTAGGATATTATCGTGGTCCTGTCGGTGCCGTTTCCTATTATCGTCAACTTCTTCTCTATCAATAGATCCTCTGTATAGGTACCATTGTACACGAGGATAGTATCTCCGGCCCTTGAATTATCGATCGCTCCTTGAATGGTATTGTACTCGGCCCATGATCCGTTATCGTCGTCGACGGTCCAGGTATGTACCTCTTCCATGGTAATGTTGTGCCAGGTGTCGTTGCCGATACCGATCGATGATGTGACCGATCTATAGCCTTGAGCATAGGCAGTGACCTTCTTCGTGCAGTTGCATATCCAGATATCGTTCATAACGTAGGAGCCGTTTGTATCTGTCTTGGTCTGTTGGAGACGATCATGATATTCGAGACTGATCAGAACATCCTTTATCGGATCACCTGATCCATCCTCAACATATCCGGACAGCTTGCCATCGTGCTCCGGCTCATAAGGATGCAATGAACCGTTCCATGGCGCCATCAATGGATGGTCATCAGAAGCGTTTGCATCGCCATTCAGTTCATATGAGATATCTCCGATACCGTCGCCGTCCGAATCCGTGCCGTTGTAATCGGACCAATAATTACCGACCGAACCGTTGTCCCAGTGCTCGTCGTCATTATCCCCATCCTGGAAACCCTGAGGGGTTTTGTTATTCCCTTTGAACGTGTTCCAATAGATATGTATGCGAATCGAGCTGGTTAGTTCTAATCCGTATGCATCGTTATCACAAATGGTGTTGCCATAGACATGGACCGAGTCCCCCACTGCTATGTCAATGCCGTCCTCAGAATTGTTGTGAATATGATTGTTGCGTACGACAATGTTATCCGGGCCGGATATATGAAAACCATCATACTGATTGTGATGGACGACGCAATCCTCGACAATGGAACCGTCATCGACCGGGATATAGGCGCCATGGATATGGTTTCCATATATCGAACATCCTCGGACTATAATGTGATAGGAATAGGAACTCAACCGCAGACCGGAGTCCGAGTTGTTGAAGATAGAACAGTTCAGTATGGTTATGTTGTTACAGCTTCCTTGCGTTCGCATTCCCCATCCTGTATTATTGAAGATCCGACAACCTTCAAGATGGTGCCCATCTGTGTATTCCGTGAAGATACCAGTACCAAAGAAGCTCACGTCTGTTTTCTTCAAAGTGAAGTCGTCTTCTTCGATGATTATACCTATGTATTTGCTGTTACCGTAAACGGAGATGCCTTCTATAGACACATTTGCAGCTTCGACAGTTATGATCCTGTTGTGACTCTTGCCTTTGATGTATGAATTCCCTGTACCATTCCCGGATAGACTAACTGATCTATTGATATTGATATCCTCATGATATGTCCCGGCGTAGATCCTTATGAGATCTCCATTTTCACACTCATCCAGTGCATCCTGAATATTATCATGATCCGCCCCCGCCCAATCATCATCGACAATCCAGGTCTTCCCTCCAACGGTACCAATGAACACCATCCCTAAGAACAGGATCAACCCGATCACGATCATCCTAACAGGAAAATGACAAGACCTCCCAAAACGAAACCTCATATCGAATACCTCCGATGCAATTGACTCAAATGACGACCATCGTTTTTCATGCAGACTCCTCCCCGATGGCGGTATACCTATCATTGTCCCAGAGGTATTATATTACAATTGGAAGGCGGTTGGTAGGATATTTAAAGCTTTTGGTCTCGATCAATCACTTCTGTTGGTGTAACAACGTCTGAACTGACCTTCCTTTTCGAGCCTGACCTTGCCGATCCTCTCAAGCATCTTGATGTTGTAGTTCACGGTCTGCTGTCGCTTTTCAAGGATCTTGGCGATCTCCTTCTGGAAGATACCCGGGTGAGACTCGATGGTCTTCAAGATGTCGATCTGAAGCTCACTCAGTCTGAACTTCTCATCCTTTGGGAACTTCATTCCTGTTGGATAGAAGGCTCTGAACCTGAGCCCTTCTCTTCGAGATTTTATCAGTTCCATCTTCTCTAGTGTGTAGAGATGATGAGAGAGTGTACCGTTTGTAACCTCAAGTTCCTTTAGGATCTTCGTATAGTGTACACCAGGATTGGTCTTCACGTAGCCGTAGATCTGGCCCCGGACGAAGTTGTCGAGGACCTCGTCCTTGGAGCGATCCTTCATTCGGGCATACATCGATGCGAATGCGCCTATCAATAGGAACTTTCCTGTTTCGGTGAGGGCGATCAACGAAATTACAGACAGGCTGATAATTGCGCCTATCCCGACCTTCTCTGATGGCGAGAGTGGTCTGATTATGGAACCGTCATCGCTTTCGCTCCTCGGGTCTTCATCATCGGTGGAATTATTCTTAATGAAGATGTAGATAACCTTGGTATTGGAAAAGTGGTTGCCATCATAGGACCTTAATGAGACGGTGGTATTACCATTAGGGAAATCCGTGATCGGCAATGATATGGTCCACAGGTCGGTACCATTGGCGATATTCCAAGTATCATTTGCGATCTTGATATTTACTGAGACTACAATTCTATTATCAGAAGCGCTTCCCGCCAGCGTCAGAACATCAGAGACCACGGTTCCATTTAGTGGAGCTGAAATGGATATTGATGGTGGTTTTTGATCTCGAGTGTTACCAGGTTGCATCAACGGATAGATATCTTTGCTATTACCACCCCCATCTATTGGGTATGATGTATCCCCTATGCCGTCATTGTTATGATCGGTCCCGTTGTAATCAGACCAATAATTACCTCCGCTCCCACTGTACCACGTGTTTTCATTCGAGTCATCATTGCATTGTGATCGAGAGACCTTGTTATCAATGAACATATTTTGAGTGACAACGTTATCTCCAGTTTGGTTCTCGTGATTTCTGAAATCTATCCCATAGCCATCGTTATTGGAGATATTGTTGTAGGTAATCGTTATTCTATTCCCAAATATATCTAAGCCCTCAGCCGAATTCCCAATTATTGTACAATTATCAATCAGTATGTCATGAGCGGAAATGTCAATGCCTGAAGACCCTGAATTGGAAATTGAACTATTCAGTATCATCGCATGATTAGTTCCCCATAAATAAAGACCATCATAGTTACTATTCTCAATTGTGCAATTTCGTATAGTTAAATAATCACCGTTATGAAGATAAATACCATGGGCGGCGGAATCATTCACAATAGTATCACGGATTTCATTTGTAAGGTTATATGGATTACGACCCTCGATCTTAATGCCATAGGATTTTTCAATTATGCAGGAGGTTATCGTATAACCTGAATACTCTTCTAACCGAATCCCGTCTGGATTGTTCTTGAATGTACAATTGTCAATGATCACATGATAGAATTCGTTCTCTCTCCTTGGATCCCGCCCGAAAATGGAGAATTCATCGTTGTTCTTGAAAGTACAATTACGTACTGTTAAATTCGATCCGGAAAATCGCAAACCGTTATAATTACCGTTCATGGTGGAATTTTGAATAGTAAGGAAGTTGCCTTGATGATAGATCCCTACGCCAGTGTGATCTTTTATGATGCAATCGGATAGAGTAACATGATCTCTTCGATTGATCTCGCAACCACTTCCTCTATCTGTCGAAGAAAGAATAGTGAATCCGTGGACAGTGACTCTATTTGCGGATATCAGTAGGGGGTCTTCGTCATCGGTTTTACCATTTCCAATGATCGTTGTGTTCGCCGAGCCGTTACCGATTAACTTTATCCTTTTTGTAATATTGACGAAGGAATTATAGGTACCATTGAACACGTAAATCGAATCATATGGGTTCGAATTATTGATGGCGTCCTGTATACTGGTATAGTTGGACCAGTTACCCACATCGTCATCTACAACCCAAACTGTGGGTGAAGGAAGTTCGATGTCTCTCATCATCGGATAAATATCCTCTGATCCAGATGTTCCCGAGATCGTCATTGGTTGATCACCGGTTCCATCAATATCAAGATCGGTTCCCGAATAATCAGACCAATAATTTCCTTCGCCGATTTGATACCAACTGGTTCCACCGCAATTGTCTAGGGCTTGGGTCTCGTTGCCGTTGTTCCAGATGAAGTCGTTATCATAAACCAGATTCTGTGAGAAGGAATAGTTTCTCGAGAAATGTTTATTTGGCGAGAACCTGACTCCATATCGGGAGTTGTTATCGATTGTATTGTGTGTGATCGAAATGTTGTAAAAATGACCTGATCGATCAGGATTGAAATCGATTCCGTAAATATGATTCCGGCTAATTGAATTGTTAGATATCTGAACATTGTTCGTGTTATCCATGCAGAACCCAGATCGAACATTACCTACCAATTCGTTATCCAGAACCAGGAGTCCCGCCACATTACCTGTTGTCCAAATTCCATTATAACCGTTGTATCTACAAGAATTGTTGATGACTGAAGAATTAAAACTATCATAGATCACTGAAATTCCATCAACATCGTTGTATTCACAGGTATTGTTCAGAATGAAAGTATTTTCTGAGCTATAGAACATTAATCCTCTTCCTTTGTTTTCAAAGATGATGTTTCCATCGATCCGACTATTGTTCACATAATAGAAATCTAATCCACCATCATTATTTGAGACTAGATTATCTTCAAACGTGAGGTTGTAGCAATTCCTTGCGATGACTGCATCATCATTGTTCGCAATGTTAAGCTTGTAAAAGGAGCAATGAGAACTATTAAAGAGTTCGATACCGCAATATTTTATTTTATTACTATGGATCTCACCGCTGTTCCTAATTGTCAATGAGGAAATATGAACATTATCGCTTATGATTCTGATTACATCCCCGATATTATCTCCATCAATAATGGTATTCGAACCGTTTCCAATGATTGTCAAGGGTTTCGAAATTCGGACACGTTCTATGTAGGTGCCGTTGAATATTCTTATTGTGTCAAATTCCGAAGTTCCATTATAGGCTTCTGCGAGTGTGTTGAAATCCGCTCCCGCCCAATCATCATCAACGATCCAAGTCTTCCCACTCCCGTTACCCGCCACCAGCACGAGAATAAATAAAAGACCTCCCATGATATACACATAATGTCTCATTGAATGCTCCTCCTGATGCAGCCAAAGGGGGCGTCGAAATCCATTTGATCCCCTGTGTATATCATAGAACGTGGACTACGGCTTATATACAAATTGGAAATGGATTTGGTATACTATTTAATCCTTGTGGTGGTAACGCAATCTAATGATAGGACCTAGTTACTCGGTGTTATCTGAGTAACACCGCTTAAGCCGCCCTTCCTTCTCCAGTCTGACCTTCCCCACCCTTTCCAGCATCTTGATATTATAATTAACAGTCTGCTGCGGCTTCTCCAATGTCTTGGCCACTTCCTTCTGGAAGATGCCGGGATGATCCTCGATCAGCTTGATTATGTCGACCTGGAGGTCGGTCAGTCGGAACTTCTCCTCCTCGGGGAACTTCATTCCTGTGATGTAGAACGCTTTGTAGCGCAAGCCCTCGGTCCGTGATTTTATCAAGCCCATTTTCTCCATTGTGTAGAGATGGTGAGAGAGGGTTCCGTTGGTGATCCCAAGGGCTCTCTTAAGCTTTCCATAATGGGAGCCGGGGAAGGCGGTGAGGTATCCGTAGATCTGTCCGCGGACGAAGTTGTCGAGGACCTCGTCCTTGGAACGTTCCTTCATACGGGCATAGGCTGCCAATGCACCCGCGAACAAGGCGTATCGTCCTGTCTCTGTCGCTAGAAACATGAGAAAGAGGGATGCGCCGATCCCGGCCCCGATCGGGATGATCGGGAGTGCGGAATCGGATCCGCCTCCTTCCTGACCTCCATTGCCGCCGCCGCCATTCGAGGAGGTGGTCTTGTTCACATTCAGGGTGACCGAGGATATATTGGAATAGTGTATGCCATCGAAGGACCGGAGATCGATAGTTACTGATCCGTTGGGTAGCATAGACGATTTGAGATTCAAACTCCAGTTCGATGTTCCCGATACCGCTTTCCAGGTCCCGTTATCTATTCTGTACTGGACGATCTGCAGGAATCTGTTGTCGGAGGCAGAGCCTTCGATAGTGACATTGCCGGTAACGACCGTTCCGTTCATTGGTCCGTCGATGGAGACCGTTGGCGGTTCGGAATCCCAGGCATAGGTCTTTTCGGTCAGGGGATACCTGTCAGTGTTGTTCTTAGGGGTGTCCAATGGCACATACCCGATGACATAAGGGACCTCGCCGATCCCGTCGTTGTTGATATCGTAACCCGTGTAATCGGACCAGTAGTTCCCGATCGTTCCATTGTCCCAGTAATTCTTGCCGTCCCCGCCCTCTGCCGCCTGAGAAGTGAGGTTGCCGGAATTGCCGTAGAACTGATTATTGTATACAACGGTGCCCGTGCTCTGACCGATCTCAACACCCAGATCGTTATCGGAGATCAAACAACGGGTCACGGTGATGTTATCTGCCCTGTAGATATAGATCCCAGATTCGGTGTTGTTGTGAACATAGCACCCATCGACCACGATCTTGATCTTGGTCCTATAGAACCTTAATCCTGAATAGTCATTGTGCGAAGCCTCACAAGAAGTGATCGAGACATTGTCCATGTCCCCATCGAATTCAAAACCATAGTATCCAGTGTTCGAGGCAAGGCACTCCTGAACGGTCAGATTCGAGCAATCCCTTAGGTCGAAACCTGTGTTGTTCGTGCCGTTCACGCGGACATTCTGGATCTTGGTGTCATTACAATTCGCGATGACGATTCCGCGGATGTGTTCTCCGCTGCCATCGACAGAGATATTTAATAATGTGACATGATCGGACCTGGAGATCTCCAATCCGCCAAGTGAGTTATTGAGCACGACATCTTCAATAACGACCTTATCAGAAAATGAGATGTCTACACCGTACCAGCTGCCGCTGATATTTGTATTCGATATCGAGATATCGTTCGACCGATATCCGGAGATACCAGATTCCTGCAATGTGGCTGAAGAGACCATGATGTTATCGCTCTCATAGATACTGATCCCTGTGGACGATATACCACTATCTATCAAATGGTTGCAATTAATGATCGAAACGTGTGAGCTGTAATCGATGTTGACAGCAATCTGTGTATCGTCGAAGAGAACGTCATCGATGTCCACATAGGAAGATCTATCAAGATCGATGCCGATCCGGTTCCTGACGAATTCATTCCTCTTCAAGGTGATGTAGGAACCATTTGCAGTTATTCCAAAGGAGGCGTTAATGATCTTCACATCATTGATCTTACAATGATCGCCGTTTATCTCGATGGCATCATTACGAGGGTCATCGTTATGATATTCAATGACCAGGTCCGTGATGGAACATTGATCGGTTTCCACGTTGATGATCGTAATATTCTCGATCCCTGACAGCACTGTATCAGTACCGTTCCCTTTGATCCGCACAGGTATATCGATATTGATCGTCTCACTGTACTGACCGTCATAGACAAGGATGAGCTCGCCACCGACCGACGCATTAAGAGCATCACCGATCGTACTGAAGTTCGCTCCAGCCCAGTCGTCATCCACGATCCAGATAGCGGAGGTTGGTCTAGGATCTGAACCCCCCCAGGGCTCCATCATCGGGTACCTATCGATCACGATGTCCTCTTCAATGATGTGGGGCTGGTCACCGACACCATCGTCGTCCTCATATGTCCCGCCGTAGGTCGACCAATAATTACCATGGGAGCCGTTGTCTAGGTAAATCACCTCTTCCGAAGAAGAATCGTAGGTGCATTGCTCCCACCCATTATTGTTATCGATGAAATTATTGTGATGGATACTATATTCAGTAGAATCACCGACCAATGTTAGACCTTCTCGGCTATTGTTCCGGATAGTGGAGTTCGTGAGTACCAATTCTTCAACGTAAAGATAGGCTCCAACACCATCATTATCCTCGATAAGGACCCTATCCATTAGGACAGGATCTGACCACATCATGCTCATACCGCCCCAATCGTTCCCTGTAACCGTTATATTTTCCATTGTTATCGAGGAATCGTCTATTTCGCATCCGTAACGATAGTTGACAGATAGCGTCGCGTTTTTCAGAGTTCCTAAAGAGCCATCTACCTCTAATCCAGATTCACCATTGAACGAACAATTGATCCAGTTCAATGAGAAATGATCTGTGCGATCAATGAGCAGCCCCTGTTCTTCATTCTCAGAGAAGGTGCAGTTTTCGATCAATAAATTCGTATAATCTCTTGCCATGATCCCGCTCTCACCATTGAACGATATGTTGGAGTTCCGAACGATCAAGGTGGCATTCGAGCTATAATCTGCTAATAGCCCTTCATTCCTTGAATCGATTATCATGGAATTATTGATCTCGACAAATCGGGTGTTCTCGATCATGATCCCCTCTCTTCCCGAATCGGTGATCGAAACGTTTTCGATATTAATTTCCTCGCTACGTTCAATTAGCAGCGCTGTGTCTGTAGTATTTGAGATGGTGAGATCTCGAATCCGTATATCGTTCGATTCGTGTATATACGACCCGTAATAGCTCGAGGGACTATTATCCCCAACGATCGTTAGGTTCTCACAATAATATATCATAAATTGACCTATATCGCCGATGAATATCTGATCTTGGAGGTTCTGTAACAGGAGGATGCTCGAACCTTCTGTCGATGTATTGTGAATATAGTTATCCTCCATCCTGTCGGACCTGAACCCTCCATCGACGGTGCAATTGGAAATTGTATTATAACGCCCCGTGATCTGTATTCCCTCTTGGACTGTCTTAGTTATTGATGTATTATTTATCAACCCTTGATCAGAATTTGACAAGAGAACGGCTGCTTCCTCACAGCCCGTAATAGTGCAGTTCTCGATTGTGATCCGATCGCTGCTGGACCCATATATGGCTCTCAATGAAATGTTCAAGAACGAAGAATTTGAGATGAGGATATCATTGCATCGATACATTTTGATCGGTCTGGCTATATTCTCCAACGCCAAGGATTCGATCGAGATGTTGTGGCAGTCGTACATGATGAGCTGGCCGACCTCATTTCCGATGGCACTGTTGTTCTTTTCCTTCAAAATGACGAGAGGCCTGTCTTGAACGGTACAGTTATCAAGTGTGTATGTGTCTGAGTAATCAAGAGAAAATCCCATTGTTGTGGAACAATTCACTAATGTGATCTCCTCTCCCAGCGAGATGATCACATCATCCCTTCCATTATCAAAAAATGAACAATTATTTATTGCCACATTATCGGTCAGCCGGATGTAAATGCCCTCCTCACTGTTGCTATAGACCTGGCTGTCCGATAAGGTAACTGAGTCGGAATGATCACACCTTAATCCAAGTGTACCATTCGATAGTGATGTCCCCTGGATATCGATGGACTCGGCCTCTTCAATAAAGATGCAATAAGATTCAGCCTGAACATCAAGTTCCTGGAAACTGAACTGGCTCCCGTTGATAATAAATATTCCGAATGAAGTTCCCTCGATCGAGCAGTTGGATATTGTTACTCGTTCGCATCCAGCTAGGTACATTCCATGGTACCCTCCAATCACCGACCAGTTAGAGATCTCTATGTCGGTGCAGTTAAGGAGGATCACCTGGCCTTCTCCACCATCCAACTGAATATTTGATCGTTTCTTTAGAAACGTGATCGGGTCACCCTTGAGGGAGCAGTTATCGATCTTATCGATATTAACAACGGTCCAATATGCCATTCCACTGTTGAATGAGCAGTCAACGAAGGAAAAAGATTCGCGACCTCTCGAATCGATGTCTATCCCTGAATTATTGAACGTACAGTTGCTGGCGAAGATCTCTTTGGCATTGTCCCGTATACCCTCCAGGGATCCGGTGATGATACAATCGTACAGTTCTAAGTTCGAATCGCTTGGTGAGATGCCGTATTCATGATTATCGATCAGTACCGTGTTCGTCATCTCGATGTTAGATCGGCTTACTATGAGTCCTGCTTTAAAGTGACCAATGTACGAGTCGGTGATCGAGCCGGTGATGATGTCTCTCATCCGTATGCCGATTCCGGTGCTGTTTGTCACGGTTACATTCGAGATCGTCATCCTAGAAGCAGTGTAAATACCTGCAAAATCACCTCGGATATCCGATGCAGATACGTTGGTGACGATCACTTCATCGTTCCCGGAAAGGATCATGCTCCTCCCGCCATCGAACTGGCAGTCATCAATGGTCACACTATCTGAATCATAGACCCGGACATTGAAATCGGAAGATGAGAACATACTTTGCTCGATCGATATGTTCCCGCCGTTCCAAACCCATAGAGTACTGTCGCCACCGATATCAGAGGTTCCGGCCGACATATTGCAGTTCCTGAACGTAAGGTCGCCTGAATAAAGCGCTCGGAAACCGTGACCTGCTGAGTTCACAGTGAGGTTTGAAAAAAGACCAAGGTCTACATACCATAGTTCGATGCCAAATTCCTTTCTTCCTGAGGATATTGAAAAACCATCCAGTTGGAAAAATGATGCATTTACATCAAGCGTCTTCCCAGTGGATTCGATCTCCGACAGACCGGAACCATTTCCGATCAGTGATAGGTTCCGATCTACGACGACCTGTTCATGATACCGGCCATCATAGACCCTAATGACGTCATCGGGATCCGCACTGTCCACTGCATCCTGTATCCGGTCGAAATCCGCACCTGCCCAGTCATCATCCACAATCCAGGTCCTTCCCCCGCACCCACCTACCACCATTACTAGAATAAGGAAAAGACCTCCCATGATATACGCATAATACCTCATTGATTGCTCCTCCTGTTGCAGCCGAAGGGGGCGTCGATCATCTTTTATCCCCAGTGTATATCATTCGATGGACACCTCCGGATAAATACGAGTTGGTACTTCTTTCGGTATTTTACTTAAGGATTTTGGTGGTGAAAGATCGATATCAGGCTTCTCTGGTCGCCTAGAAAAGGTATATATCCGCCCTCTGCCTACCCCGAAACGTGGTTCCCGACATCGATGAGGATCAGCCGAAGGGACAGGGTCATCCATCGACTTCCGACAGGAGCGAGGATGCTCCCTACACTTCTTCAAGCGACAGCGGTTACGACCTGAAGCAGGAGAACGGCGATCCCGGCTACTACGACCAGGACGACGCTGCATTCTCCGAGGGTGAACCACCCAAGGAGCCGGCTTACGACGAGGACGAGAAGAAGGAGACCCTCTTCAACCAGTTCCCCAAGAACTTCTGGGTGATCAACGCCCTGGAGCTGTTCGAGAGGGGCGCGTACTACGGGACCATGGCCATCCTGGCGGTGCATATCCACGACAATCTGGACTACTCTGCCAGCGAGACCGGTCTGCTTCTCAGCATCATGCTGACATTATTGTACTTCGTCCCGCTCATTGCGGCGGCGTTCGCGGAGAAGATCGGGTACAAACGCACCCTGATCTTTGCCTTCGCTGCGATGGCCGTCGGGTACACGATGTACAGCGCCGTAAGTCAATTTGCGCTGTTGATCGTGAGCATCCTCTTTCTTGGGATCGGAGCGGGCACGTTCAAACCGATCATATCGGCGAGCATCGCCAAGATCACCCGAGAGGACCAGCGGAACCAGGCCTTCTCCATCTACTACTGGATGATCAACCTCGGCGCCCTGTTGGTGCCCTGGACCTTTGCGTTCTTCAGCGGCGCGAACATCTTTGATCCGGAGACCAACGCCGAGTACGTGTTCCTGGGTTCGACCATGCTCGTGGGCATCAACCTGTTCATAACGTTCACCATGCTTGAGGACCCGTCCCCCCCGAACCCCAAGAAGGATATCTTCGATTCATTGAGGAACCTGACCGTGGTCGCAAGGGACAGACGGTTCTTCATCCTTCTTCTTATCTATTCCGGATTCTGGTTCATGTTCGCCATGTGCCACTCCTACCTCCCGCTGTACATGGTGCATTTCCTCGAGATGCCGGATTATTTCTCGGTGTTCCTGCTTGCAGGGTTCAATCCTCTGACGATAGTCATTGCCGGTCCCTTCCTGAGCACCCAGGTCAAAAAGTACGACTCGCTCAAACTGATGATAACCGGCATGGCGATATTCTGCATAGGCCTTGTGATCCTCGGGTTCACCACGATGCCTGCATTGTTCATCGCGGGCATCATCATCTTCTCCCTGGGGGAGTTCATCACTCATCCAAACTTCATTGCTTACGTTTCCAAGATCGCTCCCAAGGACAAGGTGGCCATCTACATGGGCTATGCCTTCCTGCCATCCGGGATCGGATACGTCCTGGGTGCAGGGGTAGGCGGAGTGCTCTTCGGATCGGTGGCGGAGGGATGGGAGAGGCCCAAGGTGTTCTGGGCCATCGTCACCTGCATCGGCCTCGCGACGATAATGCTGTTCACCCTATACGACAGGAAGATGCGCAAGGAGGGGGTCGTGGAGGCGGTCGAGGCGGAGCCTGTCGCTGCCGAGGAAGCTCCCGGGAAGTTCAGCTCGTTCTCAATGAGCACCGACGTCGTAGCATTGATCGCCGTGATCATGATCCCGGTAGTGTTGTTCGCAGCAATGGGAGCGGGAACCAACGCTTACATCGAAACGGACAAGGATGACGGCCCATCAAAGGGAAAAGGCAAGGGAGGTCCCGATCCCGACGAGGTGTTCAAGTTCTCGGAAACCAACACGGGCAACCTCAACGAGCAGGAGAGCACGACCCTGAACTACAGTACAGGAGGGTACAACATACGTGCAACGTTCATCCTCACTTGGACGGACGAACCTGACAACGGTGTTCCAACCTACGAGAACGAAGGAGACACGTTCACGCTCGAGGTCATCGGTCCGGGCAACAACAGGGACTCGGATACAGCCACCAATGAGCACGATCAGGAGGGGCGCATCGAGCTTACCTTCGAGATCGGTGAGAAGGAATCGATACCGGGAGGCTGGAACGCCACGGTCACCCTAGATGAGGCCGGTGATCAGAGCGCATTTGGCGGGGGTACCGGCGTCGTCTTCATCGACGACAGCAACGACTACACCCTCGATGTTGAGATTGAGTACTTGCTGGAGTGAACAGCAGCTGCCGGGAAAATGCTTGAAGAGAGATCGTAGCTATTAATTGGAGCATCAAGTTATTGCATCAACGGATGTGCTCTAACTGAGCTCCTCCTCGATGGAATCTGCCAGCTGGATGCACCTGTCGTAATGACGTGTCCTCAGCGAGGTAGCGGCCATTCTGAGGACCGATCGTGCGTGGACGGTATCCTTGCCTATCCGGTTCGCCCTTGCGATGGTCCTACGGGCCTCCCTGAGCCTTCTCTTCGCCATTCTTGCATCGAAACCATCAGAGGGTGGGGAAGGTACTGGCTTGTGGGCTTCGGCCCTATGTGACGGGGGTGTCTCGAACGCATCGTCCCGATCTACTTCATGCTCATACCTTGCGGAAACCGGCTGACCGGTTCCAGCCGTCTGCCGCTTATGCTCCTTCTCGTGATGTTCGGGCGAGATCCCCATGACGGCTATCAGAACAAGGATCACCAGGAGGACCTGGGTCATGAGGAGCTGGATGATATCCGTGCTGCTCCACTGCCCGCCGGTCCCCAGGACGATGACGAAAGGTATGACTATGATCAGTATGGATGCGCTTATGCCGATGGTCAGCATACTCCTTCTGGGGCCTCTGTGACCGGTCATGGGCTCTCGGTCCCACTAATGCGATGCTGTTGTAATATGTCTTTCGGACCAGGGGTTGAAGGCCTACTTCCCCTTCTTCTGCATCCGAGCCCATGTGTCCCTGAGTGTAACGCTCCTGTTCAGGACCTGTCGCTTCGAGGTCGAATCCGGATCGACGCAGAAGTATCCGAGCCGCTCGAACTGGAACCTATCGAAGACCGCAAGGTCGGTTATCGATGGCTCGACCTTCGCGTCCGGGATCACCTTCAATGAATCGGGATTGATGAGATCGGCGAGCTTCGCGTCCTTCTCGCCGAGCGGGTTCTCGACGGTGAAGAGACGGTCGTACAGCTTCACCTCGGCGTCGACCGCATGACGGGCCGAGACCCAGTGCAAGGTGGCCTTGACCTTTCTTCCATCGGGGGAATCGCCGCCTCGTGTGGCGGGATCGACGCTGCATCTCAGCTCGGTCACGGTGCCTTCCTCGTCCTTGATGACATCGTTGCATATCAGGAAATACGCATACCTTAACCGGACCTCGCGGCCGGGTGCCAGTCGGTAGAACTTTCGAGGAGGATCCTCCATGAAGTCGCTGCGTTCTATGTACAGTTCTCTTGAGAATGGAACGGTCCTCGTCCCCGCCGACGGGTCCTCCGGATTGTTGACAGCATCGAGCCCTTCATCGTGGTCCTCGGGAAGGTTCTCGATGACGACCTTCAACGGATCGAGGACGCCCATGAACCTCGATGCTGTTCTGTTGAGCTCATCCCTGACCACCGATTCGAGAAGTCCCAGATCGATGATGTTCGCCTTCTTTGCGACGCCCACGCGCCTGAGGAACTCCCTGATGGCTGCAGGTGGATAGCCCCTTCTGCGCATGCTCCCTAGGTTCGGCATGCGAGGATCGTCCCAGCCTTTCACGTGACCCTCCTCGACCAGCTGCCTCAGCCACCTCTTGCTCATGACGGTGTAGGTCATGTTCAGGCGCGCGAACTCCGTCTGCTCCGGATGATAGACCTCGAGCTGCTCGAGGAACCAGTTGTACAGCGGTCTGTGGTTCTCGAACTCGAGGGAGCAGAGGGAATGTGTGATCCGCTCGATGGAGTCGGATTGCCCGTGTGTCCAATCGTACATCGGATAGATGCACCAGTCGTCGCCGGTTCTGGGATGAGGCTGGTGAAGGATCCTGTACATAACCGGGTCGCGCATGTTCATGTTGGGATGGGCCATGTCGATCTTTGCCCTGAGCACATGAGCGCCGTCTGGGAACTCTCCCGCTCTCATCCTGGTGAACAGATCTAGATTCTCCTCTACGGAACGGTCCCGGTGAGGGCTGTTCCTGCCGGGCGTGGTCAGATCGCCGCGATACTCCTTGATCTCGTCACCGCTGAGGTCGTCCACGTAGGCTACGCCCTTGTTGATGAGCATCACGGCCCATTCGTAGAGCTTCTCGAAGTAGTCGGATGCGAAGTAGAGCCGGTCCTCCCAGTCGTAGCCGAGCCACCGGATATCCTCCATGATCGAGTCGATGAACTCCTGCTCCTCGGTGGCGGGGTTGGTGTCGTCGAACCGCAGGTTGCATAATCCCGTGTAATCCTCGGCTACGCCGAAGTTCAACACGATGGACTTGGCATGTCCGATGTGCAGATAACCATTCGGCTCGGGTGGGAACCGCGTATGAACGCGACCCTCGAACTTGCCAGAGGCGTTGTCCTCGTCGATCTTCGTCCTTATGAAGTCATGCAGCTTCTCTTCTTCGCTCATCTGATACTCTCCGTTCCAGGTCGTGCTCACCGACCCGGACCTCCTCGAAATCACGCTAGGATGATAATAAGGATTTGGGTCGGATCGGGACCACGCACGCTCAGAGCTCGAACGTCGTGGTCAGGAGCTTCTGCTCCTCCTCGCTCTTCATGGTGAACTCCGGGAAGTCGTTCATGTACTCATCGATCCCCAGTTCGGTGATGGAGATCCGATGATCGGGTTCGAGAGCGAGATATCCGCATTTCATCAGATAGTCGATGACCTCGGCGTACTGGACCGAATCGAAGCGGGACCGGAGCTCGGGCTCGTGCTGAAGGATCTCGTCCGGAGTGAACGTCACGGAGGAGGAGCCTTCAACGTGCTCGTAGATCGCCGAGAGGAGGAACTTCCTGTCCTCAAGCTTCTCGAGCATCCTGCCCTTGTAGTCGTCGTGTACCTTTCCTTCGGCCATCTCTATCCAATTGGTTAACACAGCCACATGGACTTATATTTTTTGGGACATCGCTCTGTACCGTTCGAATGGATTTAACACATCTATGAGGCCTAAATCCAGGCCAGAGAGGGAGAAACAAGCTCGAAGGGCGGGTCCAAGCGTCTACCAAGCATGGGTCCGAACATATTCCCGGCGCGGGACGTCCGTCGTTCCCGGCTATATTATACGTATAGAGCCCCGTCGACCGAGAGGCTTAAGAAGTATCTCAGCAGAACCGTTCTGGAGCGAATGTCAGGCTTAACCTCTCGGGTACGGGGCTACGTATCCCAAAAATTAAAGAAAAGAGTAGCGCCGTCGACCATCGTGCTTAAGATGTATACCAGCAGAACCTAGCTGAAGCGCTTTTTAAGAATAACACGATGGGTACGGGGCTACGGCTCCCAACATAAATAAAAAGAGTAGCCCCGTCGAGATTCGAACTCAAGTCGCGAGGTCCAGAGCCTCGCATGATAACCTCTACACCACGGGGCTATTACGAGCGTCCATGGGTATCGACCACGTCGAAACCTAGAACGAGAAATCTGTAATCCCGAGCATATATATATTTATTGTGCAACGGAAGGTTTTTACTTCCATTGGCGCTTGTGGATGCAGATAGCGATGTCCTTTGACTTCATCCTCATGCTGACCTTCTTCATTATGGCCCTGGTCTTCGGTAATCTGGCCTGGGTAGCGAAGCATGCCTGGAGGGACAGGAGGAGGACAGAGCTGTTCGTCTGGATCGCGGTCGTATCCACCATTGCGTTCATGATAACGGCCTGGCCGTACATTCCGGATTGATCGTTGGAGGACCGCTGTTGACTGATCCTGAAAAGGCTGCATCATGCACCATCGAGGTCGAGCTGGACGCTGACCAGATCGAGGCGGTGATGGCGGCCCTACAACCGGATAACACAGGGTTCGTGGACACCACTAGGGACGGCAATATCGTCAGGTTCACAATATCATCGGGCTCTGTCAGGTCGCTCCGCCATACCATCGACGATCTCATGGCATGCTTGAAGGTCGCGGAATCCGCCTCAAGGAAGTGACTACGGCCCCGGACACCTTTCTTTTTAAAAAGAAACCGGCGAAATCGATGGTTATGTGGTGTGGAAGTACGAAACCTATTTAAGCAGAACGACCGATTTTGTGCCATGCGCAGGCTCACAGATTCCGGTATTCCCGGACTGGACGGGCTCCTGGGAGGGGGCTTCGTCAAGCCGTCCATAACGTTCGTTTGTGGACCGCCGGGTTCCGGCAAGACGATATTCGCGTTCCAGGCGCTGTTCCACGGCGCCAACAGAATGGGCGAGAACGGGATGTACCTCTCCATCGACGACCTCGACGATAGTGAGCTCGACCTGATGTCGTCCTACGGCTTCTACAGCCACGAGCTGATCACGTCAGGAGCGGTGAGGTACGAGAGCCTAGCGGAGGTATGCTACGGCAAGTCCGACATACTTTCGGATATCTTCAAGCGGATCGACGCAACAGGCAGCGACCGCGTCGTCCTCGATCCCATCGAGATAATCAACGCTAGCTACGAGCAGTCTGCGATATGGCGGGTCCTGATGGAGGTTAGGAGGGGGATGAGGGAGAGGGAGTGCCTCGCGTTCCTGTGCGGCTCCGCCGAGAACATGCGAAAGATGTCGTATTTCTGCGACTGCCTGATCTGGCTCGATAAGGACGAGGACGATGGTGAACGCACCATCACGATCGAGAAGATGCGCGGCACAGGGCACTCCATGGGTCCGAAGAAGATGGAGATCTCCGAGCAGGGGATCATGGTCTGGCCGGACTAGGCCGTCAGACATCATGTAAGGTATTGGTGCTAGTTTCCCGGTTATCGGATTAGCATCATAGAGTTCATCATTGTCATATATGAGGAGTAGAATGGGAGAAAAACGGTTAGGACAATGGTACCAGAATGATCTCGAGATCTACGCAGGTATATTGGTATTGATACTAGCCACATTGTTCATATTCTACGCTGCTTATGATACCCTCGCATTCAGTTACAATCTCTTCCATCATGGAGAGGACCCTACCGATTTTATATTCTTCTTGATCTTCGCAGTAGCTATCTTGATGGCTCCCAGCGCATTGCTTCTGATCCATCCGTCCTGGAAGATCAGATATCAGTTCGATGAGGTCTCGATCACCGATCTTGAAAAGGTATTGAAAAGGAAAGGATGGACCTACAAGATGCTCGCTCCATATTCAAGCGAAAAGAACAAATGGACGGTCAACGGACATTACAAAGTAACAGGCAACAGGTCGTTTGGCAGGTGCAACTTGACCATAATTGTAAGCACTTCAGACGGCAAGGTCGCACTACTCGAGATCTCTCGTCGTTTCGATACCAAGGGATCGATATTGTTCAGATTGAAAGAGGATCTTGATGAGGGCATGTTCTCGGATCTGAGTGAGTGAAGATCAGGTCAATTGTGATCGATCGCTTCAAGCCTCGATCAGCACCGTGATCTCGCCGACCTTCACGGCCTCCACAGGCTGCCCATCCCTTGTGAGAGAATGGTCGATCTCGACGAACTCCTTCAGAACGATGGTCTCCCCCTCCACCTCAACCGTGGCGCCGTCCTCGATCCCCTGCGGATCGGTGCTGTTGATCGCAGCGATAACGACCTTGGCATTCCCCTTGAACTTCGGACCGATCTCGGAATGGACCGGCTTCGCCGACACCGCCTTTCGAACGAGGTCGACGTCGTCGACGATATCAAGCGACCCAATTGAGCCAGGACGAGTGATCTCCTCTTCATAACCTGCCAATCCTGCGGCTGCTGGACCGACTAGGACGACCTTGGATATCGGCTTGTTGAGAGCGATGCCGTTGTCAGATTTCCACCGCCGGATGCCGCGGACGATCTCCATGATCATCTCGCCCTTGTTGACGAGATCGTCCGGAAGATCGACGGAGACGGCCTTTGGCCAGGGAGCGATATGGACGCTCTCGGTACCCTCGATGCGCTTGTAGTGATCGTGATAGACCTCTTCGGTGATATGCGGCAGGAATGGAGCCATCAGCTTGACGGAGCCGGATCCGACGAGATACAGGATGTGTCCGACCATCATGTCCGAGACATCGTCTGAATCGTCCTCGGGATAGGTCCGGTGCTTGACTAGCTCGATGTAGTTGTCGGCGACATCGTGCCAGAGGAACTGCTCCACAGCACGCAGCGTCCTGTCGAAGCGGAACTCGCCCATGGCGTCGGTGCACCCTTCGATCGTACTGTTCAATCTGGAGAGTATCCATGCATCAACGGCGCTGAGGTTCGCGGCATCGGGCATGTGCCTGTCTGCATCCCCAAGTTCATAGATACCGGTTCTGTCAAGAGCACCACCAATGAACCTGCTAAGGTTGAGGACCTTTCTGATCAGGCGCTCTCCCCGGGTGATATCCTTCCGACGGAATGAATTGTCCTCGCCCAGGGCGCAGTTGGCAGCATAATACCTGAGCGGGTCGGCGCCGTGCTTCTCGAGGACCTCGAGTGGATCGATGACATTTCCCTTTGATGCGTGCATGGGGGTGCCATCCTCCGAGAGGATGAACCCGTCCATCATGATCTCGGTGAACGGTTTGTCGCCGGTGACCAGCGAACACCTGAGGATCGTGTAGAATGCCCAGGTCCGGATGATGTCGTGGGCCTGGGGCCTAAGCGACATCGGATATATCCTGTTGAAGAGCGCCTCGTCGCGTTGCCAGAAGGTGTTGTATAGTGGCGATATCGAGGAGTCCATCCACGTATCGAAAACGTCCTCGCAACCCACAAGCTTACCGCTGCACTTGGGACAGCTCTCAACGGGAGGAGCGTCCTTCGTTGGATCGATATAGCATGCATCCTCGGTCGGCAGTACCACCTCGCCGCATTCCTCGCACTCCCATAGGGGGATCGGCGTCGCGAAGTACCTCTGCCTTGAGACCACCCAATCCCATTCCAGCGAGTTGACCCACTCCTTTAACCGTATCTCCATGAACTTCGGGAACCAGTCCATCTCGTCGGATGCCCTCAGGACCATCTCCTTGAAGTCGATGGTCTTCACGAACCACTGCGGGGTCACGATGAACTCAACCGGCGCGTGACATCGCCAGCAGGTACCGACGTTCTGTTCGGTGTCCTCCTGCTTGACCAAGTGTCCTTCCTCGGCAAGGAGTTCGATCATCTTCGCCTTCGCCTCGGGAATGGGCATACCCGCTATTGGTCCGCCCAGCTCGTTCATACGACCCTGCTCGTCGATGGCGATGTCCAGAGCGAGCTTGTACTTCTGGATCCATTCGAGGTCGTCCTTGTCCCCGATGCTGCAGATCATGACGACCCCGGTGCCGAAGTCCATGGCCACCTTGTCGTCCTTGATGATGGAGACCTCCTTGCCGTAGATCGGGGTCGTGGCCTTCTTGCCGGCGAGCTGTTCAGCCCTTGGATCATCCGGATTGACCGCCATGAGCTGGCATGTCGCGATAAGTTCCGGGCGTGTGGTAGCGATCTGCAGAGGCTCACCGTCGAGGTCGAAGTTGACGAAGTTCAACTTCGACGTCCTTCCTTCGTACTCGACCTCGGCATCCGCGAGCGCCGTCATGCAGCGCGGGCACCAGTTGATGGGGTAGGAACCCTTGTATACGAGGCCCTTGTCGAACATCTTGATGAAAGAGATCTGCGTCAGCCGACGATAGTATTCGGCATTCGTCTGGTAGTAGACCGTGGGATCCATGGACTCCCCCAGGATCTTGAACTGCCGCGTCATCTCTCCGATGTTCGCCTCGGCGAACTCCTCGCACAGCTTGATGAAGTCGTGCCTGTCGATGTCCATCCTCGTGATGCCGTGCTTCTTCTCCACTCTCTCCTCGATCGGGATCCCGTTGACATCGAAACAGAGAGGGAAGAAGACGTTGTGGCCGCACATCCGCTTATAGCGGGCAACGAAATCGATGTGCGTGTAATGAGCGGCGTGACCGACATGCAGACCGCCTGACGCATATCTCGGCGGGTTGTCGATGCTGTACACCGGCGCGTCCGAACCGGGGTCGAAATGGTAGAGCCCGAGCTCCTCCCACCGGTCCTGCCATCTCTTCTCAACTTCCAGCTGTTCGTAGTCGCTCATCGGGATCGGTCCGCATACCTCATTTTACATTAATAAAGCTTTATACAGGTGTCTACGGTGTTTTCAAGGAAAATCGATAGCTATTGAATAGGGTCTAAGGACCTAGGGATGAACCTTGGGAGTATCACCAGTCGTCGTCCATGTAGTAAGGCTTCCGGTGGTACCTGTGAGGGTCCTCGTCCTCCCTCTCCTCGTCATCGTCCTCGAACGCGAGCTCGTCGATCATCTCTGCCAGGTTGTTGGACAGGATCCGCATCGCCTTGACCGTCCTGGTGACGTTGTCGCCGATGCGTATCATCGCATACATCAGCAGCAGGAGGAGCAGGGGAACGGTGATGTAGAAGATCAAGGTTGCAGCGCCGTGTACCAGATGGTATAGTTTATCCCCTGACGGCAGCCTGTATGCAGCTACCAGAACCAGCACGAGCAGCAACCAGAACAGCGTGAACGATATCGTCATTATCTTCATGTCGACCCTGGACGACTTGCGCTTCCAGGCGAAGAATGTTGGTTTCGCCGACTGGGCCTCCTTGAAGGCCTCGGCCCGTTCCGCAGCAGCGGTCCCTGGCTCTGCTCCTTCATCGATGGTCGGATCGGGTTCGCCCGGCCTGTCGATCGCTTCCGGTCTACCGGCACCATACATCGGATCCCGGGCCTTGTACGCAGGTTCTCTCATGTCGTAAGGTGGAACCTTCCTGACTCCGTTATGGCTCTCGCCTCTGTCACCAGAGCTCATTGTCTCCCCATTGATCGAACCCGTTATGGCTACTTAGCGTTTTCTCCGACACCTCGATCCTGAATATAGGAGACCAGCGGTCGGGGTCTCCACCTACGACCTTTCTCCTGGTCTTATACTGGCGACCATGATTTCTAATGATAAAAAAATGCTCCATCAATGGGTAAATTTGTCTCACATGATTGGCAGATTGGGTAATTCATTACAATAACGCATATATATCAAAGACATCATTACCTTTTTTACCGAGGCAATAGATGGGAGACAGCAGATGCTAGAATCAAGTTCCAGTTCCATAGAGTGGGAGACCGAACAGGTCTTCCTCAAGATAGCAGAAGCGATGAGGATCAGCGATCCGAAGATCGAGATATTCAGGGAGGATCTCGAAGATTGTTTACGGGAGAATATCTGCGGCGAACCTGAAAGAAGGATAGACCAGTTCGTGGAATATGGCTTCATCGATCCTGTCCCTGGCAAGGAGGATTATTTCTCACTTGGATCCGAAGGGGTCTACTCCAAGCTGCAGAACCTGCTTGGAGAGAAGTGAAGGACCTAGCCTCCAGGATCATCTCATGACCTTGTGTCATGCGACGACCACGAGTCATCTCATGAACTTGTGTCATCTCATGACCTTGCGCCCGAAGACGAGAACGAACAACGCTATAGTGAAAGCGCCGATAAAAGCCTCTGTCACCGCTATGAGCTGATATTCCGAGTACGGTCTGTAATCGCCGTAGCCCAATGTGGTGAAGGTCACGAAGCTGAAGTAGAGCGATTCCCAGTAGTTCGGCGAGTAGTTCGCACTTCCCCTGGTTATAGCCTCGGCTAAATAATAGAAGATAGAGTAGGAGAATATGATGAACAGCGCGGTCATGATAACGTTCCGCCACTTCTCGCCGTATCCGGTGGTGAAGGCGTAGAGCCACATACCGAGCCATCCGAGATAACGTCGTTCCAGCTTGTACCGGTCCCGTTTCATGCGCATCTCGTGGATGTAGAACTCGCCTGCAGAGTCGTACTTGCCCTCGTTGTTAAGGCTGTGCTTGATACGGCGATAGGTGCCCTCTGCCCTCCTGAGGGCGTTCTCCCTTGTCTTTCCCTCCTTTGCCATCGCCTCTTTCTCCTCGCGGATGATGTATCGCTCATCGCTGACGGAGATAAGGTCGTAGACCTTCCTGAACAAGGACCGTGTGGGATCGTTCAGCCAAATACCGTCGGAGAAATATGCGAACTCCAGCTGTGCATCGGTGAAGAGAACGTTGTCGAGCTTCACGCGTCTGAATGATACGTACTGTATCGATGCATGTGAGAAATCGCCATCCTCGAAAATACAGTCGTCGAAGTTGCCGCCTTTCTCGAAGTAAGCATTGCGGAAGTCGGCCTTCCTGTAACGGGAGCCAGAAAGATCAGCGCTCCCCTTGAACTTGCACTTCCTGAAGATCACAGTGTCAAAACGGGTCCCGGAGAAGTCGACATCGTCATGGAAATCGGTATCGGTCAGATCGGTCTCACCGGTGAGGTGGCAGTCGCTCATGTCGATCTCCCGCTCGAAACGGGTTCCACGGGGGCCCTTTCCCCTGTGGTTGATGACCGTGTCCTTGAGAACGAAGCCGGTGAAACTGCCATCACCGTCATCGACCAGCCTGTAGAACTCCGTCATACAGACGTCCCAGAGCTGGAACTTGTCCTTCTCCTTGGCCGTCATGTGGAAGATGCAGCGGTCTGAGACCTCGTGCTCCTGCCGCTCGCAGCCCTCGTAGGAACAGGTCATCGGCCTCCATATCGGCGTTTTCATTATATAAGTGGTGGGAAGAACGGGTCTGAAACGTTGTAGAGGCCCCGGCAGCCCCTTTTTCTCAGTAATAGCGGAAAAAGGGGCTGCCGGTATAAAGAAGTGGAATATCATCGCATCTATCGGCATGGAACGACCATCACGACCACTGTTGAGATGTAAAAAAGGAAATCTAGAGAACTTATATAGCCCGAACGGCAAAGACATTAAACGGTGGAGATGGGCGCGGAGGCTTGAAGACCGCCCTGCGACGTGACCGATGCTCTTGCTTCTGAGGTGCTACTCCGGGAATTTGGTCGCGATAATTTAAGGGGGCTCGTCGCGGGCGGTCTCCATATGTTCACGCTTCCCCCTTTCACATGCTTCGTTCTCCATCCGCCGTGGTGGGGCACCGGTACGGTCTATGGGCCCCACCACAATTACCATTTTTACTTTCATGAGAACGATACTGTCAATGGGCCCGGCCGATTGTCTAAACCTTAACAATTTACTTATATACCCTGGCGGACACAATTGATATTAAGCCGCCCCTGCGGGTTCATCTCGGAAAACGACTGGATCTCACTGCCTCTCAGGTTGTGAATGAATGCCTTACACGTTTTCTGGGATGAGACTGCATCCTCCCGGATGCGGTCATTCATGCTCGTATATGATCTCCCCTATCTGGTCACCTCCTCTGAGATTCAGGATCCAAATAATTAGATCTTTTAAAAGGGGCGGCCTTTCCTCGGTTTGCTGCTCATGGGGCTGCGTCCGGGGGAGGCTGACGGGAGAAACAGGACGAAGAGCGGTCGGTCCTCGGATCGACCGCCATTCTCGGATATCAACGATCATGAGCTATTGCTTCTTACATTTACTGTGACGATGATCCTGAGTTCGACCGGCCCGTCCTTTCCCTCGACCTTGAGCTCGCCGACGACGTCACCTATTTCAGCAGGAGCTTCGACGACGATCTTTCGGATAACATCCATGACATCGGCGATTCGCTCCTTCGGAACATCGTCGACCCGGATGCTGGCGAGAGGTCTATCGCCGCCGGTCACCAGGATCGTTGATGCCAGTGTCCTCCTCGGATCGGTCATCTCCGTGGTCGCATAGGTCTCGCCCCTCGGGCATTGGTTACCGACGACCGAAATATCACTTTCCGTAGCAGTCACGGACAGCTCGCAGCCGATAGGGCAGATGATGCACGTCATCGACTCGGTCCTATCATAGGTCATGGAGACACCTCGTGGTACAGCTTTTCGAGGCGTACGGTCAGATCAGAGGGCTTTCTGAAGGTCGGTATCTTGAGATCGAACTGGATCATCTCGGATGGGTTGACCCGCGGGAAACGCTTCCTGCCGACCTCGTTATCGTCGGAACTGACGACGATCTGGACATCGCGGGCAGGTCTTTCCACCCTTAGCTTGAGAATGCCTCCTTTGGCAGGGATCGCGTGTGGTAGAACGTAACGTATCCCCGGACCAGGGCTCACGGAAATGTCATTCGGGATATCCTCTGATCCGGACCTGGTCGAGATGAATTCGGCGGCTGCCTTGCCCACGATCTCTCCTTCCTGCGAGACGAAGTCGACCACGTCGTGAACATGAAGAACATTGCCACACGCGAAGATGCCCGGAACGGTGGTCATGTAGTTACCATCCACCTCCGGACCGCCGGTTATCGGATCGAGCACGGCGCCCGCACCCCTAGACAGCTCGTTCTCGGGGATCAGGCCGACCGAGAGCAATAACGTATCGCACGGGATCTCCTGTTCGGAACCCGGGACTGGCTGCATCGTTTCATCCACCGCCGCGACCTCCACAGAGGACAGGCGTTCTCCGCCTTTGATCTCGGTGACCGTGTGGGACAGATGCAGAGGGATATCGAAATCGTCCAGACACTGCCGGATGTTCCTTGGAAGGCCGCCGGGGTGGTCCATGATCTCGTAGACGGCGGCGACCTTCGCTCCCTCGAGTGTGAGTCGTCGGGCCATGATCAGACCGATGTCTCCAGAGCCCAGGATGACCACCTCGCGGCCGACCATCCTGTTCCGGATGTTCATGAGGTTCTGTGCTGTTCCGGCGGTGAGCACACCGGCGGGTCGAGACCCGGCAATAAGTATGTTGTCCCGGGTGCGTTCCCTGCAGCCCATGGCAAGGATGACGGCACCGGCCTTGATGCATGAAAGACCGATACTGTTCGAGACCAGCAACGTCAGGTCCTCGTTCAGTTCGAGGACCATGGTATCGAGCAGGGTCTCGATCCCCTTCGCCTCCACCTCGTCGATGTGCCGCTGCATGTACTCGGGTCCTGTCAGCTCTTCGTCGTATACCTCCAGGCCGAAACCGGCGTGAATGCACTGTTCGAGGATCCCTCCGAGGTGGTCGTCCCGTTCGATGACCAGGACCTTTTCGGCTCCGGCCCGCTTCGCGGCGACAGCGGCAGCCATGCCCGCGGACCCGCCGCCGATGACGGCGATGTCGACCTCTACCGAGGTGAGGTTGAAGAGCTGATCGCTCATTCAGGACCACCTCCCTTTACCGGCCCGGTGAAGAGGTACGAACCGGGCGTACCCATCTCGATCTCCTCGAGACGGATGCCTTCATCGATCATGATGTCAGTGATCTTCGGTGTGCAGTACCCGGATTGGCACCGGCCCATCATTGCCCTGGTCCGGTACTTGATCCCATTCAGACCTTTTGCATCCAGTGGGTTGTCCAGAGCCCGGAGGATCTCCGCCTTCGTTATCCCCTCGCATCGGCATACGACCACGCCCTCGTTCGGGTCCTGTTCGATCGCCATCTGCCTTTCATCGGTTCCAAGGTCCGCCAATGAGGGGTACCAGGTGTACGGCACCATGCTCTCTTTCACATCAGGTTCGAAGTAGCCAACGATCTTGGCTACGGTCTCTCTTGCTATAACGGGAGCCGCAGTCAATCCCGGCGACTCGATCCCGAGCAGATGGTGAACGTTCTCGGGGAACTCCTTGATCTCAAAGTCGATATCGCCGTACTCTGTCACGCATCCGGCGGGTACGAGCTTCGGACGGAGCCCTGCGAAACTACGAATGACATGCCGCTTCTCAAGATCCGGAAGGATCTCCTGTGCTACGGTCAACATCTCCACGATCTTCGGTGTTGTCGTGGATGGATCGTATATGTCGATGAACTCCGCGGTCGGACCCACGAGGATATGGCCATCGATGGTCGGCGTTAGGTGTACACCGAGAGAGTCTATCTCCTCGGGAGGGATGAGGTATATCATCCGGGAGATCAGATGGCCGACTGCCTTGTCCATGAGCAGGTATTCGCCCCTGCAGGGATAGATCGTGAAACCATCAAGACCGAACTTCTCGGCAATGATACCGGCGCCGTGGCCGGCCGCGTTGACCACCGATCTTGCTGAGAGCTCGGCCCCTCCTGTGAGTTTAAGGAGGTGTTCACTTACTTTCTCAGTTGATACCACGTCGGTGACGGAGGTGTTGAGAATGAACTCGACCCCGTTCACAACAGCAGATTCTGCCGCTGCGATGGTCGTCGCGCAAGGCGATACTATAGCGCTCTCGGGCGATACCAACGCAGCGGTCCCCTCGATGTTCGGCTCCATCTCGTTGAGTGCAGCCTTATCGATAAGATGGAGGCCGGGAGTGCCGACCTCGCGACCGCGGGCGAGGAGCTTCTCCAGAGGGTGGTCCGTAGCGGGACCGTCATTATCTTCAAGCGGTCCGTCGCACGATCCCTCCTTCCAGGCCTCAGGAAGACCGCCCTCCTGGGCCACGATAAGCTTGCCGCATTTTCGGTACGGAACGCCAAGCTCACTACATACACTTTCATAGATCGAGTTCCCTTCCAGACAGAGCCTGGCCTTCTCCGAACCGGGGAAGTTGTACAATGCGGAGTGAACGACGCCGCTGTTCGCCCTGCTCGTACCCGAGCAGGCGTCGGAACCCTTCTCGATGACGACGACCTTGAGGTCGTAGCGCGAGAGCTCCCTTGCGATGAAGGCGCCGGTTATTCCGGCGCCGATCACAGCCACGTCGTACCGCTTCATCGATCAGAAAGGTGTTGATATGAATTTAAACGTTGTTAAGAACTTCAATATTGACCTGTGTCTCTCGTCGGGTGGGTCCAGGCTGGATCGCGGCATGGGCCCAAGCGTCTTCCCGGCGTGGGCCGTCGTGGGTGGGTCCCATTTCTATTCAAG
>JANQNJ010000040.1 GCA_028279645.1 Thermoplasmatota archaeon
AGATCGATAAATCTAAGAGGTGAACAGAAATGGACGGACAAGCCGGAGGGACCGGCAAGATCATATACACCAAGGTCGACGAGGCTCCCGCACTGGCAACCTACTCCTTCCTGCCCATCGTGAAAGGGTTCACGGGCGTGGCAGGAGTTCAGGTGGAAACCAGGGACATCTCCCTTGCAGGGAGGACCATCGCGAAGTTCCCCGAGCGCCTGACAGAGGAGCAGAGGATCGGCGACCATCTAGCGGAGCTCGGAGAGCTCGTGAAGGTGCCCGAGGCCAACATCATCAAGCTCCCGTGCATCAGCGCGTCGGTGCCGCAGCTCACCGCGACCATCAAGGAACTGCAGGGGATCGGCTACGACCTTCCCGACTATCCCGAGGACCCGCAGACGGACGAGGAGAAGGATATCAGGGCAAGGTACGACACAGTGAAGGGCAGCGCCGTGAACCCCGTCCTCAGGATGGGGAACTCGGATCGAAGGGCGCCGATGTCGGTGAAGAGCTATGCGAGGAACAACCCGCACCCCATGGGTGAGTGGACCACGGAGTCTAAGTCGCACGTGGCATACATGTCAGGAGGCGACCTCAGGAACAACGAGGTCTCGCTGACCGTCTCCGCTTCGCAGGCTGGAAGTTCGAAGATCGAATATATCGGCGGCGACGGCTCGACCAAGGTGATGAAGGAGAACCTGACCCTTATCGAGGGAGAGATCATCGACGTCACTAACATGAGCCGCAAGGCGCTTCGCCAGTTCCTGCAGGAGCAGATCGATGATGCCAAGGCCAACGACATCCTCTTCTCCGTGCATCTCAAGGCGACCATGATGAAGGTCTCCGACCCGATCATATTCGGTCATGTGGTATCGGTGTTCTTCAAGGACGTCTTCGAGAAGCACGCAGCGACCTTCGAGGAGCTGGGGATCAGCCCGAACAACGGTCTCGGCGATCTCTACAACAAGATAGCAGAACTACCCGATGAGAAAGAGGCCGAGATCAAGGCAGATATCCAGACCGCCATCGACAACGGGCCCGCACTCGCAATGGTGAACTCCGACAAGGGTATAACCAACCTGCATGTTCCCAGCGATATCATCATCGATGCATCCATGCCCGCGGCGCTCAGGACCTCGGGAAGGATGTGGAACAGGGACGGCAACCTCCAGGACACGAAGTTCGTGATCCCGGACAGCAGCTATGCGGCTGTCTATGAGACCGTGGTCAACTTCTGCAAGGAGAACGGTGCCTTCGATCCGACAACGATGGGGACCGTTCAGAACGTGGGGCTCATGGCCCAGAAGGCGGAGGAGTACGGTTCACACGACAAGACCTTCCTTGCTCCCGGTGACGGCGTTATCCGCGTCGTATCCGAGGGCGGCGAGACGCTTCTCGAGCGGACCGTGGAGGAGGGCGACATCTGGAGGATGTGCCAGTGCAAGGACCTGCCGATCCAGGACTGGATCAAGCTCGGCGTGAGGCGTGCCAGGGAGACCGGCTATCCCGCCGTCTTCTGGCTCAACGAGAACCGCGCCCACGACAGGGAGCTGATCAAGAAGATCGACCAGTACCTTCCGGATCACGATACCGAGGGCCTCGATATCCACATCATGGCGCCTCTGGAAGCGACCCAGTTCTCCGTTGAGCGCATGGGAAGAGGAGAGAACACCATTTCGGTAACCGGGAACGTCCTCAGGGACTACCTGACCGACCTGTTCCCGATCCTCGAGGTCGG
>JANQNJ010000077.1 GCA_028279645.1 Thermoplasmatota archaeon
CCACGATCTGCATGTACGCGATGTCGAACGGTTCAAGGATGGCGTAATGGATAGCGTACGTCACCACCGATGCGGCGAGCATCACCACCATCACCGCAAGACCCATGCTTATGGCGCTGCTGAGCTTCTTCGACACCCCGAAGAACGGGCAGAGACCCAGGAACTTCGTCAGGATGAAGTTGTTGATCAGCGCCATACCGATGAAGATCGATATCAGACTACTCACAGGACATCACCCCCAGGTAACGGAACGCCGCAAGCGCCACGCCTATCACCATGAACGCCCCCATGGGCAGGATGAATATGTTCATCGGATTGTCCACCAGGCCGGGTATCTCGAAGACCTTGGTATCCCCTATCTCCAGCATCCCGGTCCCCAGGATCTGCCTGAAGAACGAGATCAGTACGATGGCCCCGGCGAACCCGATGCCTATCCCTATTGCGTCGGCAAAGGAGGCCATGGGGCCGTTCTTGGACGCGAACGCCTCGGCCCTGCCGAGGATTATACAGTTCACGACGATGAGCGGTATGTAGATTCCCAGCGATTTAGTCAGGTCCCGCGATGTCGCTTGTATGGTCAGATAAACGATGGTCACGAAGGTGGCTATGATCACGATGAAGACCGGGATACGGACGATGTCCGGCACGGTCTTCCTGATCGCCGCAACGATGAGGTTGGAACCGAGCAATACGGCGAGCACCGCGGCGCTCATGCCGAAGGCGTTGTCAAGCGATGTGGATACAGCGAGCGTCGGACACAGGCCCAGGAGCAGCACGAACACCGGGTTCGTCGTGGTGATCCCCTTGAAGAAGACATCCTTCATGCTCCCTTTGGGCTTCTTTCCGCGGAAATCCTTCCTCGCCGCGTCGCTGTGGCAGGTGTGGCACACCTCTCCCCCCTCGATGACCGGCGCATGGTTGCATTCGGTGCAGACCGGCTCCTCCTTCTTGACGGTCCTCTTCTTCTTGACCATCTTCTTCTTCTGATCTCCGGTCATATCATGCACCCCCGCTGTCTGCCATCTTCTTGATCGCCTTGACCTTCTGGAGCGACGCCTTCTTCACCTCTTCGGTGACCGCCCGGGAACTGATAGTTGCACCGGATATGGTGTCGATATCCCCGCCGTCCTTGTCGAGGGTGCAGTCGCCGATGGTTAAGCTGGTGAAGTGCTTGGTGAAGTCCTCCTCGGTGATCTTCGCCCCGAGGCCGGGCGTCTCCGTATGGCTCACGATCGTGATCCCTCTCAGGACGACGTCGTTGGGATCGGTGACGTTCTCGACGGGAACGATCTCCATCCCACCTGCTCCGTCGTCCTGCTCGGCGAACGCCTCAAGACCGATCAGGATCTCGATGGTCCCTCCGTAGCCGGATGCTTCGGCCACGAAGGCGTAGCCGGCGATGGTGCCGTTGGTCTGATTGACGTCGTTGTAGACGAAGTAGATCTCGTTCTTCTCCACGGCGTCCCCCTTGATCTCGGGGAAGAGGACCTCGAGGTTCTCGTTGATCTCAGCCTGCTTGTTCTCCTCGATCATGTCCCTCGTTGCCATGTCGGTGAGCACGAGGGCGATCACGGCGAAGCAGACGATCACCGTGAGGTATAGGACCGGTATCAGGTCCTTCATCGGTCCGTCCTTCATTCATCACCACCTCCTTTCTCGTCCTCTTTCGGCTTATCCTCGCCGCCATCCTTCTCCTTTGGCGCCGCCTCCTCTTTCTTGGGAGGAGTCTCCTTCTTTTGCGCTTCCTTCTTCTCCTCCTTCGGAGCCGGCTCCTTCGGAGCCGCCTCTTCCTCCTCCTCGCCCTTCTTCTTCTTCTCCGGCCTGATGTAGCCGTACGGTGTGGGTACGGTATATCTGTCGATGAGGGGGGTGAAGCCGTTCATGATCAGTATCGAGAACGCGACGCCCTCTGGCATACCGCCGTAGAAGCGTATCGCGAAAACGAGGCACCCTGCTCCAACAGAGAATATTATCTTCCCCTTGTTGGTCAGCGGTGCGGTCACGTAGTCCGTGGCCATGAAGAACGCGCCCAGCATGAGGCCGCCGGTCAGGAGGTGGAAGATCGGGTCGCCGGTCTCAAGGCTCCCGATGCCCCAGTCGCCGAGGATCACGGTGAGCAGGAAGAAGGTCCCGATGTAGAATAGTGGTATCCTCCAGTTGATCACCTTGAACGCTACCAGGAACAGTCCGCCGATCAGGATCAGGAGGGCCGACGTCTCGCCGAGGCTCCCGCCGATGTTCCCGAACAGCGCCTCGCGATAGAGGTCGTTGTCGATGGTCCCGACGAACCCCTCTCCTAGCGGCGTGGCGCCGGTCCACCCGTCAACTCCGGGAATGGTGTTGGACCATTTGTTCATGAGGCCGGCAAAGCTCACGACCAGGAACGCCCTTCCAACCAACGCGGGGTTGAAGATGTTGTGGCCAAGGCCTCCGAAGGCCTCCTTGGCTATGAGTATCGCCACGGCCGCGCCGATGGCAACCGCCCAGAGCGGAAGCGTCGGCGGAAGTACCATGGCCAGCAGCAGACCTGTTATTATCTGGCTGCCGTCAAGGACGAACTCGCGCTTTCGGAGCATCTTGGCGATGTACTCGCACAGGATCGCCGTGAGCACGGCGGTGAGCATCATGAAGACCGCGTAAGCTCCGAAGTAGTAGACGGCGCCGGCCGCCGGGAACAGGAGCGCGATGATCACGAGGTACATGATCCGCTGAACGGTCATCGGGTCCTTGACGTGCGGGCTGGTG
>JANQNJ010000086.1 GCA_028279645.1 Thermoplasmatota archaeon
AGGGACTACGCTTCATCCGTCGGCGGCAGGGAGCAGATGGCCATCGAGGCATACGCCTCCGCCATCGAGATCGTGCCCAAGACCCTGGCAGAGAACGCCGGTCTGGACGCCATCGACACCCTGATCAAGCTGAGAAAGGCCCACAAGAAGAACAACAGGGACCACGGACTGAACGTGACCACCGGCAAGGTCGAGGACATGAACAAGCTGAACGTCCTCGAGCCCCTCCGCGTGGGCACCCAGGCCATCAACTCTGCTACCGAGGCAGCTATCATGATCCTCAGGATCGACGACGTGATCGCGGCCAAGGGGATGCCGGGCGGCGCGCCTCCGGGCGGAATGCCTCCGGGCGGAATGGGCGGAATGCCCGAGATGTACTGAAAGTGAACAAAACGGAGAGGGCGTTTCCGTCCTCTCCGCTCTATTCTTTTTTTCCGTAACTACGGAGCAGCGTAGCTGCAAATTAGGTTCGTTACATTGTTTCGGGACGCCCACGCTAGCAAAATAATGGGACCCTTGCCGGGAAAATGCTAGCACCCGCCCTCGTAACCGGAATATGAACGATGGAACGCCCACGCTAGCAAAACAATGGGACCCATGCCGGGAAAACGCTTGCACCCGCCCTCGTGTGGACTGGTTCTATTGATGAAAAATGGTTGAGTTCAAGAAAAAACAGAAAAAGGGGTGTGAAGGGCGTTAGCCCTTCACACACTAACGGCTGAGCAAGCGCCGTTCACAGTTCTGCCCTTTTCGCGTCGACGGTCTCTGCCATCGCCGACAGATATCTGCGGGTCGAGTCTGCATCGTCTTCCATTATGCGCTCGCGGATGAGCATCATGCAGGCCTCGAATCCGGAAATGAAATCCTCGGTGTACATCTTTGTTCCTCCAATCGGTTTTTGCTTGTATGCGGGGGGGGTGAGGATATAACACCGGGGGCCGGTGTTACATCCCCTTTCACCGTAACTTAGGTTGTCGTGGAGGCTATATAAACCCCGGCTGGTGATTATCAAAAAACGTTGGTTATAACGTGGTTATAATGCGTTTTTCGGGGTTTTCACCATTTTCGGCGATCAAATCGATATTTATATCAGCACCGTAGGCAGCGGCCCCAGGCCCGCTGCCCTCTCTGTTCCATTACAAAACCCCTCTATCTCTCTAATATTATCCAATTTTCACGGTTACCTATATATATATAATCAAGTATTGGATGCCTGCGTTATTGAAATAACGGTGATTAACCATGGCGCTTTGGAGGGGTAGATCCCGACGTAAGGTCACAGGCGGACGACGTGTCTATGCCCGCAGCAAGAGGCGGAGCGAGGTCTGCAGAGAACAGCAGTTCACCAGCCTTGGCGGTACATCCACCAAGAGGGTGAGGACAAGGGGCGGAAACCTCAAGCACAGGGTGCTCAAGGCCCAGACGGCCAACGTGTACGATCCCAAGAAGAAGGTCACGAAGCCTGCGGAGATCGTCCGTGTCACTGAGAACCCCGCGAACCCGCATTACGTAAGGCGTGGTATACTCACCAAGGGCGCGGTCGTCGAGACCAAGCTCGGTCATGCCCGAATCACGTCCAGGCCCGGTCAGGACGGCGTGATCAACGCCGTGCTCATGGAGTGATCGAGGGGCGCGTTCCCCTCAGATCAGGTAATTAAGGTCGACATCGGGAGGTCCTGTTACAATGGTTTCTCGGGATGAGGGTCGCCATGTCCTCTGGCCCGAGTACTTCGATTCATCCCTTAGCCGGGGCGATGGACGGAGGGTGTCCGAGAAGTGGGCCATCAAGGACCCGAACATCGAGGATATCGCCAAGGTCGCGGAGGCTCTGGACCTGAATCCCATGATCGAGGAGGAATTCCGGTATCCCTCGAGCCCGCGGGCCAGGGGCAGGGTCCTCGTCGACGCCTCCCAGCCGAAGACGACGACCATAAGGATTATCTCGAAGCGGCTTCATACGGGTAAGTATTGAGCCGTAACGCCCCCATCCGCGAGCCATGTCCTGTTCCGGGACAACTCCGATCGGAGTAAGGGGGGGCGGTCACAAGTTCGTTAAAGGGAGAGTTCCTGCAGATGGCGAAGAAGCGGAAGGTCAAGGATGCCGAGGACGATTCGGTCTTCAAGATGCCCGAGTTCGACAGGGCGGAGTTCGTCCGGAACGAGATCAGGGACTCCAAGATCATCCTCGTAACCCTGGTCTACGCCATCCTTTTCGCCACCATCGGCCATGGAGCCTCCCAGATCCATCCGATCCTGGCCCTCGTGTTCGCCGGGGTCGGTCTATACACTTTACGCTTCATTTATACACACGTCAAGATCGATATCACCGAGCTGGAGCCGAAGAAGTGGGTGGGCTTCTGCGGACTGTTCTTCTTCTGCTGGCTCGCATTCTGGATCATCATATCGAACCCGCCGCTCAGCGACTCCGCCTCGCCCAAGGCCTCCGTAGAGCTCCTGGTCCAGTACGACGCCAACAGCACCTATAACGTCACGGTCGACTGGATGGACGTCAACGAGAGCATGGATATCCGCATCCACGCCTTCGTGCGGGATAGCTCCGATATCGAATCGGTACATCTGACGATATTTCATACACAGATCGAGATCGCCAACATATCGATGAAGATGGGCGAGGAAAAACACTACTACCACGATATCACCACCCAACCGGGCGTCTACAAGCTTGTCATACGGTCCGAGGATTCCCACGGCAACGAGAACGTCTGGAGCCGCGAGTTCGAGGCAAAGACGATCACGACCTGAACCCTCATCATTATCTAGGCGCCCTTACCGACAGCGACCTTCTCTTCTCGTACCTCAACGGGTCCTTTTGGACCGTTTCTACCAGTCTACCGATGTAGCTGGCCATCTCCTCCACGCAGGCGATCTCCTTCTTCGAGAGCCGTGCGATATCCCTCCTGAACTGCAGGTCAACACAGCATTCGTTGGCCTCCAGGTCCTCCTTCATCTTCCTGGCGAGCTGTCCCCCTCTCCGGTCCCAGTCTGTTAGTATGATGACCTTCTTGAACTCCCTTGCGATCTCCTCCGACCGGACGAAAAGGGTCTTCCCCGTGTTGATTACGAGTATCTCGCCCTCCAAGCCAAGCGCCCTCAACGATGCGACGTCCTTGCGCCCCTCGACGAGGACCGGCGCCTCGAGGTTCGCGCCCTTCAGCTCCTCGACCAGGTCGATCAGCCCGAGGACCCTGTCCTCCTCGTTCACTCCTCCCCTCCAGTTGGGATCTGGTCGGCGTCGATCCCGGGTATCGTCCTGATCCCGAGGCTGAACTTCACCTCGGTTGCGTTGAGGTCGCGTATCAGGACCGACTTCTCCCTGGAGGCCTTTCCGGATACTATCTCGATGCTGCGCTTCCTGACGTTGAGAAGCTCCGACATCAGGTCGATGAGCATCTTGTTGGCCTCCCCCTCCTGCGCCTTCGCCTTGACGGCGAAGATCACCCTGTCCCTCCATTCATCGTAACCGGCCAGCTCCGTCCTCTTCGCATTGGGCTTGACGAATACCTTCAGGATCGCTCCATCGTCGGTCTCCCTCAGTGGGTGCCTTTCGGGCATGCTGCCTTGATCGTGTTGAGGCCTAATAACATTACTCCTCCATGCCTGCAATATCTTAATATTGGCTCCGGCCCTTCGACCAGCGTGAAGTTGGCGAGCGCGAGGGACCAACTGGACCGGATGTCCTACCGCCTTATCGTGATGGGAGCCTGCGTCCTGTTCCTGGCCGTGGTCCTGGTCAAGGTGTTTCCGACACCGGCCCCCGAGGATCCGGGCGCCTCCCACGGGGACGGCTGGGCGTTCCTCCACGCCTTCGAGGTGCTGGGAGTGATATCGTTCCTAGCATCGATCCTACACTCGGTGAGGAACCACGGGGCCAGGCATACCTACCTTCTGTTCCCGGCCCTGTTCCTCTATGCATTCATATTCGAGGATGTAAACATTCAGCTTTCCGGCGTCTACGAGTATAATGAGTCCGCTTGGATGATCGTTCACAACACGATGCTGGTGATACCGCTGGGATGGTGCGCTATCGTGTACTGCATGCTGGAGCTTACCTCCAGGGTCCCTGGCTTTTCCAAGATGAAGGCGTTCAATGCCGCCTTCATCATTGCCACCCTTGCCCTTACGATCGATCTTGGCATCGACGCGACCGCCTTCGCATACGGCTTCTGGACCTGGAACGAGGGGTGGTTCTTCGGTGTGCCTCTGATGAACTATGTCGGCTGGTTCATCGTTGTCTTCCTCTTCATCATGGGGCTGAAACTCGTAGAGGGAAAGGACAGGGACACTCTCGGGGAGTTCGGATGGATGTATTCCGTCGTTATCGGAGCATTGATCGCCCAGATCTTTCTGTTCGTCATCTTCCTCGGGATACTCTACCTGGCGGGGGTGGTCTGATGCGGATAATGAAGATGTTCGACGAACACTGGCCGCATCTGTTCATCGTCGGCGTACACATCTATTTCCTTGCGGTCGCAGTGTTCATCGAACGCTATGATCTCCTCCTCATCGGGATCGCTGCGTTCATGATATCCGTGTTAATGATCGGATATTTCACCGGTCCTCACTGCAGCGGTGGAAGGGTTAAGAACCATGATGGAGATGAACGACCATGAGCCGCGACTTCGAGGTCCCAGAGACGCATCCACGATATCAGAGCCTCATGATGAGAGAGAGGATATCACAGGGCGTACGCGATGGGCTCGTTGATATCACCGGCCTGATCGCTCACGGCCGGGGAGAGGCCTTCGATTACATGATCGGCGAGAGGACCATCGAACCGGCCGTCATCGCCATCGAGGCTGCAGCCGCCGCATTGAAGCTGGCTGGGAACCGGGTGATATCCGATAACGGCAACACAGCTGTACTCTGTGCCGGTGAGCTTGTGGAGATGGCCACGGCCGCCGATGCAAAGCTCGAGGTCAACCTGTTCCACTGGTCACAGGAACGGGTAGAGCGGATCATCGATCACATGAGGGCTCACGGAGCCGAGAACGCCCTGGGCGTCGATGCCGACCAGTGGATACCGGGCCTTGAGCAGCCTCGGGGCCGCTGCTGCGAGGAAGGGATATTCACTGCCGATGTGGTCTTCGTCCCCCTCGAGGACGGCGACAGGGCTCAGGCTCTCAAGGCAATGGGAAAGACGGTGATCACCGTCGACCTGAACCCGTTGTCACGAACGGCACGGACATGCGACATAACCATCGTCGACAACATCGTTCGGGCGGTGCCGCTGCTGACGCAAAAGCTGGGAGAGATAGAGAATGTAGATGAGCTCCCTGCATCGCTGGAGAGCTATGACAATAGGAGTAATCTTGATTTGGTTAAAGAGACCCTCGTGCGCAGCCTTGGAATCACTTCTTAGGAACCTTTGTTCGTACGACCACGACGTTCTTGATGGAGACTATGCTTTTGAACGGGACAACCAGTCTGTTGGCAGCATCTGTTCGATACCGGCTTATATCCAGACCGTCCGCAGGTGTCACCAGTATGTGAATTAGATCTCCTGTGTTCGTGTCGAGGACGTAGTTATCGAGTGCACCCAGGAACTCCCCTTTATGACTCATTACGGTCATTCCCATGAGCTCAGTGGCAAACTTTTTCATTTCCTCACCTTTGTATTTAAAGGGAAACCCATCTACAGGGGGTATAATACGGTTCTTGCTTTTAAAGGTTCTGCATGTTTTGGGGTTTATACCCCGATTTCCACTCGAGGATTCCGGCGATTTTGGGGGACCGGACCATCTTCCTTCCTCGACATATCGTCTTCAAGCTACAAAAATGATTTATATCCCTTCTTTGATACGACAAAGTCCAGATATATCTGGGCTACTCCATTCGCCCCGACTTAGCTTAGACTGGCCACGGAGTGGTAAACCACTCCTGCTCGGAAGGTAGTGACCTTCCTCGTAGAGCGGCGCCGGCCTTCGCTTTCATTCGCCCCGACTTAGCTTAGACTGGCTAGAGCGGCCGGCTGTAGACCCATACGGCCCAAAGGCCATGGCAGATTGCCGATACCGGCAGATCCCCAGTTCAAATCTGGGAGTCGGGACCATTTTATCATTGTCTTAGTTGTGGCTTTATCCCAGATCTGAACGTGGTTCACGAGCCAAATAAGATGTGGGCAGATCACAGCATATTTGGCGAGCAGCGGGTGTCCTCGTATGGACACCCGCGAGAATCTGGGAGTCGGGACCATTTTCTAATTGTCTTTGTTATATCTTTATCCCAGGTTTGAACATGGTTCATCTGCGAAATTGAATTCTGTTCATGTCAGCTAATTTCGCAGGACGAGGATGTTGGATCAACTGATCCAAACATCCGAAGGGATCTGGGAGTCGGGACTCCCTTTTCTAAATATCTCTCTGGTCGGATGTCTCTTTGTTTGATGGATCTATTCCTCTAGAAATCACCAAGCGAGAGCTGGTCCGGCGATATACGGGAGAACTCCGGCCTCTCGATCCTCTGCGGCATCCCTTCCTCCACACAGATCTGGTGGACACGCCTCATCAGCTTCGCCGTATAGAGCTGACCCGGTGAATATCTCCCCGCATATACCTCCTCATATGTCTGCTTCGCTCCTGGGAAGCGTTCATCCAGGAACCGGTAGAACCGCTCCCGCTGGCCCGAGGAAAGCGTCATAGAGGATGCAAGAGCATAGGAAGCTCCCGCCTCTCTAGACCTCACTATCGTCTCCCTGATCATCTCCTCGCTGTCGGTGAGGAAGGGGACGATCGGCATGTAGGTCACACCTGTTAGTATACCGTTATCCGAAAGCGTCTCGATAGCCTTCAATCGCTTAGAGGGAGCAGGAGCACCAGGCTCCAACAACGCAGCCATCTCATCGTCCGCCGTCGAGAGCGAGAACGAGACGCAGCACCATGTTCGGTCGTTGATCTCCTTGAGGATATCAAGGTCGCGCAACAGCAGGTCCGACTTCTCGATCACGTGCAGAGGGAACCCGAGGTCCTTAACGACCTTGAGCATCTCCCTTGAAAGGCCGTACCTCTCCTCGGCGGGCTGCCAGTCGCCGGTCGTTATCACATCGATCTCCTTTCCCTTCAGGTCCTTCCTCAGCAGTTTCGGAGCGTTGGTCTTGACCTTGATGGTCCTGGAGAAGTCCTCGATATCGTCGAAATGAAGGAACTTGTCCGCCCTGGCGTAACAGTACTCGCACGCATGCTCGCAGCCGATGTAGGGTGCAGCGGTGTATCTGGTCCAGAACCAGTTGGCATCGGGCCGCTTGTACACATTGAGGACCCTCTTCGCCCTGTACTCGACGTATTCTACGGTCATCTTCCCGGAGTTATATCCAGGAATGCTATGATATAATGTCCCTGGGGGTCGGTGAAACGGTCTGGAGGTCGCCAATGGTCACGGGTTCCGTTCGAGGACCCTCAGTGCCGATCCGACGTAGGCAGGTTCCCGCATTCCGAGGAGGATCGAGGTGACGTTCTCGTTATCCAGGAGATACTGGAGGGCGTGGTCCTCCAACGGGGTGGTGTACTGTATCCCCTTCAATTCAAGGTACTCACCGACCTTGAGCGATGACAGGTGCTTCGACCTCTCGTCGAACCTGTGGAAGTATGTCAGAAGCGGCATCTCCATCTCCGGGAACCTTTTAGTGGTGAAGAGCAGGATCCTGTGAAGTTGGTGGTAGACCGTCTCGATGTGGAAGACCGACTTGAGCTCACCGGTGAGACCGTCGAGCTTCCTGATCTCCGCCGCGATGTTATCGAGCTCTCTCTCTTCGAGCATCTCCAGCGTCTTCGCAAGGACCTCGTCGTAGTCCTCCGGCCCTCGATAGGAAGCGAGCCGGAAGCCTCCGTCGTCGTTGAAGGCATTTAGGGGTCGGTTGATCAGCACCTTAAGGCCGTTCCTCTTGGCCCATACTGCACAGGTCTCCAGACCCACCGTTTCCAGGAGATTTCCCGGCATCTGGACAGTGCTGAACGAATGTCTGTCCCGCCCTGCCTTCTCCGCTGCCGTCTCCGCGAGCTCGATGAGAGGTTCGTAAGGCAGGAACTTGGAAGAGTCCGCCGGTTCTGAGAACGAGTTGGAGCTGATCCCGTACGAACCGATCGTTCCCTTCGAGACCTCCTCCTCCAGCGCCTCGAAGGCCTCTCCGATCCTTCTCAGCATCTCGTTCCGGTTATTCTCGACCTCGTCCTCGGTGGGTTCCTTCCCCTTCACCTCGGAGGTCATGAAGTACTCCGGATTGTGGATGAGGAAGACATCGATCCTGTCCGTCCTCAGTCGTTCCAGGGACCGTTCCAACTGGTCGCGCATGAAGTCAGGATGGATGCAGTGAAAGCAGTCCGGGGAATATCTGACCGTCTCGGGGAACTCGAGCCCCTCCTTGAACCTGAACATGTTGTGACCCTGGATGTAGCCGTACTTCGAGACGATGATCACATCGTCCCTGTTCCCCCGGTCCTCGAGGACCTCGCCGATGATCTCCTCCGCCCTTCCGTCGGTGTAGTTGCTTGAGGTATCGATCAGGCTGATGCCGCTGTCCACGGCCATCTCGAGCGCCAGCTTGTGAGCCGGATCGCGTCTATCGATCCTGTACGTGCCGAATCCTATCCTGCTCCATTCCATATCATTCCGCCTCTCTGAACCGGATGATACCATAGTCCATAGATATACCCTGTCCCGGAAGATTACGGTTAAATAGACTCACCTCCATCCTGCATATACAGGCTGGGGGAGAACGGTCCATGAGGCAGCTATCCAGAGAGAGGGGTCCGGACGGAGGCCACCGACGAGGGGTGACCAGTACGATAGGTAGACGCACTTCAGGGTACCTGCTGATCCTCGTCGCCATTTTGAACCTGGTTCACGTGATATCAATGCCCCGCATCGGGATCACTTCGGTACTTCCCTTCATCATAATATCCCTGTACGGAGGGGTCTCAGTGATCATGAATGGAAGGAGGGAGTGGTTCTATGCCGGCGCCCTTGCCGGCATCATTCCTGTAGGGTGGAGCTTAGGTCCGCTGATAGCAGTTCTCAGCCTGCTTGTTCACGGCCTGCTTCAGGGAAGCGTTGACCGTACCGCGAACGATCTTCGACCTGATAACGAAAGGAGCTGTTCGGCATGTGGAGAATAGGAGCCCTGATCATCATAGTGTTGGTGGCCATGACCACCGCTCAACTGATACCGATCGAGGAGGGAGCGGACCAGGATACCGTGCTGGTTATGGAAGGGTCCCGCACCATCCGGTTCGAGGGATGCATCAACACCGGCGTCTCAGTTGCCGCAAAGATCCATCACGAGACCCTGAGCAAGGGCCGGGTGGAGCTAGACATCGATCTGTCGATATTCGATGTTCCCGGCGACTTCTACAACGACCTCATCGACGATGAGGATATCATCCAGGAGATCATCGGTACGGACAAGGACCTGGAGGATATCGAGATCGACGGCGACTACATCACCTACACCATCGTCGATCCGGGCGATAAGCTCGAGCTGATGCCCTTCAAGACCTACGCCGAGTTCAAGGACTGGCTGGGCGGGTTCGGCTCCGTTTCGGGCATCGATCTGAAGTACACGGTCTCCACAGGTATCGCACTCTCCTACGAGGAGGCCCAGGTCAGGTACATCATCGGGAGCAGATCGATCTTCAAGAGCTCGGGCGATCCCGTTACGATCGACGACAATATCCTGTTCAGTCCCGTCGTGATGTTCATCCTCCTCATCGTCACCGCCGTCTGCGCCCATCTCGTCCGCTCGAAGGGCGACGTCGACGGGGCAAAGTGGCTCTTTCGGGTTGCCGCCATCTTCTACTTCCTCCCTTTGATTCCGTTCAGCCACTTCCTGTTCTACATCATGTTCGCGGTCACCGTGATCGCGGTTGCAGTGGTTCTCGGCGGTTCAAGGAAGGATAGGTCCCATGCTCAGCAACATTATCCCCCACAGCATCAACATCAACAGAGAAGGGCTCCACAGAGGCCCCAGTTCTCATCAGATGCAAACCGTCCCGAACCTAGGCCAAAACGCACCGAGGACGCAGTGATGGATTTCATGTCCACCATTCCCGGCACGGGACCGCGACAATCGAAGAACATCGTCGATGCCGGGTACGGCTCCCTGACGAAACTTCGTCGAGCCAGCATCTCTCACCTGGGCTCGGTCAAAGGATGCGACGACCAACTGGCCAGAAAGGTCAAGACCAGGCTGAACAACGGCTACATCGAGTTCACAGATCTCCTCAAGGGGGTCACCATCAACAAGAACACCGAACGGAACCTGTACAACGCCGGATACTGGAACGGACGGATCCTCTACGATGCCTCCATCGACGAGCTCATCCTGGTGAACGGTGTCAACAGGCACCTTGCCGAGGAGGTCCAGAAGGTCGTCAGGCACTACTTCGATCCCGCTTACTACAGGGATGAGCGTCAGAGAAAGCCGATCCGCATCAAGGACTCCGGTGAGTGTCCAAAATGCCAGCTCGTATTATCAGCAGGTGTCAGTGAATGTCCGGAATGCGACCGGCCGAAGGACGGCCTGCATCAGTGTGGCTCATGCGGCAACCAGCAGCCACCCGATAGGGATTTCTGCACCGAATGCGGAACGAAGATGGAACCTCCAGGAGGCTTCAGATGCTCCGAGTGCGGCGCCTTGGTCAAGGACCACATGGCGTTCTGCCCCAACTGCGGGATCCAGTCCAGCGACGAACCTTCCGAGGAGCCTGCCCCAGCCACCCCCGGCCCGACCCAGGAGGCGGAGTTCGAGCCAGTGGACGCCGGTTCAGGATCCCCGGATACGGAAGAACAATCCGTGTACACCTCAG
>JANQNJ010000108.1 GCA_028279645.1 Thermoplasmatota archaeon
GGGGCGGCCGCCGGGGCCGCGACCCCGGTCCCTCCGGGAGTGTTGTACACTGAACCGCAGGCGACGCACTGTATCGTCGGCGGCCTGGGCGGCGCCGGTATCTCGATCACGCCTCCGCATCTGGGGCAGTGGGTCGTCTGCGGTGCAGCGGCCGGGGCTGCCACGGCTCCTCCGGCCATGGCGGGCGCGACCGCGGCTGTGCCGTCATCCTTCTTCTTCTTCTTCTTGCCTTTCTTCTTGCTGACAATGACAACCAGAAGTATCGGGATGATGAAGATGATGGCCACCACGGCGATGAACGGCAGTCCGAATATCTCCATGTCCATGAGGCTCTCGGATTCACCGTCCTCCTCTGCCTTAGTGACCGTGAACTGGAACGTAAGGTCCTCGAAGGCGTCGGAGTTGAAGGACGAGACGTTGATGGTGATCGATCCGGACCCCTCCTTGTTCCCCGTTACCGTCACGTTGATGTCCGTTTCGTTGTCAGGTCCTATGGTGCTGGTGCTTCCCGGCGGGAAGATAGGCGGATCGATGGACACCGATACCAGGTCGGAGTCGAAGTCCACGGCCTCTATCCCGTACCTGTCAGGGGTGTTCCCTGTGTTCTTGACGGTGACCTTGAACTTGTAGTCCTTGAGCTCCTCGACCTCCACGGAGCTGTCCCCCGAGCTGACGAGGCTCACCTGGATCTCGTAGATGTAGTTGAAGGCTTCCTGGACGGTGATGGTCAGGTTCTGACTGAGGTTCTCATCGCCGTTCACCGAGTGGATCGTGACGTTATACCAGTAGTTCGAAGGGGAGTCCGAGTCGGTAGGCGTCACGTTCATGTAGAGGAACCCTGTAGCCCCACCCAGGAGGGTGATCTTTCCGCTGGTCTTCTCGTAGTTAGGGGCGCCTCCCTTCTGGGTGACCGTCGATATCTCGAACTTGTCCTCCAGATCGCCGGTGTTCTCGACCCTGAACTTGATCTCCAGCTTTTCATCCTGCTTCACCGTTCCGCTGGTGGTGTCGGTGAAGGTCCCGTCGCCGTCCTCGTCGATCTGTGTGGTGACGTCGAAACTGTAATCCGCACCGGCTACGGTGGATGTCATCGGGAGAAAGCTGAACAGTAGAAGTATGACTATACTGATAGCTAGATAAGACCTCTGCCTCATGATACAACCGATGTTGATATCATTATTTAAATCTTTTTTTAAATATGTAATCGATGCCGAGGCGCATATCATGACATACTGGACCATGCTTCGACCTTTTCCCATCACTTCGTCACACCGTGAAGGACCGGTCCGACCTGAATTTATCCTGGCCCTGTCGATATAAGCATATATACCAGTGCCTCCATCCTATAGATGGACCAACATCAGGACTGATCACCGATGAAGACCTCCTATCTCGTGATACTCATTGTCATCATCCTCGTGGCCGGTACATATCCCTTCCTGCCAGTGTTCGATTCCAGGTCGCCACAGCATGTGGACGAGAAGGACCTGGGCGACGAGGATGACGAGGACATCCCGTATCTGGATAGCGACAACGACGGGATGCCTGATGTATGGGAGGACCGGTACGGCCTGAACTGGAACAATCCCACCGATGCGGACAGGGATACCGACCGGGACCCGGAGCATCCGTTCCTTTTCGACAAGGTAGGTGACGGATGGGACTACAACCGGGACGGTATTATCAACAGTTCAGAGAACTTCACGAACCTTCAGGAGTATAAGAGGGGCACCGATCCAACGAACCCCGATACCGACGGGGACCGGATATTCGACGGCTGGGAGATCCACTTCGGGTTCGATCCGCTCAAGAACGATTCCATGGGCGATCCGGACATGGACGGCCTGATGTCGTATCAGGAGTTCGAGAACGATACCCATCCCAACGACGACGATACCGACAACGACCTGATCGACGACGGATGGGAGCTCCGGTACGGACTCGACCCTCTGAACGGGAGCGACTACGATCTCGATCCCGACGAGGACGGCCTTGACAACCTCTACGAGTACGGGCTAGGCACCAGTCCCATCGCCAACGATACCGACTCCGACGGGTTGCCTGACGGATGGGAGGACGACTTCGGCTTCGACCCCCTGAACGCGTCCGACGCCCTTGAGGACGCCGATCACGACAACATGACCAATCTCAGGGAGTTCGAGAACGACCTAGTTAACGACACCGATAACCGGACCTGGACAGATCCGTGGGACCCCGACACCGACGACGACGAGATCGAGGACGGATTGGAGGACATGATAGGGTCCGACCCCACCAATCCCGACTCAGATGGGGACGGTCTTCACGATGGATGGGAATACAGGTACGAGCTGAGGCTCCTCGGCAACGACAGCTGGAAGGACAACGACGATGACGGTCTTACCAACTGGGAGGAGTACCTGAACGGAACCAATCCTGTGGACGCGGACACCGACAACGATTCGATGCCGGACGGCTGGGAGGTCCAGTTCATCCTCGACCCGCTCTTCAACGATTCGGCAGACGATGCCGATGCTGATGATCTGAACAACAGCGCCGAGTACATCCAGGGCACGTCGCCACTCGATCCCGATTCTGATGACGACATCATGACCGACGGGTGGGAGGTCAGATACAACCTCGACCCGCTGGACGATTCCGACGCCACGGAGGACTACGAGCTGGACGGCTTCGACCTGAACGGCGACGGCGAACGCAACTTCTCGGAACAGTTCATAAACCTGGAGGAATTCCTCAACGGCACCGATCCCTACGTCATCGACACCGACAACGACTCGATGCCCGACGGGTGGGAGGTCGCCTTCGGACTCGACCCCACAGATCCCGAGGACGCTGTGGAGGACCTCGACTGGGACGCAATGATCAACCTCGACGAGTACCGGAACAACAACAGCGCCGACACCGACGGCAAGCTCCACACCGACCCGACCAACAACGATACAGACGCCGACGGCGCGGAGGATGGAACCGAGCAGTTGATCGGCACCGACCCCACCAATCCCGATTCCGACGACGACAAGATGTCGGACGGCTGGGAGGTCCAGTACGACTTCGAACCGCTCAATGGAAGCGATGCTCTCTGGGATGGGGACGGCGACGGACTTATCAATCAACATGAATACTTCAACGGCACCGATCCCACCAACAACGACACCGACGGCGACGGTATGTTCGACGGATGGGAGGTCACCTACGGCCTCGATCCGCTGAACGGGTCCGACAGGTACTCGGACCCCGATGAGGACGAGGTCCCGAACATCGGCGAGTACGAGAACGGCACCTTCCCGAACTGGTCCGATACAGATAACGACGGCCTCAATGACGGGGAGGAGATTTCACTGGGCACGGATCCGCTGGACAAGGACTCGGACGACGACGGCATGCCCGACGGTTGGGAGGTGGACAACGAGTTCGACCCCAAGGACGAGTCCGACGGGCCACTGGACAAGGATTCAGATGAACTCCTCAATTTCCAGGAGTATCTGAACGGGACGGAGCCCGCCGAGGTCGACACCGACGGCGACAACATCTGGGACGGCTGGGAGGTCTTCTGGGGCATGAACCCGCTGATCGACGATAGGGATATGGACCCCGATGAGGACGGTCTGGACAATCTGGCAGAGTTCCGGAACGGGACACACCCGACCAATCCGGATACCGACGCCGATACGATGTGGGACGGCTGGGAGGTCAACTGGTCGTTCGATCCCACCGATCCTGCCGACGGTCAGACCGACGTGGACAAGTCCTACGGCTCGATGCGCTTCCTCAACGGCTTCCAGGAGGCGTCCACCAGCGCCTTCCTCGATCCGGACGATATCAACGACAACCTCGACGTCGGCGGTATCGATCAGGTAAAGGTGGACGACGACCCGGAGGTCGACGGGACATGGGCCGCATCGAAGGTCGAACTTGCAGGGAGGTACATCTTCCAGAAGTACACCTTGCAGATACGCAAACCTCTGGAACCAGAGAACAACACTGCCATGAACGATCCAGATTACTCCTACAGGATGACCGTGACCCACGAGGGCGGCGGCGGGGAGGGTGAGGACGGCCTTGTCGCCTTCATCTGGGACTTCAGGGACTCTCACTGGGACGCACTGGGCGAGGGATACTCAGAGGCCACCTATGACGGATCATATTCGGCCGATATCGACGAGACCAACAACTGGACCATCGAGGGCAACCTGTCCCGGTACTTCGACAACGACGACAACATCATCGTGATGCTCAGGAGCCGCACTGCCTCGACATCGAGCGAGGACGGCGTCCTGGTCACAGAGTACATGGGATTCAACCTGACGTTCAAGGGCGATGGCCTGAGGAACGCCCTGGAGTACAAGCACAAGACGAATCCCAGGGACTTCGATACCGACGACGACGGGCTTCCGGACGGAGAAGAGGTCTAGGACCAGCCCCCCTCGTTCCTTCAACCCGGTGTATCTCAAAGAGGCTCTCCTGTTTACCTTCTAAACACCATTTCAGGCCGTTTCCTCTATTATCATATATAATGCAAACCTTTATATCAAGAACGTGTCATGGTGCCCAAAAGATGTCGGAGGAGTCAGAATGAAGACGAAGAAGACGAACGTACTTCTCGTCGACCTCGTGGGCCTCCTCAAGAAGGAGTCCCACAAGAACGCGGCACCCATCTGGCGAGACATCGCTAAGAGACTTGAACGCTCGAGGCGTCTATGGTCCGAAGTGAATGTCGGCCATCTCACCAGGGTCTGCGAGGACGGCGAGACCATCGTTGTCCCGGGAAAACTGCTCGGGGCAGGCGAGATCGACAAGAAGCTCACCGTCGCCGCATTCGATTTCTCGAGCTCTGCGGAGCTCAAGATCAAGGAGGCTGGCGGAAAGACCATAACCATCGAGGAGCTTGTTAAGGCGAACCCCAAGGGGTCAGGCGTGAGGATAATGGGGTGAACATCATGAAGGTCATCGATGCCAACGGACACGTCCTCGGAAGGCTTGCCAGCACTGTTGCCAAGCGGCTCATAGAGGGCGAGGAGATCGCCATCGTGAACGCCGAGAGGGCCATCGTGATCGGGAACAAGGATATGATCCTGTCCCGGTACAGGAAGAAGGTCGAGCTCAACCACCCGAGGAAGGGCCCGAAGTTCCCGAGGAACCCGGACCAGATCCTCAAGAGGACCATTCGCGGGATGATCCCATATCAGCAGCCCTCCGGGAGGGAGGCCTACAGGCGTCTCAAGGTCTACATGGGAGTACCGCCCGAGCTCAAGGACAGGCGTGCCAGGAAGGTCAACGCCGCCCTCAAGCCCCCTGCGGTGGACTTCATGCATCTGGGAGAGATCTCAGTGGCCCTCGGGGCCAGGAAGGAGGTGTTCCAGTGAAGATCATCACTACCAGCGGAAAGCGGAAGACCGCGGTGGCCAGGGCCACCATCAGGAAGGGGACCGGTGTGGTCAGGATCAACAAGCTGCTCCTGGACATATACGAGCCCGAGGTCGCCAGGCTCAAGATATCTGAGCCGCTCTTCATAGCAGGCGACAAGGCCAACAAGGTCGACATCTCCATCAACGTCCAGGGAGGCGGAGTGATGGGACAGGCCTTCGCTATCAGGACCGCGATCTCCCGGGCCCTCGTCGAGTTCTACGAGGACGAGGAGCTCCGCGAGCTGTTCAAGAAGACCGACAGGACCCTCCTGGTCAACGATCCGAGGCGGAAGGAGACGAAGAAGCCCCTGGGTCGCGGCGCTAGGAAGAAGAGGCAGAAATCGTACAGGTGATCTTGTGATCATACCGGTAAGATGCTTCACCTGCGGGAACGTCATCGGACACAACTACGAGATCTACAAGCAGCAGGTCGCCGCTGGCCGGAAGGCCGACGAGGTCCTGAACGAGCTCGGCGTGGAGCGCTACTGCTGCCGCCGAATGATCATCGCCAACGCCGACCTCATCGAAGAGGTCCTCTACTACCCATAGACCGACCGACGTTCACGCAGAACGGCTTATCGCGCGGGGCCGGCAACACCCGGCCCCGCCCAGCGTTCGTACCTTAGCGTAGGTTCCGAACGGTGTCAACAGCAAGCTTAATTACATCAGAAGCAGTTCCCGGCACATCGGGCCCGTGGGGTAGCTTGGTCATCCTCGCGGCTTTGGGAGCCGTATACTCCAGTTCAAATCTGGGCGGGCCCACTCATCTTGAATATAGCCGATATTCGTGGACCCGCACTCCTCGGAAAAGGACGGTTCTGCTTTGATCCTTTCCTCGGATGGG
>JANQNJ010000095.1 GCA_028279645.1 Thermoplasmatota archaeon
GGCCGACGGCGATATCGAGGACGAGCTCCTGATCTCGTACGAGTACGACCTGAGGTACGGGGTCGCAGCCGATGTCGATTGCCCGATCTCGTCGACGCCGTCGCCGTCCACATCGGCCACAAGGCCGTAGCCGGACTTGGCGTCCTCGGTGTTGTAGTCGGTGGTGAGAGCGTGCCACAGGACCTCGCCGCTGAAGATATCGACACCGGCTGCGACCCCGTACCTCAGGTCGTACTCGTACGAGATCAGGAGCTCGTCCTCGATATCGCCGTCGGCCTGGCCGATGGCGTTCCCTCCACGGGAATCGATTGGCGAGTTCATGGTCCACTGGTGGTATTCGCCGGTGAGACCGTCGATCACCTTGAATATATCGTCATGCTGGCAGACAAGGTCGTCGAGCCCGTCATCGTCCCAGTCGTAGACCACGGGCCACCGGAGGTTCGTGAAGTCCTTGTACCAGACCACCGTCCGGGTCTTTCCGTCGAACATCCCGATGCCGTTGACGTACTCGCTCCACTCGTTGGGCTCGCTGTAGGAGAAGTTCTTGTAGGCGAAGAAGAAGTCGAGGACGTCGTCGCTGTTGAAGTATCCAAGCTGCATCCGGCCGAACTCGTATATCCTCATCTCGCTGCCGTACTCGAAGTCGTCCCTGGTGAAGTTCCACTCGTAGGTGAGGTTCTCACCATCGTACTCCTGGCAGGAGATCCTCCTCCATGACTCGGTGATGAGCTCCATCTTGCCGTCGTTATCGTAATCGACTATCACCTGGTTATCATGTGAGGTGTGGGTCGGGACCGATGTGGGCTCGTTGAGGAAGGTCGCTCCGGTGGTGTTGATGACCACGGTCGTCCGGTCGTGGTTGACCCGTATGATGACCTCCTTGCTGTCGTCGTCGTTGAGGTCGGCGGCCTTGGGCATGTCGCTCCAGCCACCGGTGGTCACGGTCTCGTAGGATCCGGTGCTGTCGATGGCGAAGAGATAGCCGTCGTCGGTCACTATCATGGCCTCCTTTGAGCTGTTGCCTGTGAGGTTGCCGATGCCGCGCATGAACATCCGCGGGTTGTAGGTCGTCCTGTTGATCTCGGGGAAGTGCCATATGGTATCCAGCGAGCTCCCGTTGGCGTTCAATGCCACGAAGCCGGCCGGATCGTTCTGCCAGAGGAATAGCTCGTTGAGACCGTCGCCGTCGATGTCGCCATAGGCGTTGGGGCCGTACTGCTGCCACCAGGCCCACTCGAACTGACCTGAGCCGAACCAGTTGTCCTCGGCGGCCTGCTCGCCCTGATACTGACGATGCCAGTAGGCGTCCTGATATCCGGACTCGTTCCACTTCTCCGAGTACGAGTCGTGGTCGCCGTCGATGAGGACCCAGCGGTTGCCCTTCTGAAGGAGTATCTCCTTCTGTACGTCGTCGTCGAGGTTGATGAGACCGCGGCATTCAAGTGAATAGCCCGGACTTCCGAACTGTGCCTCGACGGTGCCGTTCCTGAGGTCCCATACATAGGTGATCCACCGGTTCTTCCCGAACGGCGCCGAGATATTCCTCGAGGATGCGACGAACTCGAGGACACCGTCCCCGTCCACGTCCGATATGCTGTCGGCCATCCATTCGAAGTGCCTCTGGTTGCCCCACTTGGACCTCTCGATCTCCACCGTGTAGCTCTCGCTGACCACGGTGTCGTTGCAGTCCATCACGGTGAAACCGTCATAGCTGTACTGATCGACGGTGTTGTAGGAGTTGCTGGGCTCGGAGAACATCAGGATGATGTTGCCGATATCGTCGCTGGGATCGAGGTCGCGGATGGCGATCGATCCGATCGACGGATACGGGTCCTTGCTCCATGATGTCTGGTACTTCAGGGTGCCGTCGTCGGCGTTGAATACCTGGACCACGTAGTCCATACCGTTGAACACCACAACGTCCTCGTCGCCGTCGAGGTCGACGTCGCCAAGGGCGATGGAGTTCTTGGAGTGGTAGCTGTAGGGCACGGTCCACAGTTCAGTGGGGACCGCGCGGGTGCCCACGGTATTGAAGGTCCAGGCGCGGAGGAATCCGTCATGAAGCTTGAACAACAGCTCGTACTGGCCGTCATGCGTCCCGTCGAAATCGGCGATGACCTCGTTGTCAGGACCGGTGATGTCGAACTTGGTGTTGGGCCAGGTCTCCTCGTACTGGACGGTACCGTTAATGCCGTTCACCACGACGATCCTTGCCGGGTCCTTGTTGGCGGCGATGACGTCCATCACGCCGTTCTTGTCCAGGTCCTTCACCCCGATGACCCTGTCCACCGCTCCCGAGCGGGCGACCCAGATCAGCGTGTTGTCAGGGGCCTTCGCGACGACCCTGTCGCCGTAGGCCATGACGATGTCGTTCCTGTTGTCGCCGTTGACGTCCTCGATCCAGGCGTGCTCAGCAAGGCCGCCCATGGTGTATCTCCACTTGACGCCGGCGGCGTAGATGTTGGACGGGAGATAGGAAGCGCTGGTCCTCTCGAAGTTGCCATAGTTCATGGACCAGTCGTCGTCGGGTACCATGGCCATGTCGAGCTCCTGCTCGTCGAGGATCGGTGTGAGCGATACGATGTCGTCCGCATCGTCAAGACCGTTCTTCGAGAAGCTAACATGATAGTCGAATGTGCCGGAGTCGGGGAACTCCACCGGGATGACGTACTCGCCGGAGGCGTCGGTTATCACGACCACGGGGTCGAGCTGGCCCTGCATCTGTTCGGCGATGACCTTGGCGCCGCCTAGGGCGGTACCCGTGTTCTCCAGGGTAACTGTCCCGTAGATCCATCCCGGATTGATGTAGTAGAATATCCTGATGTCGGAGAGCGACGGGGTCGCCTTTCCGTCAAGAGACTGCATGATCACCTTGTACTGGATGTACTGCCCCACCTGTGTTCCCGGAAGCCGCTCCATGTTGTTCACGGTCCCCCAGGCGCCCATGTTCGAAGGGTCGTCGCCAACGCGCACCTTGATGGTTACAGAGGCGTTATCGAGAACGGTCTCGTCCCAGATGACGCATGATACGGTGTGGGTGGCATCGGACGTGTTCCAGATGCTCGAGGTATAGCTTCCCTCCATCAGGGGGGTGTACACAGAGAGCTCTGCCGCCCTGTACCTGTGCCAGTCGTCGTTGTATGTGAAATTTCCATAGACATCCTTCAGCCGGATCCACCTCGCGTTCACGGTGTCGTTGGCCGGCAGCCATCCGCTGACCGTCGAACCGTTCGAGGCCTCGAACTCCGCCCCGTCCGTGAACACGAAGTTGTCGGGACAGTCGGATGCCGTGGTCCATGTTCCCTGCGGGTAGCTCACGAGCGTCGTCGCGTTGGTCCCGTTGCCGGTGACCGGATCGAAGTCCTCGTAGGCCTCGATCGTGAATCCCGACTGCCAGAACCTGGCGTCGCTGCTCATGAAGTAGTCGGCCCTGTCGACCTCGTACATCGATCCGAAGTCGATGGCCACCCAGGCGTTGTTCTTGTATCCGTCCACAGCACCCGCGTCGTGGGTCGACTGGTACTTGCTGGTGGATGTACCGTCGTTGATGCGCCAGCTCTCCCAGCCCGCCGACTCGGCGACATTGGTGTAGACCGTCTTGTCGAGGGCGATGTTGGTGGACAGGGTGACCGCTCCGATGTCGTCGATCCAGACGTCGTCCAGATCGACGCCGTCCTCGAAGTCCTCCTCGGTGGTCTCGCGCCAGACGTTCTGGAACTTGATCACGGTGTTCTTGTTCGCCGTCACCGTGACCGTCAGGTTCTCGTTGTATTCATTGTAGTTCTCCGCTTCAACGCGGTAGTTGTAGGTTCCCGCACCGATAAGGAGGGAATATTCTCCGTCGGCATCGGTCACGTCGCTCACCAGGGTGTAACCGTCGCTCATCAGGCTGACGGTAGCCCCGGGTATCTCGTCGGAAGCGGTGTTCCAGATCGTGCCGTTGATCCACACGGGGTTAACGAAGTAGTTGATCTTGATCGAACCGAGCCTCGGGGAGCTTGTATCGATACTGTTCATCAGTACCTGGTACTGTACGTACCTTCCGCTCGGCGTCGATATGGTGTTGTCACCGTCGATCACCGTCTCCCATCCCGAGGCGCCGCTCATGTCGGCGTTGTCGGAGGAACGGACCTGGACAGTGATGGTCTGATTGGGCCACTGCTCATGGTCGTATTCGACCTGGGCGATCTTCGCCAGAGGGTTCCGGGTGTCATGGATCTCGGAGACATAGACGCCAGAGGTCTCGTACCTCTTGGCCGTGGGCGGAGTGCTGATGGTGTACATGCGCTTGTGAGCCGCATAGTCGTATGCGATCGCCTCGTGTCCGAGCCAGACCATGCCGTCGTTGTGGTTCTCCATCCAGAAGACCCTTCCACCGGTCCCATGATAGATGGTGACTATGTCCTGGTCGCCGTCCCTATCGATGTCGAAGTTGTCCGAACCTCCACCGCTGCTGAGATCGAAGATCGTGTCGGTGCTCTGGAAGTTGGTACCGGTCCCGTCGCCGAGCCAGAGCGTGTTGATATTGTTCGCTCCGTCGTTGGTGACGATGTCCTGGGCGCCGTCGTTGTTGTAGTCGGCCACGGTGACCCCGTACGGGTCCTTGCTGATGCCGAGCACGTCGAACAGGTAGGCAGGGGATGAGAATCCGCCAGCTCCGTCGCCGAAGTAGGCGTATACCTCGCCGTCGTTGTAGGTTGCCACGACCAGGTCCATGTTGCCGTCGTTGTTGATATCTCCGGCATCCTTTCCGCGGCAGTATCCGTCGGGGGCATTGGTCGTGATGGTGCTCCTCGCGAAGCCGCCTGCACCGTCGCCCTCGAACAGATAGAGGTCGTCGTTGTTGCCGCTTACGATGAAGTCGTAGTTGCCGTCGCCGTCGAAGTCCTCGGTGGCGGCATCCATGAGGAAGCGGTTCATGCTGAAGCTGGAACCGGATATCGCGGTGGGTACGCCGAACTGGCGGTGGCCCTCCACGTCGACGCCCTGGTTCTCGACGAACCAGAGGCCGAAGTACTTCCAGCCGTCCACGTTGTTGTAGTAGATCTTGGGAACGACGAAGTCGTAATCGCCGTCGTTGTCGAAGTCGGCCATCGGGAGCCCGCGGGCGTTGAGGGTGAATCCGTCAAGGACCACCTCCCAGGGATCGAAGACCTCGTCCATATCGCCGATCGATCCGTCGGCGTTGATGTCGACGTACCAGACACGGCCCCGGCTCATGTTCCTGTCGTGCCAGTTGCTGCCGTTCATGTAGTCGTTCGCTACTAGGAAGAACCTCTCCGAGACGGGAAGGACGGGGTCGTCGGTCACCTCGAGGCTGAGCCCGTCGGGACCGGCCTCGATATTCCTGAAGAAACCATCCCCGAAAGCGTCGTCGTCCATCTCGACCCAGCCGTACGGGGTAAGATGCATTCCGATCCCCGAGGACCCGGTTGATACGTTGTACACGCTGGTGGAGGCGAAGCCTGGATTGGAGGCCTCAACGGTGTAATCACCGTCGAGCAGGCTCTGCGATGTGAACCTGCCGTACAGGTCGGTCACCACGGAGTTCCCTCCATTGAACCTCACTGTGACGCCCGAAAGCGGTACGTCGTCCTCGTCATGCACGAAACCGGAGATGGTACCTGTCGCAAGACCGGTACCCGCGCTCTGGGCACCCTTCGCCCCCTCCTGGAGGAACGGGGTCCCGATAGTGAACAGCATCAGCAGTATTACGGCCGATGCCATGGTTCTGGTGTTCATGTCAATCACCTTCAGATCTCCTTCTCCTTTACATCGACCTCTCGGATAGTGGTCCTCTTGACGATCTTGAGCTCATCGGCCTCCTCGTCCTTCATCTTCTTCACCCGCTCGAGCTCCTCCTTGCTCTTCGTCAACGACTCGAGCCTCCTGGAGAGCTCGTCCAGGGAGATGTCCTCGGTGGTGATGGGGCTGCCGAACTCGATCTCCGCCCTGCCCTTTGCGGGAGGAGGGAGCGGCGCCGGAACGACCTCCGGCTCCTTGAGCTTCTTGACCCGTATCCTCTTGGTACGTTTCACAACCTTGAGCTTGGTGACCCCGCCCACCGGAGCGGCAACCGCGACCTTCTTCACAGGTACGGGACGGACGGGCATGTCGACGTCGTCGACCTCCTCGTCCTCCTTTGTTATATGGTACAGGATCAGCCCGATAATGATGAGTATCAGGAGGATGATGATAATGGGGAGGCACCAGTTCGAGATCCCATCCTCCTCCTCCTCGGAGCTCACTACCGCGACCTGCAGATAGACAGGCTCGCTCTCGACGCCGTGCGAATCACGCACGATGAGGGTAACGTTGTAGGGCTCGCCCCTCGGGGTCTTATCGAGATATATGGTCGTGTACTTGTTCGACTTTACCCACTCGAAATTGTAGGTCTCGCCAAGGAGGTATAGGTACTCGAGGTCCTCGTCGCCGTTCGGATCGGACGATCCGGGCAGGTCGAACGTGACCTTCTCGTCCACGGGGAGCTTGATTATCTCCTTGCCGCCGATCTTGTTGGTTATCGTGTACTTCAGGACCGGGAGCTGGTTCGGCAGTACGGTCATGTCCAGCTCCACAGGGAACGAGGTGTCGCCGTTGTCGTCGGTGACCTTGAACGTGACGACGTGGTCGCCCTCGGAGAGGTCCTCGGTGGCGAACGACCGCTTGGTCGCCAGAACACCGTCCTTGTCCGATTCCCAGCTGTATGCCGTGATGTTGTCCCCGGTATAGGTGATGCCCTCACCGGTGAAGGTCACCTGCTGGTGGTGGTACAGGGTGAGCGGCGGCTGGGTCTTGCCGTGCTTCACCTTGACCTCGGTGACCTTTGCGACCGGTCTGAGAATGAAGTCGCCAATGGTGTAAAGGACATGGTCGGCGGCACCGAAGTACATCCGGCCGTCCATCACGATCAGGGGCGTCGTCTTCCTGAACGACTGGTTGACCTCGCTGAGCGCGTAATCGTCGTAGCCCAGGGTCCATAGATGGGCGCTGACGTTGTCGTCGGCCGTCCCGTCGAAGGCGTAGATGTTGCCGTCGAATGTCGAGATGAAGACCTTGTCCTCGGTGGCCGTGGCAGGTCCGGATACCGAACTCGAGAGATAGGCGTCCCATTCGATGGTCCCGTTGACCGGGTCCACAGCGATCAGGTGCCCAATGTTCGTCTTGTGATAGGTGCCTGCCACGAACAGCCTGTCCGGCGTGATTGCCACCGGATCGTTCAGGGCCACGCCCACATCCAGGGGGCCCCATAGGGGCTTACCGGTGTAATCATAGCAGTAAAGGGAACCCTCCTCCGTACCCACCAGGAGGTAGGAGCTTCCCGCGCTGAGCGCCGTGATCTTCGAGACGTAGGGGATCGTCCATAGCTGCTCCAGGGTCTCCACGTCCAGGGCGTACAGGCCGTCGATGGTGCTCACGAAGAGGTACTGGCCGGCCGCTGCCGGAACTGTGGTGACGTTCTCCTCGTCGAAGGAGATCGGAGGATAGATCATCGACTGGCCATTGTCCGGGTTGATGACCCAGAGATGGGCAGTGGCGTCCTCCTCTATTATGGAATATGTACCGGCGATAAGCTTGTCGTTGACCACCGTAAGAAGGTCGCCCATGATCTCCTCGGTCTTGAACGGACGGTCCCATAGCTCCGTCGTCATGCCGGTGCTCACGTCCCCGTCAAGGGCGTAGAGATAGCCGTCCTGGGTCCCTATGAACACCGTTCCCTCGTAGTACATGATCGCGCTTCCCACGGGATGCGGTATATCATATGACCAGAGGAGATCGGCGGTCTCCACGGGTATACCGTCCAGTCCGTCCTCGAGGCCCGCTGCGTCGACTGCGACGACGCGGCCCTCCATGTCGTCGACCTGTACGGTGCAGTAGGCGACATCGTTCACGACCACCAGACCGTCGATCCTGCCGCCTGAGAACAGTTCATGGTTCCCGAGCATGTCGAGGTCGCCCGATCGATACCACCATCCGGTCTCGGGTATCATGAGATCGGTCGGGTCCGAGACCCCCTGGGCGAAGCCGGAGAAGCCGTTGGTGTAGCCGGCCCTGCTGGCGTTCGGGAGGCCCGTGACCTTCACGAGCTGATATGACCTGGAGGACCAGGAGCCAGCATCGTTCCTCACACGGTAGCTGATCATGTGGGTCCCGGGGCCGAGCACGCCGGTGAAGTTCTGCCTGTCACCGATGTGGCCGTCGATGTCGGACCACCACTCGTAGGTGTCGACGGCGCTGCCGTCGCCCAGGAACGTCACCTTGCCCTCGAGATCGAGGAGCTCTTCCTCAGCGATCTCGGTGGACGAGATGTGTGTGATCGAGGATGCGGGGTCCTCGTTGTCGACCTCGACATCCACTGTGTCGAAGATGATGTCGTTCTGACCGTTCCTGATCGACATCGTAACGGTGTAATCGCCGTTCTGGGCAGTGCCAGACTTCCATTCATATCTCCATTCTGACCAGTCGCCGCCAAGCGATACGTCGGTCGCGTACGAGAAGTTCTCTCCGGGGTCTGCTCCCTCCTTGTGGAACCCGATGAAGACGTTCTCGTTCCCGACCAGATCGTCCAGGTCGGCAGTTCCGTTCACGATGACGATCCCGTCAACGACGGTCCCGCCGATCGGATTGTAGATGTCCAGTTCGTAGCTGGCCGCAACGGATGGTGCAAGGCATAAAAATAGACCCAGCGCCATCATGGCCGCGAACAGGATCCCGATCTTGCGATAGTTGCTCTCTGTCAGATGTGAACCACCACTCAACATAAGGTCACCTCTTTCGGGTAGGTTATACATATATTAACATATTTATATTTATTTACGCCGTTCGACCGCCGTAAAACGGGAAAGGTTCAACTGACTGGCTCATCGATAAAAACGTTCAATCGACCCCCCCTTCTGCGGGGAACCTTCTTTTGGCTGCTGGCGAGCATCCCGCGTTCGTCAGGACGTGACCGTTGCCTCGATGATCCTCAAGGCCCTATGGGCCCCCGAAAACGGCGGATCATTCCTCTGTCTCGAGATCGGTCTTGAGGGTCTCCAGCTCCTTGGCCAGATCGTCAAGCGATTTCGAACTGCCAGAGGCATCCTCTTCCGGCTCGGGCGGGGTGGAAACCGGCTCGTCCTCCTTGAACTCTGGAGGTTCCTCCTTGGGCTCCGCCTCAGGCTTCTCCTTCTCGGGCTCCCTCTCTGCCTCCTTTTCCGCTTCCGGCTCCGGTTCCTTTGCAGGGGGCTTCTTTCCCTTCTTGGCGCCCTTCGGCTTCTCGCCCTCGTGTGCCTTGAGGACCTCATCGGCCCCCAGGGTGGATGCGATCGCCTCCACCTTCTTCTCCTTCAGGTCCTCCTCGTCCTCCATATCCTCCTCGATGAACTCGGTCTCCTCCTTCTTCTCGCCGCTCCTCCTGGAGCCCATCACGAGGAACATGATGACGATGAGGATGATGATCACGATCACGGTACCCCCGAGGAGGACGGCGCTCCTGCCGAACAGGTCGTCATCGTCGCCGCCGTTACCGGTGCCACCGTTACCACCAGGCTTTGTCTTGGAGATATCGATGGTCTTGGTAGCGATATTGTCGCTGACCATGCCGTGCTTGTCCTTCACCTTGACCTCGATGATGAACTGCTTTGCCGACTTGAACTGATAGAATATGCTCGATGAGGTGGTCCAGTTGCGTACTACATCGCCGTCGATTATGTACTGGTACTTCACGATCTCGTCGGAGCCGTCAGGGTCGGTGGACCCGTCGGCGGAGATCGTTACGAAGCCGTCGATCCAGGTATCACCGCTGTAGTCGACGTTGGCCACGGGAGCGCTGTTGTTCGTCACGTTGATCATGAACGTCGTGAAGGGGGACCACATGTCCAGGGAGTTCTTGACCTTCAGGCTGATGGTGTGGAGGCCGGCAGTGAGCCCCTTGTCCAGGACAAGGTCCGCACCCGAGCCGAGGTCCCCGTCGAGATCGGAGGACCAGTTATAGCCAGTGATGGGATATCCGTCCTCATCGGAACCGGTCCCGTTGAAGGTGAGGGAGATGTCCCTGGAGACGGTCATGTATGGATCGTAAGTGTCAGGAACGACCGTTGGATCGGTGATCGTCACACCAAGGATCTCGGCGATCGGAAGGCTTTTCACGCCGGATATCGCGTAGACCTTGTATCCGGACCCGATAACCAGGATCCCGTCGAGCAAGGCCGGGGACGATTCCGTCGTCATGTTGGTGAAGAGCTCCCACTCCTTTGCAGGCGATGTCACTCCTGTCAGGTTGTAACAAACGATGTCGCCATCCTCGCCTCCCAGGTAGAGGAGGTTCCCAGCCACCACGGGTGAGCCGGAGACCGTCATTCCGATGTCCTTCTCCCATTTCTTGTTGCCGTCGATGTCGAGGCAGTACAGGGTCCCTGCATCGGTGGTGAAGTAGATCCGGTCGTCGGCCAGTGCCGGGCTGGTCTCGATCCTGCCGTCGGACTGGAAGTCCCAGGTCCCGGTGACGCCGTCGCCGAGGTTGTCGAAGGTCCTGGCCACGAGCTTGTCGTCCATGCCCGTGTCGCCGTGGGCCGCGTAGTACACCCGCTTGTCGTAGAAGACCGCGGTGGTGTCGTGATTGTCTCCCAGATCGGTGGAGGCCAGGATGGCCCCGGTATCCAGATCGAGGGCGTAAAGCTCGCCGTCGGTGCTGGCGATGTAGACCCTGCCGGCCGCCACTGTGGGCGAGCCGAGGACAAGATCGCCGAAACCGGTGCTCCAGACCTTCTGGGCGGTGGTGATGTTGATGGCGGCGACCTTCTGGCCGGCGCTGATGATAAGCATATCTCCGACAACGACGGGGCCCGAGTGGACGCCGCCGTTGAACTCGTAGGCCCAGCTGACGTTCTTGCCTTCGCCGACGTCCCAGACCTTCACGGGATCGCCTGTGTCGGCATCGAAGGCGAAGGTGTTGTTGCCTGCCGCGTACTCGGTCCCGATGAACACAACCCCGTCACTATAAGCGGGCGCTCCGAGGACCTGCTTGTCCAGCTTCACCTTCCAGAGGAGGTCGCTCCTTCCGAAGGCGGTCCCCTGGGTCTGGTCGGATGTGCCCTCGAGATCGAAACAGTACAGGGCTCCGTAGCGGGCGTTGTTCCCGTGGATCGACTGTGTGTACTGGCCCTTCAGGCCGATGAACACCTTCCCATCCGCGATGATGGGTGCCCCGGAGAAAAGGTCGTTGGGGCTGTCGGTCTCGAAGATCCAAGCGGTGCTGTTGGCGTATGGACCGCTGTTCCCCTCCCCGGCCCTGGTCAGACCCTGTCTGTAGAACGGCCATTCGGGAGTGGAGGTGATGGTGACCGTGGTGTTCTTCGAGTGCGAGTCCTTTCCGTTGGAGGCCTTGACCTTGAATGAGATGGTATGGGTCCCGGGTGAAAGACCGGAATAATGGAACTTGGTCATGTTGTCAGGACCGAAGTTGCCGTCGATGCTTGATGTCCAGGTATATTCGACGATGGTCCCGTTGGTCCCGTTGCCCCGGAAGTGGATCTTGGTCCCCTCTACCGCGTTCGTTTCGGAGACCGAGACCAGATTGGCCTCAGGGCGCGGGTTCAGCACGTCCAGGGTGACCGTGTCGGTATCCACCTTGCTGGTGCTGTTCGCCTCGGTGATGTACAGATGGACGGTGACATCGTGGTTGCCGTCCGCAGCGGTGAAGGAATCCCATGTGAAGTTCCACGTGGACCAGTCGCCGTTGGGGTTGTTGCAGACCATCTCGGGGCCTGCATCTATATCGAACTTGACCTCCTCGATATCTCCAGTGTCCGTGACGTTGCTCGTGACGTCGCCCTCGATCAGGACGCTGCCTGTGACCTGCTGGCTCGTACTGTGCGACGTGATCTCGACCTCCCAATCACCGCGTGCAGGTGCGGACAGATAGAAAAGAAAGGCCAGTGTCAGGGCCGCAAATATCACGATTAATAGAATACTCTTGCTCCAGGACCGTGCATCCTCGCTCATGTTAACACCCTTCATACCCTTGTATGCTCCGGCGAAAATCATACTATAACTTATATAAACATATCGTGGTGGATACCAGCGAAAAAGCTTTTATATTTAAAGGAAGGGCCAGGAACGGTTTTTTCACGGTCAGGGCCCGATATACATGGCCTTTGATGGTTCGGGCACCCCGACCGCATCAGCTTGGACGGTTTTAACCTGGGCCTTGTTACCCATGGAACAATGGGACATCAATAGGCCGCCGCTGTGCCGGGGTCACCCCTATTCCATGTTCTGCATCGAAGGTGAAGCTGATCAGCTGTCGATAAACATCAAGACGAGTGCAATGATATCAGATACTGGCCCTGACCTCGTTACGTTTTTTTTTCCACTGGAGAAGGCGTTTGCGAGACCGTTCTGGAGGCCCATAACGGATCCGTTCAGAAGCGCACTGCAGCTGCCATCAACGACGATTTCAGCCGGTTTCCTCACCATTGAGCCGTATGAACTTGTAGCCGTACTGGATGACCCCTTCGCTGTCGATCTCCCGGACACGCCTGAATACGGCCTTGACCCTGTCGCCAATGGCGATGGCCTCCAGGTCTGCGTCGACGATCTGGGCTGTGAGCTTGACTCCCTCGTCCATCTCAATGATACCCATAACATACGGTTTCACCGTCTGGAAGCTCTCCGGAGCGCTGTGAACCACGGAGAAGGAGTAGATACTGCCCATTCCGGACAGCGGTTTCTCCTCCATCTTCCCGATGCTCTCCCGGTGGCACTTGGGACACACGGTTCTCATGGGAAAGAATGTCTGGCCGCACACGGTGCAGGTGTTCCCGATGAGGTTGTACCTGGACCTGTTCTCCCTCCATATCCTGGCAACCGACATCTATACCACCTCGAAGATGTGGACGATGCTGGTGGCACCCGTCCCACCCAGGTTGTGGGTGAGACCCACCCGCGGGTCCTTGACGTTCCGATCGCCGCACTCGCCCCTCAGCTGGGATACGATCTCCGCCGCCTGGGCGATACCGACGGCGCCAGGGGGCTGGCCCCTGGCCTTCAGGCCTCCGGACGGATTGATCGGCAAGGAGCCGTCGAGGGCGCCATTGCCCTCCTCGATCCAGGGGCCGCTCTTGCCCTTCTCGGCGAAACCCAGGGCTTCGAGGGCCATGAGGGCGGCGATGGTGAAGTTGTCGTTGATCTCGGCCACATCGATGTCCTTCGCTGTGAGGCCGGCACGCTTGTAGGCCTTCCTGGCCGCTTCCCTTGTGGAGGTGAGCGAGGTGAACTCGCTCCTGGCATGGAGGCTGATGGTGTCGGACGCCTGGGCGGATCCTGAGATCTTGACCAGGGGGCGGTCGCCCTTGAACTCCTCGGCCTTGTCCATTGAGGCCAGGATCACGGCGGCGCCGCCGTCGGACACAGGTGCGCATTCGAGCGTCCGTAAGGGCGAAGCCGCGATAGGCGAGCCCAGGACGTGCTCGAGCTTGACCCTGTTCCTGAAGTGGGCCTTGGGGTTCATTGAACCATGAGTGTGATTGAGGACCGATACCTGGGCAAGCTGTTCTGCAGTGGTGCCGAACTCGTGCATGTGCCTCCTGGCCATCATGGCGTAGAGGCTCGTGAGGGTCGCCCCGAAGAAGACCTCCCACTCCTGGTCGGCCGACTTGGACAGGATATCCTCGGCCGCCGTATCCGCCACATCCGTCATCTTCTCGGCGCCGCCGACAACGACGATATCGTTGACGCCGGAGGCCACTGAAAGGTAGCCTTGTCTGAGGGCCAGGGCGCCGGATGCGCCTCCGGCCTCGACCCTGACCGAGGGGATATGCGAATCGCTCAGGCCGACGTAGTCGGCTATCAACGCGCCCACGTGCTCCTGCTCGATGAACATGCCGGCGGACATGTTGCCCACATAGAGGGCGTCGATATCGTCGCTGCCTATCCCTGCATCGACCATGGCGGACATCCCCGCCTCCAGGCCGATATCCCTGAACGAACGCTCCCAGAGCTCTCCGAACTGGGTCATGCCAACTCCGATCACTGCAACATCCCTCATGAAATCACCCGTACACGATCTTGCCCATGAACTTCGCGTATCGCGAGTAGTTGATCATCTCGTAATCATCCTCCATGTACTGGCGGGTCCTCATGGCCGCGTCCCTGTCGAAGGAGGTTATCGCATCGGTGACGGTGATGTCGAAGGCGTCGGAACCGGCGCCCGATCCGTAGGATACGAGGAGGATCCGGTTTCCGGGCTTTGCCTCGTCCAGTACGGCGGTGAGCCCGAGAAGGGCCGAGCCGGAGTAGGTGTTGCCGATGAGCGGGGTGACCAGGCCGGTATCGACCTGCTCCCTGTCGAACCCGAGGACCTTGGCCGCCTTTAGCGGGAACTTCCCGTTGGGCTGGTGGAAAACGGCGTAGTCGTAGTCCTTGGGCTC
>JANQNJ010000017.1 GCA_028279645.1 Thermoplasmatota archaeon
AGGACCTGTCCGGAGGGGCTCCCCAGCTCCTGGACAGTACCGGCAACGATTTCGACGGAACGTCGCAGGGAAGCATGCAATCGAACGACCTCGTCGACGCCCAGGTTGGGAAGGGGATAGACTTCGACGGCAGCAACGACTACATCGACCTCGGAACCGATCCGCTTGTCTCCTCGACCTGGACCGTGGACTTCTGGGTCCGCCCTGCAAGCCCGGACAACTACGAGAGGCTCTTCATCCAGGGATACGGCGCTTCGACATCCAGGCAGATCATGCTCGTCTGGCACAACAACAAGATCCAGGCGAGGACGGCCACCAACGGAGCCGCCGGCAGCCCGCAGGCATCCACCGGAACGATCTCCAATAACGTGTGGTCCCATGTGGTGTGGACCTATGACGGCTCGACCCACAGGCTGTATGTGGACGGCTCAACCTCCTCTGGATCGGTATCCGCCACCAACGTCGGAATTGGCGGCAACCTTTACATAGCCAGAAGGGACAGCGGCAACTTCTACACCGGCCGTTTCGACGAGATCAGGGTCCTGGACGAGGCGGTTGACGCGGACTGGATCGAGACCGAATTCAACAACATGGACGATCCATCCAGCTTCCTGACCTTCGGGAGCGAGACCTCCTCCGATCAGACCACCTCCACCAGCGACTGGAGCTACCGCAGGCCGATAACGCTCAGTCCGGCCACTTCCATGGCTGATTATTCCATCGAGGTCACGCTTACCTCCAGCAACTTCGATTACTCCCGTGCCAGGAGCGACGGCGCGGACATCAGGTTCTACGACGTCCTGGGCAACCAGCTCGGCTACTGGATCCGGGACTGGAACTACGGTGGAACTTCCACCATCTGGGTCATGATCCCGGATTCTGGCACATCCAAGATCTACATGTACTATGGTAATCCCACTGCCAGCTCGGAGAGCGACGGCGACGACGCCTTCACCTTCTTCGACGACTTCGAGGACGGCAACCTGGACAAGTGGGAGATGCTCGAGAACTGGGGCGACTGGACCATAGCAAGCGATCAGACCCAGGAAGGCTCCTACAGTATCAAGGGTACGACCCATGCATCCGGCGATGCGACGATCGCCGCTGTGGGTGCGAAGAACGTCAACCTGACCGACCTGTACATGGAGGCGTACGTCCGCCTCAACAGACCAGGCAACGAGCCCCCGGACGTCGCGCTGGTGGTCAGGGCGCTTGACAACGGTTTCTCGGGTTACCAGCACTGCTCGTACTATCCAACGACCCCTTACAACTACGGCGGCGTCTGGCGCGGCAACGGTGCAACCGAGTTCATCGAGATGTACAAGGGGAACGGACAGGCCACATATTCCGAGAACACATGGCACCACCAGGAACTGACCCTGGTCGGTACGACGATGAACCAGTGGCTTGACGGGACCCTAATAAATTCCAACCGAAACATCGGGACCTATTTCACCTACGGCACTGTGGGTCTCGACTTCTGGGCATCTCCGGGATGGCCCCAGACGGTCTGGTACGACCTTGTGATCGCTCGTAAGTTCACCTCATCGGAGCCGTCGATCACCGTCGGCGCCGAGAGCATCGCCCTGCCTGGAGGGATCATGAAGGGAGACGCTTACGGTATAAGGGTCAGCCCCGAGTACGCGTACGCCACCATCGGCGACAATTCCGTGAGGGCGGCGGTGACAACCACCGAATGGATGCAGGTCATGATGACCTACGACGGTACGATCATGAGGCTGTATATCGACGGCGAGGAGAAGGCCTCGAAATCGTTCACCGGCTCCATAACCGCTAACAATTACGACCTCGTGATCGGCAACGGCTTCAACGGACGCATCGACGAGGTCCAGATATTCGACGAGGCCTTCGATGCGGACGAGCTCAGAGCCCTCTATATGGGCGGCATCCATCTCCACGATTCCGACGGCAACACCCTCAAGAACAACGACCTCACTGACAACAACTTCGGCGTGCACATACGGTCCTCGGACACCAACACAATAAGGGACAACAACGCCAACGTCAACATGCTGGACGGCATCTACGTGGCCGATTCCAGCACCGGCAACGACATTGAGGACAATACCGCCAGCAACAACGAGCAGAACGGGATCCTCATCGCCGGGTCCAGCGGCAACACCGTTGACGACAATACCTGCTACGGGAACGACATTG
>JANQNJ010000090.1 GCA_028279645.1 Thermoplasmatota archaeon
TCTTGATCTCGAGCCTTCCGTTGGACTGATAATCCCGGGCGCCGGCCGGATCGCCGAACCGTATATGGGTCGTGTCCGAGGCGCCGTAGACGCCGTTGCCGAAGTCCCATCCGTCATGGGAGTCCATCGGTTCCGAGGCGATCCAGAAAGTATTGAGGTCGTCGACCGTGTTGTATGCCTCTGTCGTGAAGTCGACCTGAGAGTTCGAGAGGTCGTAAAAGGAGTCCCAGAGATCGAGGTATCCCCGTTTGATCTCGCCGTAGGCATCTTCCATTCTGACGGTGACGTTGTAGGTTCCCTCGGCTGGCTTCCATATCTCGGTGATCGTGTGGGTATCCAGGGCTGAGAGGTCGAATACGTGCGGATCCCCGAGAGGGGACCCATTGATGTAGAACTGAGCGGTCACGTCCTGGGCGAGGATGCTACCCCTGTTCTTGATCACCGCTTCCAGGCGATGGTTCTTGTCCGCGACAGGTGTGTCGATCTCCGCCGATTCATCGAGGCGGTAGATCAGGATCTGCTTCTTGCCGCCGGACGGGCTCTGTGAATCCAGCATGTCGAACATCAGGTCGATGCCTTCCAGCTCGACGCGAAGGGTTTCGTTGTACTCTCCATCCGCGGTATATACCTTGAACGACCTTGACGCGCTTGCGCCCATGTAGGCGACCGTGATATCGATATCGTCGCTCTCGTAAAGGGAGGCGAAGATGGTCGAGATATCGACGGCGAGGCTGCTGTTCGCGCTTAGAACGGAATTCGCCCCGGTCCTTAACTGTGCAATGGTCACATCCGCGCCCTTTGCGGGAGTGACGCCGTCGGTATCGAGGATGGTGAGATTCAACCAATAAGGTGAACTGGTCGCCAGGGTCTCCACGTCCTCGAACCTGGTCATAACGTTGTTGGTCTCGTCGGACTCAGGTATCCCGCCGGCCGGGTCCGCGGTGACCGTGAAGTTTACGTTCCCGGACGGGGCTGCAAGCGAGAACATCACGATCCGCGCTCCGCGGTCGATGTGATAGCCTGTCGGATCGGTGGCATTGAGCTTTCCCAACCCGGGGCCTGAGCTCCACGTGGTCTGTGCATATGCCCCTCCGATGGCCACATCGTGCAGGATGGGCGCGATCTCGCGGTCGTAGGTGCGAAGTACAGCCCGGTACTGCGACCAAGACCTGCCATCGTGGACATCGGAAATGTTGGCACCAGGGGTCATGTAGTATGAATCTGCACCGGAGGCGCCGTACCAGCCGGTCCAGTTGTAAGGCCTTCCGTCCTTGTCCTCGGCGCTGCGGAACTGCAGCTCGAGCTCCGTGCCGTCGGGCACTGTCGAGTTCCACCAGATCGAGGTGTAGTCCACCGAAGCGGAACCGTTCACCATGGTGGAGTAGATGGACCCCTCATGGACGTGATCGAACCCCTCGAGCTTGGTGATGTAGGGTACTAGCTTGGTCGTGTTGGTGGACAAGGAGGTCCAGTCACTGCGGTCCCTGTAGTCCCCCGACATGTAGTAGACGTCCTCGGTGGAGGCGGCGTTATGATAGTATGGGACCCCCAGGTTTGCGCTCCTCTGAACATAGAACGTGATCACGTAGTCCTTGCTCGGTTCGATCATGAACTCTATCAGATCGCTCTGGATCGTCCAGAACCCCGGGATCTCGATATACTGGTTTCCCGAGAAGGTGATGTTGGTCCAGGTCCCTTCGACGACGTTGAGGGGGTTCCCGCCGGCCATCTCGGCGATCCTGACAGCGGCAAGCATGAGGTCCGAACGGACGTTGAAGTAAAGCCTGAAGCGTTCCGATGGAGCGACGATGCTGCTCCCTGAGATGGGTATCCTCCAGGATACCGTGTTCGTGGCCCATGTCATCTGTCCCCAGGCACCGCCGGTCTGGTTGGCGGCGGACCAGAGCTCACGGGATAGTCTGTTGAGCGTGATATTGGAGCCGCTCGGAATCACGTAGCCTGAGGACCGCAAGGTGGTCCCGGTGGTGCCAACGCCGATCCCGCCCACATCGTAGGATATCTGCGGGGTGGCGGAATCGCCGCCGAGGTTCTCAACGACGGCCCCGACCGTTGTGTTCTCCTTCTCGATCAACGCCGGGTCTGTGCCGTTCTCCACCATGGCACCATCCTCCCGATAGAACACGATGTCGCGGACGTTCAGATCGATATCCTTGATGGTGGTCTCGAAGACCAGCGGAAATATCGACCTTCCGTCGCTGGACCTGATGTAGAAGTTGTAGGAGTACATCTTGCCGACGACGGCATCTGCAGCGGGGGTGATATCGATGGTATACCAGCTCGACCCGCCGCTGGTCACGGTGACGTTCACCCAGGTTCCGTCGACCCCGTAATAGATGAAGCCGGTCCAGTCTTCGGGCATCGAGTTCCAGAGCGTGAATGTGTCGCCCAAGCCGTTGTTGTCGATACGGATGTAGGTCCGATAGGTCCTTCCGGCAACCATCCTTGTCTTGAAGTAATACGGGGTGAGGGTGACGGTCACCTGAAGATCGGATGTCACAAGGGTGTCCGCCCCGGGACCGCCGAAGGCATATGATGTGTTGGTGGTCGTGATGGCAGCGGAAGTGCCGATGAGGCTGCCGTTCGGACCGGTCAAGGCATGTGTCGGCTGGTCCGTCGGCTCGGCGGTGCCGATGTACAGCAGACCGAGGCCGCTGACATTGACCCAAGGAGCGATACCAGAGGGAGGCGGACCCATTGTGACGTTCGGGGCGCCTACGAGATAGGCCGGCGTTGTGTCGTCCATGAGATACTCCACCGAGCTGCCGTACATGCCGCCGTCCTCGAAACCCCAGAGACTGGCGGATCGACCGGCTCCCTGCTCGCCGCCCTGGAAAGAGGTCTTAAGGAAGACGGCGCCCATCATGTATCCCATGGTCCCGTTGGTCCGGGTGCCATTAGGGTCGCAGTTGTAGAACGGTGCGCCGATGAGAATGCCGTCGTCGCGGGATGCAAGAGAATAGCCGAGACCATCCATCTTTCCGAAGAAGGTCGTATTGTAATCAGGCTCGCCCTCCCCATCCCATATAGTAGCGTTGATGTTCAGGTAGTATGCCTTGGACATACCCCAGGCGCCGATGAAGAGCTCGCTGGCTCCGTCGGTATCGAGATCCAGGTCGGCCTCAAGGGCCGATCCGAACGTCGGAGAGATGAGCGTCGAGCCGAAGCTCCTCCACTCGGTGAAGGAGTCGATGGCCCCGGTCCCGTTTAACAGGACGACCCGTCCGGGACCGAGCGGTGTCAGCCGGCCGGAGGGGACGATCTCCTTCGAGATGCTTCCGCTTGACCAGTAGAAATGGACCTCTGCGTCGCCGCCGGACTCGGAGTGGTCGATCCGTATGTCATACTGGCCCCTGTTCAGGAAGACCGTGGCCGAGACCTCCTCGGGCGGGGAGGCCGGCTGGTTATCGATGATCTGCGTTCCTCCGAGCCACAGGGAGGAATCGTCGTCGCTGTTCAGATAGAACGTGTAGCTGTCCGCTTCGGGGATGTCGATCACCCCGGTCCAACGGACCGAGAACTCGTCGCCCGATAGCCCGGCGGGCGTGCCGGAACCCCAGTCGAAATCGACCTGGGCATCGGTCTGGTTGAACACGAGCTCGGTGTGATCGTCCGAGTCATAGTAGAAGCCCTGAAGTCCGTTCCCGATGGGTGCGATCCCGCAACCCGCGATCACGTCGATATGATCATCGCCGTTGAAGTTCCCTGTCGCCAGGCTGGTGCCGAGCCCGGCGAGGTCGCCGCCCCCGAGGATCGTGTGATCTGCGTCCGATGAGTTCATGTCGGTGAGTCCGCTGCCGGAGAAGACGTAGATGCGACCGCCGCCATCATCCTCCCCGGGGGTTCCCACTAAAAGGTCCGTCATGTTGTCGCCGTCGATATCTGCAGCGGCAATGGACGTTCCGAAGAACCCGTTAGAAAGATCGCCGAGAACCGTGACATCCGCATCGGCCGGGGCGAGCTCGTCCACGCCCGTGAACGGCCCGTGGAAGATGTATACCGCACCCCCGTTCGACGCACCCGTATCCGAATATGGATCGGTCACAGCGAGATCGGAAAGGGTATCGCCGTTGATATCGCCGATATCCAGAACCGAATCTCCAAAATCACCACTGGCGCATCCTGTTAAGGCTAACACTATGCCTACGAGGATAACTAAGCGTATGGCACCTCTGTTCATAATATCATCCTCTTGACCATGGTCGCGTTGGTCGAGCTGAGCAGGACCCAGATTCGTTCTGGTTATATTAATAAAATTGGTAATCTTGTTACATTAGTGCGCATAATGGTATAGTATCGTCGCCAATTGACGAAGTGTTGAGGGGATCAAGGACCCTGGCCGATATGGATCAATGTGGCCTTTCGTCTTCTATTTCGCCTCCGGACCATCCTTTGTGGGGAGGTACGGCGGTTTTTCCTCGGGTATCGGAGGCGGGCTTCCGGGGTCGTTCTGCGGGTCCTTCGGTCCCGCATCCGTCCTGGGTGGTACTTTTCGCTTGACCTTTCTCTTCGGGGTATCCACTCTCGGAGGTAGTGTCTTCTTTCCGTGAGCCACCTTCGTTGTCGGTCCCTTTGCCGGGGGTTTTTTTACCGGCTTCGCCGGCGGGGCCCTGCCGCTCAAACCGGGCCGGTCCGGATCGTCCTCGTACGAGAGTGTGGTCGAATGGCCTCCCTTGCTGATCTTGATCAGCTTCTCGTGCCTGAACAGGAAGACCACCAGAAGGACGAGCAGGATTAGGAACAGGAGGATGAGGAAGAGCTCCAGGGTGAGCTGGAAGCTGTCATCGGCTATCTTGACGCTTATCGTCTCGCCCTCTTCAATCGGCGTTTCGTCCCCCGAGATGGCATAGTTGTTCCCTTCGGTTGCATTGAAGAAATAGGAGTGCTTCCCCCTGTCGAGCTTGGTCTTGAGGATATAGAGCCCGTTGAAGCCGTCGCCCTTCGAGAGCTTCATCGGCCTGTAGACGCCGTCGATGACAGCGTATATCTCCGTGGGGGTCTCCTCCTCCATGTCGGTGTACCAGACGGTGAAGTGGTAGGTGGTGTCATCGTCCCCTTTCAGCGGTGAGACCTTGCCGTTGCTCAGGATCGGTGCGGTGTTCTTGTAGTCCACCCTGATCGAGAAGTTGCGCCAGTCGAGGCCGCCCTCTCCGTCTAGGATCGAGATGTTCACCCAGTAGACCCCTACATCCTGGTTCGACGGGGTGCCGAAGAGGACCTTCTGGTCCTTGTCGCTGAAGATCAGCCAGTCGGCGTCGGTCCTCGCCGACCACTTGTGGAGATCGGTGGGCGAATCCACGTCCTCCACCCAGAACTGTGCCGTGTATACCTCGGTCCCGTTCACCACGTGGGATTCGTCGCTGATGATGAGAGGGTGATCGTTGACGTCCTTGACTTCGATTAGTATCGAACGGGTGGCGTTCCCGCCGTTGCCGTCGACCAGGGTCACGATGACCTGGTTGCCGCCGACATCGTCGTTATCGGGGGTTCCGTACATGATGCCGGTCCTGTTGTCCATCCCCAGCCATTCCGGACCCTCGAAGAACCAGAGGACCCCAGGGCCGGTGTCGCCCGTTGTCCAGTTCACGCTGTAGAGCGAGTCCTCATCCACGGAGGGAGGCGGGGTCCCGAAGATCTCCGGCAGGACGTTGACCACCGTCAGGTTGAGGGTCCGCGTCTGGCCGGAGCCATGACGGTCTGAAACGCTCACGTTGATGACGAACAGGCCGATGTCCTCGTTGTTCGGAGTTCCCCACACCCTCCCAGTCTCCTCGTCGACGCTCAGCCAATCCGCGTCGGTATCGATATCCCAGAACGGGTCGAACACCGGATCGGTGGAGCTCAGGTTGAGCTCGAAGGGCTCATCCTCGTCGATGGGGTTCAGCTCGAACGGTGTTATGGTGGGTGACGAGTTGTTGATCGTGAGGTTGAACGAGGCCAGGGCGCTGGCGCCATGTCCGTCGTCCAGACGCACCTTCACCCAGAATGTCCCGACATCCGCATCATCGGGGGTGCCGCTGAGGACCCCGCCGGAGATGCCCAGCCATTCGGCATTGGTGGTCAGGTTCCAGGATGCGTCCGCGCCGTCGTCCGAACTCCGGTACTCGACGCGATAGAGCTGGTCCTCGTTCCCGAAGGGAACATCCATCGTTGTGATGGTCGGTGGTGTATTGATGACGTTGATGTCGAAGGTGATGTTGCCCTCTCCGCCGTTGCCGTCGAACACTATCACCTTTATCGAGGCCAGGCCGATGTCGTCGTTGGTGGGGGTTCCATTGAGCTCGCCGGTATCCTCGTCTATGGTCAGCCATGACGGGCCGGATTCCTTTATCCAGCTGATCCCTGGACCGTCATCGGTGCTGTTGAGATCGTAGAGATACAGCGTCTTCTCAAGGACCGATCCTGGCGGTGTCGTCGTGACCACGGGAACGGTGTTCTCCACCTCGATGTTGAACTCCAGCCATGCGAATCCATCGTGGCCGTCGTCCAGGGTCACGTTGACCTTGTACTTGCCCACATGCTCGTTGCGCGGCAGGCCGCTGATGACCCCCGTGGAGGAGTTTATGGAGAGCCATGATGCGGCTCCGAGCATGGAGTAGGATGCATCCAGCCCCTCCTCCGCCGATGAGATGTCGAAGGTGAAGTTCACCAGCTCCTTTACCGTGGCCGGCGGGGAGTTCGTTATGGTCGGGATGGTGTTGTTGACCCTGAGATAGTACCCAAGGGATCCGTTGCCCCCGTTCCCGTCGGTCACTGTGACCTTGACCCACAGGGCGTCGGGCTCGGTTACGTTATCGTTGTGAGGCGTGCCCTCGAGAAGGCCAGTGATCGGATCGATGGAGAGCCAGTCGTCGGCGGTCTCAAGCTCCCATCTGACCGCCGGTCCGGTGTCGTTCGCCTGGAACTGGACCTGGTAGAGCGAGTCCTCGAAGGCGATCTGGGGCGGAGAGGTGGTGATGTCCGGAGCGACGTTGTTCACCGTCAACGGAATGCTGACGCTTGCATCGCCGCCGTTGCTGTCGGAGCATGTCAGATTGAGAAGGGACCATCCCACATGGGAGTTGTCCGGGGTGCCGAAGACGATGCCGTTGCTCGAGTTCAGCGTGATGAAGCCGGGACCTGCGTCGAGCGTCCAGGTGGTGTGCGGATCGTCGGTGGAGGTGAAGTTCCAGGACCAGAAGGAGTCCTCGGTGGCGGTCAGGTTGGCGGGGATCGTTACATTCGGCGGAAGGTTGTCGACATCGAGATAGATCTTCGTCGATGTATTCCCGCCGTTCAGGTCCGAAACGGTGACATTGATCACGTATGTCCCGACGTCGCTGTCCACCGGCGTCCCCCGGACCTGGGCGTTGCCCTCGTCCAGGGTCAACCAGCCTGCATCGGACTCGAAGGAGTAGGTAGTGCCGGTCCCGTCGTCGTCGCTGGTGATGTTGAGCTCGAAGAACGTGCGTTCCGGCGCATCGAAGAAGGTGTCCACCGTGAACCATGGAGCCCTGTTCGTGACATTGATGGTGAAGTTGCTGTGATCCGAGCCGCCCTGGCCGTCGTCGACGCTGACATTGACCCAGTTCAGGCCGACGTCCCAGTTGTCCGGGATCCCGTATAGGGTCCTGTTGTCAGGATCGAAGTTCAACCAATCGGTGCCCGTGGTCATGGACCAGGTGATGCCGGTACCGGTGTCCGTGGCAACATATGTGACCGAGTACCAATTGTCCTCTTGGGTGATGTTCACGTCCTCGTTCATTATCATCAGAGGAACGTTGATTGCGTTGAGGGTGAAGTTGTGGGTATCCCATGCCCCGTTCCCGTCGAAGGCGGTCACGTTTACCCAGTAGGAACCGATGTCGTCGTTGGTCGGGGTCCCTTCGATAAGACCGGTCAGGTTGTCGATGGTCAGCCATGATGCGTTCGTGTTGATGACCCACCATGCGCCGACGTTCTCGTCGACGTTCTCGTAGTCGACGGAATAGAGGTTGTCCTCGTTCACCCAGGTGATATCGGTGGTGGTGATCGTCGGAGGGGTGTTGTTGACGGTGAGCGTGAAGTTGCGCCAGTCCTCGCCCTCCTTGCCGTCCCAGACCCGGATGCTGATATTGTAGGAGCCGATCTCCAGGTTGTGGGGCTGGCCGTAGAGGCGTGCGGGATCATGGCTCCAGTTGAGCCAATCACCGTCGAAGGTCGCCGACCAGTTGACGTCGTCGCCGTTCCCGTCCAAGGCGGTGTAGTCCACGGTGTAAAGACTGTCCTCGTTGATCGTGAGCACGTCGCCATTCGTGATGACCGGCGGAACGTTGACCATCTGCGTCTCATTGTGGGCGCCTATGGTAACGTAGATCCTGTCGCCCCAGTTGGCCCGGATCCAAGAATGGCCCTCGTGGTGGCGGAGCGTCGGCCGGACCGTGCCCCTGTATACTCCCGTGGAAAGGTTGGTCTCGTAAAGGCGGACCACGATCCCCTTCGAAAAGCCGCTGCTGGTCACCCTTACCCCGGCGATGTTGGCGACGCCGTTGTCGGGGTCGGTCCCGTTGACCTGTATGTAGATGAGCTCCCGGAGGACGACGAACTCTCCCGTCTGGTTGTACGAGCTGTTGAGGAAGAGCGTAAGCGAGGATGCCACCGGCAGGGCGTTCGAGTAGTTGTAGAAGATGTGCACCTCTCCCTTTCCACCGGATATACCCTCCTGAGGAGCACCGATGATGAGATCGTCGATGAGGTCGCCGTCCAGGTCGCCTCCGCAGACGGAATATCCCAGATAGGAGCCCGCAGTGGACTCGTTGAACGTGAACAGGGCGTCGCCGAGGTCGACGTTGTAGCCCCATGATATTGAATCGCCTCCCTCGAACACGTACACCCGCCCTCCCGAGGATGCGTTCGGCATCGTCGCAGCTATGGCGATGTCGCCGTATCCGTCCCCGGTAAGGTCCCCGAGGCCGGCCAGACCGCGCCCGATCTCGTCCCCGTTCGATTCGCCCGTGAACCGGTGGGCGGCGGAGTTGATATCGTTGTTCTTGCTCCATCCGGCCGGGTACGTGCCGTAGAAGAGATAGACGGTCCCCGGATCTGTCAGGTTCCCGACACTGCCGATCATGATCTCGTCATAGATGTCGCCGTTGATGGATGGTACGAGCTCCAGGCTGACCCCGATCGACTCGTTCGCCTTGGATGATGTGAACGTCACATTGGCCTTGGTGATATCCTTGTTGGTGTTCCACTTGCTCCGTCTGCCGAAGATCACGAAGACCTGGCCGCTGTTCTCGTCGCCGACGTCCGACCTCGGGGCGGAGACGAGGATGTCATCGTACCCGTCCCCGTTCATATCGGCGCCTGAATCAGCGGCGTGACCGCAGCGATCGTTGCGCTCCATGCCGTTGTAGGAGGCGTTCGCCTTGATGACCAGTCCCTGCTTGTTCCATCCCTTTCTCCTGCCGAAGAAGATGTAGACCTTGCCGGCGTCCCCGTCGCCTGAATCGACGAAGGGGGCGCCGATGACCACATCGTCGTAGCCGTCGCCGTTCACATCGCCCTCCGCCGCCACCGAGATCCCGACCTTATCCGAGTGGTCCAGGCCCATATAGGACGCGTTGGCGTAGTTGTCGATGGAGACGTTGAAGCTCCAGCCCGTTGTCCGACCGTACAGGATGTAGACCATTCCGGTGTTGGTGTTCTGCTCGTCGTTGAAGGGAGCCGATACGACGATGTCGTCCAGGCCGTCGCAGTTGACGTCGCCCGAGGAGAGTGCATAACCGAGCATGTCGCCGCCTGCATCCCCGCGATAAAGGGCGTTGGCGTCATCCGCTGTGATATTCGCAGCTACGGGGCCGAAATAGATGAATAGCGCGCCGGCATCGGTGTGCTGGTAGTCCTGTTCAGGTGCTCCGACCGCCAGGTCGTCGAAGCCGTCGCCGTTGAAGTCCCCGGTGGCCAGGGTCTTTCCGAACCTTACGTCGTTGCCGAGGCCCGAGACGGTGAAATCGATATCGTCAGGGGTCCCCGCGACATTACAGGAGAAAAGAAAGAGTAGCGTCAGAGTCAATGCCGCCAGAACGAGGAATGGTCCCTTCATCATATACACCCGGGGGGTCGTGTCTAATAAAATCCTACAATCTATATATAAATCTGTGCGTTATTGGATTAGTATATCAGCTTCTCTGGGGAGCATCTACATCCGAGGGTAGCAAAATGGTTGGTAGGGAGGGTGCAGGCTGATGAACGCATGGGTGTGAGCGAGGTGAATGCATGGGTAGAAACGTCATGAGATCACGTGGAAACAACCCGTCCTGTAAAGCGGCATTTACAAAAAGCTCAAACCGATATGTATTTATATCAGAAATAAGAAAAACGGGGGCCAGTAACCTTCTCTCCAAAACCGGATTTTACAAAGATTTCCGACCGGTACGGGTTTATAAACTCGCGGCGATCCGATCCTAAGAAGAGGTGAAAGACATGAGTTCGGTAGGAAGAATAGGGCTTGCGGCGTTCGCAGGGCTGCTGGGTGCGATGATCATCATCAGCGCTTTCGGAATGGAAATATTCACGGGATCGCACGATGATCTTGAGGCGAGAGAGATGAACTATATCGGGTTCAACGACCTGATCGAGATAGACGGTGTCAACTTCACGGTAACCTGGGAGGAGATGTCCGAGAACTCCACCGAATATCCCGAGGAGCACAGCCGCCATGGCTGGGCCTTTGATTCGGAGGAGGGCGTGTTCATCCACTTCGAGGGGCACAGCGGCGGTAAGACTTGGACATACGATCTGGAGACGAACACATGGAAGGACATGAAGCCGACCACCTCGCCTTCGGTAGAAAGGGCGAATGCTGGAATGGCATACGACCCGGTCAATGAGAAGACGGTCCTGTTCGGTGATTGGAGGGGTGGATCGGCCACGGATGACACATGGGCATATGACTACGATACCAATAACTGGACCGAGATGAACCCGACGACCTCACCGAGGAAGCGGAACAACATGGGCTTCGTCTTCGTCGAGGATAGGGCGTGCTTCATCATGTACGGCGGTCAGGATTACAGCTCGTTCCTCTCGGATACATGGTTCTACTGGTACGGAAACAACACATGGTGGAACCCGACGACCACAGGAACGCCAGGGAACAGGGCGGGCCACTCCATGGCCTACCATGAATCTCTGGACCGCATCGTGATGATCGGTGGAGGGGTCAACGGCGACAGCAACGACACATGGATGTTCGATATAGACAACCTTACCTGGAGCCGCCAGTATCCGTTTACGGCCCCTAGCGAGAGGTCGAAGCATTCTATGTCATATGATCCCAACAGCGAGCTTGTCCTTCTGTTCGGAGGCGGCGTGGGTAGCACTCAATACAACGACCTCTGGGGGTTCGACGGCATCGACTGGCATCAACTAACGACCGCTGTTAAGCCCGCTACGAGATCGAACACGGAAATGGGATACGACACGGCCCAGGAAAAGCTGGTGTTGTTCGGCGGAGAGGACCCGAACAGCGATTATCAGAAGGATGATGTCTGGGTCCTCACGATCGAGAAGGAGGAGTGGCTTCGGATCGATACGGATGCAGACCAGTACTACCCCGGAAATCTTGTGAACACAACGATCGAATCCAACGTGGATGCCAACGTGACCATCGAGGTGGCCGATCCGGATGATGCTTCCTTCATCATCGAGAAGGTCGTTGGAGATGTGTTCACCTTCACCATCCCGAAAGGTTCTGAGCTCGGGAACTATACGATATATGCAACCATCGATGGAGGGAATGTAACGGCAAACTGCACCTTCGAGCTCTTGAAATACGTGCCACCTGAGTTCGAGTTCCTCGAGATCGTCTTCCCTTCCTCGGTAAGTCTCGGCGACACGTTCACTGTTAGCGTCAAGGTCTCCAACCCCTTCGACGAGGAGAAGGAGGTCTACCTTACACTGCAGGTCCACGGTCCGGGTCGGATGCCTGTGCCAGTGGAGGTCGAACTAGTGGATATTGATGCAGAGAGCACGCTCGAACAGGACCTGTCGGTGGAGATACCAGACGATTACGATGCAGGGAGTTGGACGTTCCAGGTCAACCTGATGGAGGAGCTTCCGAGGAACGGCGGCCACAGCCTGGTGTCATACGACGGTATGTTCACGGTCAACTGAACCGAGCTCTTGACCAGGTGTGAATGAGAATGTATGTGAATAGAAACACGAGGACCGCCCTTGCGGCGGTCCTCGCCCTTGTCCTTTTCGGACTTCTCTGCCTTCCGGTCCATGGCGATCTGGCGGTGGATACGGACCATGAGGTCTATTTCACCGGGGAGACGGTCAAGGCCACTGCATCGGGTGTGAACGGGTCCGTCACCTTCGAGGTGGTCTGGAACAACGATTCTCTTATCATCGAGGAGATCGAGGCGACCTCCGGGGCGGCAACACTATCGTTCAAGCTGCCTCCCTTTGTCATTGGGGATATCGAGATATTCGCATCCACTGCGAACGACACGGCATCGGTAAAGATAACCTCGATCAAGCGCCCTGAAAAGGACGACGGAGGGGATGACTCCCTGATCGATGTCCTTGGAGGAGGGCCTCTGCTATTACTGATCATAGTCATCATCGTGACCGGAGCACTTGGAGGTCTTTGGTCGGTAGAGGCGAGCCGGTGGTCGATGCTCATCCTGATGCTACCGCTGCTCACGAAGATGAACAAGGAAAAGAGCCTCATGGACAACGAGATGAGGGGAGCGATCTTCGGCGTGATAGTTTCCGAACCAGGCATTCACTACAATGAGATCAGACGAAAGCTCAAGTTGCCGAACGGAACAGCAGCGCACCACCTCATTATCCTTGAGAAAGAGAAGAAGATAATATCCAGATATGATGGACCCAAGAGAAGGTTCTACCAGAGGAGCGTGATCTCCACAGCGATAAAAGGTCGCGCAGGCCCGAGGCCCAAGGGCGTCCAACTCGAGATCCTCTCAATGCTCGAGGAGGAGCCCGGTCTCTCCCAGAAGGAGATGCTCAGGAAGACCGGACAGAGCCAGCAGACCATCAGCTACCACCTGAAGAAGCTTCAGAAGATGGGCTACGTCGACGAGATAGTCGGGAAGGTCAAGCGATACAAGGTCCACGGGGGACCAGTGGCATTCACATGTTCGGGTTGCTCCAACCAGTTCACTTCCGATGTGCTTCCGAAGTTCTGTCCGGGATGCGGCGAGAGATTGGACGATGACGCGTGAGTGCCTAAAGAGTTCACATAGTCGGGCGGGTCCAGGCTAAATGCTATCGTGGGTGTAAGTAATGTGCAAGCATGGGCCCGTCCGTTGGGCGGGTCCAAACGATATGCTAGCATGGGTGTAAGCGATGTTCAAGCGTGGGCGTCGTCGTAGGGCGGGTCCAAGCTATATGGTAGCATGGGTGAAGGCAATATTCAATCGTGGGCGTCGCCGTCCCGCCGTAGATCCGGATATCAATCCATCTCGAAATCGACCTTCTGGAACTTCTGCTTCAGCTTCTTCTGGAGCTTGGCCGGCTTCTCGTCGAACATCTCGTCGACGCGCTCCACGTTGACCTTGACCGGTTCCGGCTGGGGTCTCTCCGGAGGGGCCGAGTGGTCGGGTTCGGGGGATGCCTCATAGCTGGTCTGGTCCTGATGGGGCGGGGCGGCGGGGGGTGGGGTATACGACGAGGTCGTGGCCCCTCCAAGGTTGATGCCCCTGTAGGCCTGAGCCTTCGACCATGCCGATCGATGGTTGTTCCTGATCTTGGAGACCGCGTCGTCGTCGATGGTCCTTCGGATCTCACCTGGCGAACCCTGGACCAGCGAGCGGTGAGGGATCTCCATGCGGGGCGGGATCAGCGTTCCGGCGGATATTATCGACTCGCTGGCGACATGGGCGCGGTCCAGGATGATCGAGCCTATGCCGACGAGGACGGCCTTTTCGATGATGGCGCCGTGTATCATGGCGCCGTGGCTGATGAGGGCCTCCTCGCCTATCTTAACGTCGCTTCCGGCGGGGGCCTCGATGAACGCCTGGTCCAGGACCACGGCATCCTTCCCGATGTTTATACGGCCCTCGTCTGCTCTAAGGATGACCCCGGGCCAGATGCTCGCTCCGCTGTCGATGACAACGTCGCCGATAATTAGCGCCTGGGGAAAGACGAAGGCGTCCGGATGAATGGAAGGCTCCTTGTTCCCGAACTTGATGATATTGCCCATGTGATCACCGGAAGGATGCGGACGGGTCCGTCAACGGACCTGCGGCTCCAGTCCGTTTAATATCGATATCGAGAGATAAAAGCGTTGCCCCGTCGGAACGCCATCGTGCAGACCAGGACCAGGAGGCTGGTGTGGAGTAGAGGGCCATAATGGATGCCGACGGCCTTGTTCTTCTCCTTCGAATGGACGTGAACGTAGGTCGAGCCCTCCATCTCGCCGATGGACCTGACGGTGACCTTTATCTCGTGGACTCCCTTCTCGGCCTTCCATTCGTACTTCAGGAGCTCGGTCCCGTTGTCGACGTACACACTGTCGTAAAGGATGGGGACACCGGCGATCTCCAGGGTCAGGTTGGAATTGGGCCAGACGAAGTTAGCCGTGATCTTGACGAAGATCGCCACCATCCTGCCCGGAAGGTAGATATGCGCGCCTGTGTACACCATGACGGTCATGCCCCTGTCCAGAGGGCCGATGGGATATCTGTCCTCGGCATCGGCGGTGTGGTTCGGGTTGTCGATGTCGTAAGGTGTGTCGCCGACGCCGTCACCGTCGCCGTCCAGACCGAAGTAATCCGACCACCAGTTCCCCTCAGTGCCGTTGTCCCAAGCGTTGGCACCGCTATTATCATAGCACTGCTGTTCAGAGCCGTTGCCGTTGTCGATGAACGTGTTGTGATGAACGACGTTGTTGTTGGAAAAAGTATCCATCTCGATCGCATATCGTGTGTTGTCCGTGAAGGTGTTCCCGGTGATCTCGTTCCGGGAAGAATCGTCGACCACCATTCCCGGACCTATCCTTGAGGTCTCGATCATGTTGTTCTCGATCAGGTTGTCATCGGAGAACGAGACCAGCTTCAGGTTGTAGCTGTTGTTGTCGATCTGGTTCCCCTTGATCACGTTGTACGATGCATCGGACAGGGTCATCCCCTCCGTGTGGTTCCGGAAGGTGTTCCCCTTGACGGTGCATCCTTCGCTCGAGAGAAGGCGTAGACCATACCATCCGTTGGAGCATTCGTTGTCCTTGATCGTGTTGTTCTCTGAATAGGCGACCTGGATCCCGTAGAGGTTGTTCTGAATGTTTCCCTCCACGAGGCAGTCGTCCGACATGTATAGCAGAATGCCAGTATTGCTGTTGGATAGAAGCAGGTTGTCCCTGACGGTGACATGATGTGAGCCGAGGAGATAGATCGACGACTGATACCAGATACTGGTGATGTTCAGGAAATCGTTGTCCTCGATCAGAGAGTAGGAGGAGCGGGAAAGATGAACGCCGATCTTCGAATGGTTGAAGTTGCACCGCTGAATGGTGATGTTCCTGCAGAAACCTGCGAGTACACCCACTGTGATGTTCGTGAAGTCCCTGTTCCTGATGACCGTATCGTTCACATTCGCGAGAATGATCTGGCCCACGTCGTCTGGGATGACCAACTCGGTTTCGTTGGTCCGGTAGTGCACAGGCAGCCCGTTCACCGTGTTGCCCTCATCGATGGAGTGCGAGGTCCATTCATCGACAGTGCTGCCCTCGATGAACACGCCGGATCCCCTCAATGTGTTGTTCAGGAGAACTGTCCTCTCGCAGTCCATTATGTGAATGTCATAGTAGTGGTTGAACTCGCAGGTGTTATTGGTGATCAGGTTGTCGTCGGACCTGATCATGTGCATCGAGCAGGCGTTCTCCGTGAAAAGATTGTCCACGATCGTATTGTTGTGGGAGTCGATGAACTCCAGTCCGTGAAAGCAGCCGTCGATGGTGCTGTTGTGGAGGTGGTTCGACTGGGAGGTCGCCTCGATCCCGGTCGGCCAGTAACCAGTGTAGTATCCGAACTTGCCGATGCCGATGGTCAGGTGCCCGATCTCGACCCTGTCCGCGGATAGGTTGAAGATCGGCGTGTAGCCCTGGGTCCTGGTCTGCACGTTGGTGAAGTTGTCGATGTCGGATGGATCGGTGCCGTTGCCGATTATCGCGACGGTGACATTCACGACCACGTTCTCCTTGTATGTACCGTTGAAGACGCGGATCAGGTCGCCGTCAGACGCCGCGACGATCGCGGAACCGATGGAAGGGTGATCCCGCCATGATCCATCGTCGTCGTCGACGATCAGTGTCGCTCCGTCCGACGATCCCGCCATGCCGATCATCAGCATTGATAGTAGGAACAATGGTATGACCAAAATTGGTCCACGGAACCGAATGATCTTGGCCGTCACAATGCGAGAATGGGCTCTGCATCATTCATAAGCTTTGAGGTAAAGTCTGGACAGCTGATCCGGAGATGCTTTGTTCGATATCGACGTGACGAGGACTGAGATTATCGTCAATGATAGAATGTCCTGTACTTGGTGAAGACCATGGCCAGGCCGTGCTCGTTGGCAGCGCGGACGACCTGCTTGTCCTTGATCGATCCGCCTGGCTGTATGATCGCCGTGATCCCCGCATCGGCGGCTCCGTCGATGCTGTCCCTGAACGGGAAGAAGCCGTCGGAAGCGAGGACGGAACCCTTTGACTTCTTGCCGGCGTTGACAAGGGCGATCTTCACCGATCCGACACGCGCCATCTGGCCGGCTCCGATGCCGACGGTGGCCCTGCCCTTACCTATGACAATGGCATTGGACTTGACGTGCTTCGCGACCAGCCATGTGAACTTGAGGTCCTCCCACTCCTTGCGGGTCGGATGCCTCGAAGTGGGGACGGAGACCTTCATGTCATCGAGCCTCGGTTCGGCCCCTTCCTGGACCAGCACGGTCTCACCGAGGAACCTGAACATCGCGGTCCCCTTGATCTGGTCGGGGGAGAGCTGAAGGACGCGCATGTTCTTCTTCTTCCTCAAGATCTCCAAGGCCTGGGACTCGTAGCCCGGTGCGATGACGACCTCGGTGAACAGCTTCGTGATCCGTTTGGCCGTCTCCGAATCGATCATCCTGTTGGCGGCGATGATCCCGCCGAAGGCCGACTTCCTGTCGCATTCCAGCGCCTTTGAATATGCATCAGCTAGGACGCTGTCCGAGGCGACACCGCAAGGATTGGTGTGCTTTAACACAACCACGGCCGGATCGTCGAACTCCAGGACCGTGGTATACGCCGCATGGGCGTCGAGGTAGTTGTTGAACGACATCTCCATGCCGTGCACCTTCTCGGCAGCGGATATTCCGCCCCTGCCTGCTGACATCGGTCCGGACCTGCGGTAGAGGGCGCCCCGCTGATGGGGGTTCTCGCCGTATCTCAGGCCCTTCACGAAGGATAGCTCGATGCCCAGAGGGTCAGACCATCCGTCGATCTCACGGACCGGTGCTGATACCGGAGGTTGGGCTACTGCAGCCGGGGTCGGTGGGGTTGCAGCGGGAGCCGGCGCTTCGCCTGGATATCCCGGGAGGTGATCATCGCGCATCGCGGGGGCTGCAGGAGCAGGTGTTGGTGCAGTTCCGTCGGTGAAGGCGGCCTCGAGGGTCTCCAGATGGTACTCCTCCTCCAGGGCGCCTGGGCCGCGTTGCTCCTTCAGGTATCCAAGGATGGCCTGATCGTACTCTGCGGTGACGCGATAGCCCTCGATGGCGAGGTTGAGAAGGAGGTCGTCGGAGATGCCTCCCTGGTTCCTCATCGCCTTGGTGACCAATTCGTACTGGGTCGGGTCGGTAACGAGGCACACGGCCCTATGGTTCTTGGCGGCCGCCCTGATCAGGCTGACCCCGCCGATATCGATGTTCTCCAGGGCCTCCTCCAAGGAGCATCCACCGGTGATGGTCTTGACGAAGGGATACAGGTTGACGGCAACGAGGTCGATCCTCGGTGCGCCGACCTCCTCGAGGACCGTCATATGGAACGGGTTGTCCCGGAGGGCGAGGAGTCCCGCGAAGATGCTCGGATGGAGGGTCTTCACCCTCCCCGAGAGGATCTCGGGGCTGCCGGTGACATCCGAGATCAGTCTCAACGGGATGCCGTTGTCGGAAAGGATGGAGGCGGTACCCCCGGTGGAGATCAGCTCCACTCCCATCTCGTTGAGTGAACCTGCAAAATCAACTAGGCCAGACTTGTCGGATACGCTCAACAGCGCACGTTCTATCTGAAGCATGTAACGACCCGTTTTCCCCTTATTGGGACAGTTACGGTAACTGGTCCCATCCGGGATTGTCATGGACTTATTAAAGGTTTGGTGATAGGCGCCAGCAGGCCCGTTCGGTCGCATCCTATTATGACCGATGTCCCGCCGAACCCACCTGTTGCGAGAGTGTGATCAGTGCTCGTACATCTTGCCCGTGAGCCTGTTGTACATGTCGAGGTAGAGGTTGCTCACCTTCTCGACCATCTCATCGGGGAGAGGTGGTATTGGCGGCTCTTCGGACATGGGCACACCCGAGTCCCGGGCCTCCATCAGGGTGGCGTGGTAGCTCGTGTCCCTGTAGAACCTTCTTACATATTCCTTGCTCAGCTCGACGTGCTCGCCGAGGTCGTAGCGATGGGAGTCCCAGAAGCGGTCCTCGTCGGCTGTGCCGAAGGTATCGATGACCACGAGTTCGCGCTCGGGACCGAAGGCGAACTCCTTCTTGCCGTCGACATGGATCAGCTCCCTCCCTCCGACCTCGCGTGCGATGACCTCGTCCATCTTCAGGACGACCTCCCGGATATGCTCGTACTCCTCCATGGACAGTCCGGATATGTCCAGGGCCTCCTCGAGCCCGAGGTTCCGGTCGATCTCCTCGAGCTTCGTGGTGACCTCGAAGAAGGGTTCCGGGAGCGGTTCGCCGTACTTCACGGTGTGGCCCGCCGGGAAACCGACGAAGGTTGGATCGACCTTACCGCTGTTCAGCCGATCGAGCAGGGATCCGGCAGCGTAGTGGCGGCATATGAACTCCAGGGGTATGAGGTAGTTGGTGGTGGAGCCGTCGATCTTTGAATAGTCCGAGATCACATCGAACTTGCGGACCGTCATCCTGCCCGGGCCGTCGTGGGATATGAAGTGATTGTCGACTATGTCACTGGTGCTGTCGAACCAGTGGATGCTGGTGGCACAGAGGCTCGCTCCCTTGTGGGGGATCATCGAAGGTATCACCTTGTCGAAGACCGAGATCTGGTCCGTGAACTTGAACTGCAGGGAATCGCCCCTGTCATAGACTTCCTTAACCTTTCCCTTCCTGATGGGTACTTCCTCAGTGATGGTATCACCTCGTGCCACCCATGGAGGATTGATTATTTAAAATTGAATGCTAACATCATCTGGGGAGAGTGCCTATGTCTCTAGACATACCGGATCGAAACCTTCGGTTAGACGAAAATCAATGTGCAGCATTGACATAATGCCGGTCCTGAAGCAGCGGTCCGATCAACCGTATCCGTAGAGCGGGGTCGACTTGACGACCTTGTCCTTGGACGCGATCTGGGCCTTCTGGATATGCTTCTCGATCTTCTGCGCCTGCTCGTAGAGCGGCTGGGCGTCGATCTCGATCTTGAGGAGCATCTTGTCGATGGTCTCGATGATCTGGGCCGCGGCCCTGGCATCCGGATACTCGGCATGGGCCTCGGCGAGGAGGCAGATCACGTCGATCTCCCTGCGCTTGGCCTCGTTGAGCAGGACGCCGGAGACGCCGGAGATGACGCCGTCGGCGAATATCGAGATGTCGTACTTGTTGAGAAGCGAGTTCGTGTTGGGGGTGGAGCCGATGCCGAAGGCGATGGGCGGCTCCTCCTCGGTCTCCTCATCGTCGTCGGTGATCATCGCAGTGCCTCCCTCGCCGGGTTCGCCTGACACGAAGCCCTCGGGGGAGATCAGGAGCTTGCACTTGTGCTCCTGCATCCAATCCAGGATGGTCGTGGTGATGGGCCGGATCATGCTCTGTGGGGGCTGGAACTCGGATATGAACACGACTATCTGGTTCAGGTCCTCCTTCGATTCGGAGCTCTTCCCGGCATAGATCCTGACAGGGTTGTAGGGAACGCCGTCGTGAACGAGCGATATCGTCGGGAACTTGACGGAGTCGATAATGCCGATCTGCTCCAGCTCGAGCGCATTGATGAGGTAGTTCGCCACAATGGAGCTAACGAGCCCCACCGAAGGGAATCCGTCGATGACGACGGCTCCGGTTACCACTGACTTCTTCAGGTCGTAGATCTTGATATCCCCGTACATTCCGTCCACGATGGTATCACAACCTAAGGGTTCACACGATTCGATCCTATATTAGCATCATCCCTTTCCGGTAGGCCCGGGCCGGGTACCCCGCCTCAAGAAGGTACGCGAGAGCCTGACCGTGAAGGGGTCACTTTATGGTCTCGAGCTGGCTGATTATGTTCCAGATCAGGGTCCTCCCGTGAAGGGGGATGTTCGGATCGTTGGCCAGCTCGTCGAGGGTGAAGATGGCGCTTGCTGTCCTAACATCGAGGGCCTCGTTGGTATCGAGCAGCCGCTCCTTTGTCTCCTTGGCCCCCCTTCGTATGTTCCTGGGGACCGATGTATCCTCGGACAACTGATCGAGGATATCCAGAATCTGCTTCAGCTTGCTGTCCATCTTCTCACCTGCGCACCACCCAATATGATAGATACAGATAAAGGTTACTGACCTTGGGTAAACGTTAAATAACACCATCGGCCTTGGAACGTCACAGAACAGGAAGGTAGATGTAGGTCATGGTGGAAGTACACGGTTCATCCACGATGCAATGGGACAGCGCGACCATCATATTTCTCCAGTCTTATCGATAGTGTTACGTTCAAGGTGATCCAATGGCGAAGATAGTGAAGGACGATATCGAGATCAGGGAGTTCAAGGATATGGATATCTCGGGTGGCACGCTCATCGAGTGCTTTCCCACGGTCAGCATGGTAGGTACGATAGTGGCCAATTATCTCATCGACAGGATGGAGCTGGACCAGATATCAGCCTTCGAATCCTATTATTTCCCGCCGATCTCCATCATCTACAACAACAAGCCGAAGTTTCCGGCCAGGATCTATTCCTGCCCAAAGTGCAAGGTCACGGTGATGACCGCGGAGAGCCAGATGCCGCCGGAGCTCGGACGTGCCATGGCCCTCAAGGTGCTCGAGTGGGCGAAGGATAAGGGGCTGAAGCAGATCATCTCCGTGGAGGGCATCGTCGGAGGACAGGAGCAGGGACCCCTCGTCGCCGATCTCGGGACCGAGGGTGGACTGAACCTGGAGGAGGGGGCGGACGAAGAATCCGAACCCAAGGCGACGACGACCATGGACGATCACGCGCACAGGGCCGAGGACGGTCCCGGCGTGTGGGCCGTCGCAGCGAACGAACATTCAAGGAAGATGATAGAAGCGGCGGGGATCGCTCCCATGGACGGTGGGATGATAGCCG
>JANQNJ010000091.1 GCA_028279645.1 Thermoplasmatota archaeon
GGCCGCATATGTTCTCCGCGAGGATCGGATTCTTCTTCTGGGCCATGGTCGACGACCCGACCTGCTTCTTCTCGTCGAACGATTCCCTGGCCTCGTCGATCTCCGACCTCTGGAGGTTCCTGATCTCCGTCGCGAACTTCTCCAGGCTCGTGCTGAGGTTCGCCAGGTAGTTAACCAGTTCCACGTAGCGGTCGCGCTGGACGATCTGGGTGGCTGCTTCCTCTGCACCCAGCCCGAGGCTCTCCATGACGACCCTCTCGATATCGGCTCCCTTGCCGCCGTGTCCCGCACCGGTGCCGACGGCACCGGACATCTTGCCGACGCACAGACGGTCCTCAAGCTCGTTGAGACGGTCGTGGTGCCTCAGCATCTCGGCGGTGAAGACCGCCATCTTCAGACCGAACGTCATGGGGACCGCGTGCTGGGCATGGGTACGACCGATCATCGGCGTGTCTCGGTGCTCGACCGCGAGGTCGGAAAGGACCTGTGAAAGCTCGACGATCCCGCTCCGTAGCTCCTGGACATAGGCCTTGAAGAGGAGCCCCAGTGCCGTGTCGACGATGTCGTAGCTGGTCGCTCCCATGTGAATATATCCGCCCGCGTCACCTGCCTGCTCGGCCATGGCCTTCACGATGGCCATAAGGTCGTGGTTGATCTCGGCCTCGATCTCGTTGACCCGGTCGGTGGTGACCGATCCCTCCTCGGCGACCCTAGCGATCGCCTCGGCGGCGTCCTTCGGCACCCTTCCGACCTCGGCGTTGGCGGCGGCCAGCGCCGCCTCGACGCGGATCACGGCCCGGAGCCGCCCCTCCTCGCTGAAGATCCTCTTGACCTTCTCTCTCCCGTACCGGAAATCAAGCGGGCACACTATGGGGTCCATGTTATCGCTCGATCATCGCGGTCAGTATGCTTTAAACTTTTCATGGATGCCTTCGGTGAGTCCTTACTGGTCCTCATCCTCCCTGACCCACATCCTGTAAAGGCGGGTCTCGATACCGCCCCTGACCGCGACCTCCAGCTCCGCCTCCAGCCACATCGGTTCGACGACCTCCACAAGGTCCTCGACGATGCGGTTGATGATGTCCTCGTGGAGCATGCAGGCATCCTTGAAAGCGACAAGGTACAGCTTCAGGGACTTCAGCTCGATGATCCTCTTATCGGGTCCGTATCTCAAGATCAGTGAATAGTAGTCCGGAAGTCCCGACATCGGACAGAGCGCTATCAGCTCGTCCGTGGTATGTTCGGAGACGTAATCGGTCCCGGGATAGAGGTTCACCATGGTCTCCAGGGGCGGGAGTTCGATCTCTCCTCTTTTCGGCAGGTCGTCGCTCATCCGATCATCCCCAGTAATCCGTGGACCGGTATACCAAGAGGTCGTCATCGCCCCTCTTGCCGTGGTCGACCACCTCTCCGAAGACCATGATGTGGTCCCCGGCGTCGCAAGAGCTGTAGAATTTGCAGTCAAGATAGGCCACGGCATCCTTCATGACAGGAGAACCGGTATGCCCCTCGGCCCAGAGGTGCCCCTCGAACTTGTCCAGGTTCCTGCCGCTCTTCAGTCCGAAGTGCCTGGCCAGCTCGATCCCTTCCTCTCCTTCTTTCAGGATGTTCACGCAGAACGAACCGCTCTTCCTGATCAGCTCAAGCGTGTACCTCTTCGGGTGCACAGCAACGCCCACCAGCGGCGGGTCGTGCGATACCGGAGTGATCCACGCCACCGTGAACCCGTTGACCTTCTCGTCGACCTTGGCCGTGACTATCGTCACGCCTGTCAGTAGCTTGCGCATCGCCACCGTCTTCTCCTTCATTGGATGACCTCATGACCGAATCCGAAGCAGTGGTTAAATAGTTTTCACCGGACGGACGCGCGGAGTATCCCGCGCCCGGACATCGCTTGGACCCATGCTGGTATTAGTTGGGACCCGCCCTACGACGTCCCATGCCGGGAAAGTGCTTGGACCCATGCTGGTATTAGTTGGGACCCGCCCTACGACGTCCCACGCCGGGAAAGTGCTTGGACCCATGCCGATATCAGCTGGGACCCACCCGACGGTTAATGCAAGTCGTCGTCATTTCAGTCGAACTCGTCGTAGATCTCGCCGACCAGCTTCTCAAGGATATCTTCCAGCGTGATGATCCCCTTGAACTTGCCGTCGCCGTTGACTACGATCCCCATGTGGATCCTTCGGGATTTCATCTTCTCGAAGGCGCGGAACAGCTTGCTGGACGAGCGGAACTCGATGGCCGGCCTCATGATGTCCTTCACCCTGCCCCACTTGGTCAGGTGGAGGTCCTTGGAGTACATGATCCCGATGATGTTCTCCGGGTCCTTGCCCCTGACCGGGAACCTGGTATAGCGCTCCTTGCTCACCTTCTTCCTGGCCAGGTGGAGGGACGCTGATGCGCTAATAGTGCTGACCTCGTCCTTGGGGATGGCCACGTTGGATACCTTCAGGTCGCCGAACTCAAGGGCCTTGTGGATGATCTCCTTCTCGATCCGCTCCACCGACCCCTCCTTCTCTCCCATGTCCACCAGGCTCTTGATCTGTCTGTCGGTGACCAGGAACGGGCTCTCGTACGTGCTCCCTCCTGCGAGTCGTATCATCTTGTCGGCGAACGCCTCCAGGGCCAGGATCACGGGCTTGATCGCCTTCTTCGTCCAGTAAAGGGCCTTCGCGTTCCTGAGGGCGATCTTGCGGTTATTCGTCACTGCGAACGCCTTCGGCGCTATCTCTCCAAAAAGAAGCAGCAGGAGTGTGATCACGGCCACAGCGATTGTCACCCCGAGGTTCCCCCAGAGGGTGAATGCCAGCACGCTGGATATCACCGATATCAGGACGTTCATCAGGTTGTTCCCGATCAGGATGACGATGATGGTCCCGTCGAGGTCCTTCCTGAGGTCTGTCAGAAGCCTGGTCCTGTAAGGGAACTTCCGGGACATCTCTGCAATGTCCACCGGGCTGAGCGACGTGATGGCGGTCTCCGCCCCCGAGAACCTGCCCGATAGGTACAGTAGCAGTACGAGGGTCAGGAAGAGGAGGATGGTGTCGTAGGGTATCATGGGTCTCCAGGCGCCTCCTTGTGCTCAACCGAACATCCGGTCCGGCTCGCGGACCGGGGATTTCGATACCGGCTGGGCCTGTTCCTGCATCTTGCTCACGAAGGCCTCGATCTCGGCTGCCGCC
>JANQNJ010000147.1 GCA_028279645.1 Thermoplasmatota archaeon
CTGTTCCGTGCAGTCAATTTCGCTGTCCAGTGGCAGCTTTTATTCTTATTCCGTGGATACGAACTGGCCGCGGACGCCGACGCCCGCGGCCGTTCCCATCCGACCCGTTCATCAGTATCGTTTTCGCTTCCGTCGGAAGCCGAAGGCAGGTGCCGCGACCGCCAAAAGGGCCAGCTCCGGTCCGAAGCCCGGAGCGAAGCCATCGCCTGAATCCGCCTCCCCCTCGGGCTTTGCACCGACGTATGTGGTATAGACCGGGTCGTGAACGATGCGGTGACCGCCCCACTCGGGGAAGCTCACGGCGTACCAGGTCATCCCGTACTTGAACATGATCGACGCCCAGAGCTTGAATACCGGATATGTCATCTTGTGATACCGCTCCGTCATACCGTAGCAGACCCTGGCGAACAGCTCCAGGCTGAAACCGGCCTGCCAGTTGACGAGGTTGCGTTCGTCCGTGGTGGGAGCGACCAGGGCGTTGATCGCGGTGTTGTTCCCTGATAAGAGGGTACCCGTGGTCTCGTTGATCAGGTCGTAGGTCCCCAGGAAGCCTATGTCGAATGCCCTCTCGTCGTCGTCGCCCACCTTCATCCTGAGGTCGTTGGTCGGCTTTGTCCGGTTGGCCACCAGATCGCTGCCGGCAACATCCTGGAACTTATAGACGGGGGTGAACACCGTGACGAAGTGGACCATCGACATGCCCATTGTGTCCGGTATATCGGATGGGTCCATCTTGATGGGGACGCCTAGGATAAAGGCCCAGAGCTCCGATACCTGGCCGATGGTGTAGTAGGTCTCGGCCTCGATCTTCCCCTCGGAGAACGTGACCCTGTATTCCACCATGAGCTCGCTGAACTTGAGGATGTAGCCTGTCCTGAGCCAGAGCGACGCAAGCGGGTTCTTCGTGGCAAGAGCGTAGAGGTTGCGGTAGCGCATTCCGAAGCTGTAGGTGTCGCCCTCCTTGGTCACCGGAAGTACGTCCACCTCGGGAGCGTAGCTGTCCGAGGTGTTCGTGCCGTTGGCGCCTGACATGGCTTCGCCAACACCGAACGGCAGGACGAAGAAGAACTCCTCGTTCCCGGGATCAGGCAGGCCGTTCTGGCCGGGTCCGGTCCCGTTGTAGGAATCGTTGAACGCCATCATGAATGCCAGGACCGCACCGAGGAATACCTCGCGGCCCTTGGGCGTGTAGAAGTGCATCCCGAACAGCTGGTACGGAAGGGTCGACACGTTGCCGTTCTTCGTGTAGTCCCTGAATGCGATGAGGAATGCCTGGGCGTCCCCCTTCTTGACGTATGACATCGCCCATCGCGTCACCCCGCCGTCGTGGTCGAACTCGATGCTGTCGTTGGTCCAGCTGTGCTCCTCGAACGTATGGCCCAGGAGCTCCTTCTCGTCCCCCTTGGTCCAGTTCTTAGCACCGACAACGTTGGTCGGTATCAGCAGGCATGCTGCCAAGATCAGGGTCATGATGAAGGTCATCGTTCCGGTCGGCCGGAACATGCGCGTTCTGGTCCGCCAGAACACGCCGTTGAGCTGCGAGCGCGAAAATACTCCGGTCCCCATGAGGGGGACGCCGATGCTACCGGTACTCATGTCGAACACCTGTGTAGAAAAAGTGGGTCTCATCCTATTTAAAAACCTGAGGAAGAATCTTCCAGAAGATATCCTCAGCCGGGAGAATGACGGGATTAACATTCGCGTGGTGATTAAACGGACATAGGGGTGATCAGAATGACCAGTGATCAGATAGGGTCCTCTTCAGGTCGCCGAGCACTGATGCAGCGGCGGCCCGGACGCCACGCTCGCTCAGCCAGTCCGGATAGACAAGCCCCCTCTCCGAATAGTCGACCTCATAAGGATGACCCGCGGTCCCGGCCAGCATCGATAGCCATCCGTACGGTGTGTGGCCGCCGTACCCGCTGATCGACAGGTCCAATAACGGCACTTCAAGCGACCTTGAGAGATCACCGACATGTCGGCAAACCATCTTCAAGCCTGCCATATCGAGGCCAAGCATGGTGAGCTGGTCGGAATAGTGGGGATCGGCGCCTCCGTTCCGTATCATGACCTGCGGCTTGAACTCCTCCGCGATGGGCGCGACCACCTCGCTCATGGCCAGGTCGTACGAATGGGAGGCGGACAGCATCGGCATCGGTATGTTGACGGTGTAGCCCTCGCCGTCACCCTTCCCGGTCTGATCGATGAACCCGGTTCCAGGATAGAGCGTGCGCGGGTCCTGATGGAGCGAGATGAAAAGGACCTTCGGGTCCTCGTAGAAGATGTCCATGGTCCCGTTGCCCTGGTGCGCATCGGTGTCGATGATTATGACGCGGTCCAGACCGAACCTGTCGATGAACGCCTGTGCGGCGACGGCGACGTCGTTGAACAGGCAGAACCCTTCGCCGTAGTTCCTGCCGGCGTGATGGAACCCGCCGAAGGTGAAGACGTGCTTCGATCCCTCCTCATGGATGATTCGCACGCCCTCGAGGACGGCGCCGGTGATGAGCTTCGAGGCGTCAGGGGTCCCTTTGATCACCTGGGTGTCAGGTGATAGATAGCCGCCGGTCTCCTCGTACTCGTAGACCTGGGTCAGATACGAGGGACGGTGGACGGTCAGGAGGTCCTCGTTGGTAGCGGGGCTGAACGAGTGCCTGACTAATAGGTCGTCGAGAGGAGTGCCCTTGACAAGGTCGTCGAAATCGAGCATGCGCTGGGCCCTGAAGGGATGCGATGGGCCAAGGTCGTAGGTGGCCATTCCGGGATCGAAAAGGAAGTCGACCTTCCGGATGTTGCTCTGATCGTCCAATCGCGTTGCCTCCTGACATAAACCGTAAGGTGCTACGGTGTTATCTTGATAACGGTCCCCATTGCTCTACGGATCACTTTCGAAGGACGTCGTCGTTCCAGCCGAAGTCGTCCCCGATGAGGTCGTAGAGCTTCCGGTTGTGGGGATCGAAGTACTCGCTCAGCTCGCGCTGAAGGCCGGGGTCCATCTCGGAGTACTTGTGGGGGTTGTAGACCTTGAAGGTATCCAGCTGGTATGGTGGAAGGCCGATGAACTCCAGGACCTCGGCGTAGACCTCGGGGGTCTTCATCAGGAGGTCGTCGGTGTTGATGATCATGAACTGGTCCCTGTTGAAGACGTCCATCCACCTGGAAAGCTGCTCGTAGTAGAGGCCGCGCCGGATGTACGAGTAGTTGTTGTAGCTGTAGCGGTCCTTCTCGTAGTCGGGGTAGGTCTTCGCTCCCGGCTCCATGTCGTCGATGACCCCGTACTCGCGCTCCAGGGCCTTGTCGAAGCTGAGCTCCTCCCTGCGCTTCCTGATCTGGTGCTTGTAGTGGGAATAGGCCCTTGCGACGGGATTCCTCAGGACCGCGATCATCTTGATGTCCGGAAGCAGGTCCTTGACCAGCTTGGGTGCCGGCGGGTGGAAGAGGTAGTATGGGCTAGCCTCCCCTGACTTGAGCTCACACTGCTTGCCTTCGTATCTGCCCTTCTTCCACCTAAGGTGGAAGTTGGTCCGATACCATAGCTCGCCGCGCTCGTAGTTCCGGTCGAAGTAATGGACCTCCTTGTTGAGTGCCTTGTGGACGCACGGGTGCTCGATCAGGTAGTTGTATAGTGACGTGGTCCCAGACTTCTGGGCCCCGATGATGATGAAATCCGGTAGGACCCTGTAGGGTGCAAGGATGAACCTGCCCACCCTGCGGACCCTCCTCTGGGTCCTTCGCCAGGCGGGTCTCAGCCTCGAGGAGCGCTCATCGTCCTTCGTCATCCTGCGATCTCCCCCGTGGTCGATTCACGAGGTGATTCGCATCCTGTATGACCTATAAATAGTTATCCGACCTGCCTCGAAAAGGGACGTTGGGACAGGGTCCCATTCGGCTCCCGACGGTGCCCACTCCTATAATATGAAAAGGTTTATACACGACGATTCCATATTGCCAAATCCCCCCTTCCTGACGGGGCGACAGGGGGGGAATGACATATCGATCTGACACGCCGTTCGGACGCTGCGAACGGCCAATTCTGGCCCGGGCATTCGTCAACGGCGATAACAATATGAACATCAGGAGGAACGAAAGAAATGTTCGAGGTGAGATTTCACGGACGCGGCGGACAGGGTGCCGTGATGGCCGCACAGGCCCTCGCGAGCGCTGCCTTCCGCGAGGACAAGTACGCCGTGGCGTTCCCGTTCTTCGGAGCGGAGAGGAGAGGAGCGCCGGTGCTTGCCTTTGCCCGGGTGCACGACACCAAGATCTACGAGAAGACCCAGGTATACACGCCCGACTACGTCGTGGTGCTTGATGACAAGCTTCCGCAGCTGGTCGACGTGACCGCCGGCCTCAAGGAGGGCGGCATGGTCATCCTGAACACCAGGGAGCAGCCCGACGAGGTCGAGCTGCCTACGGCCGTCAGATGCGGCGCTGTGGACGCCACCGGTGTGGCCCTGGAGGTCTTCGGCCAGCCCATCACCAACTCGGCGATACTCGGTGCCTTCGCAAAGGCCACGGGAGAGCTGAGCATCGAGGCGGTGGAGCAGGGGATCAGGGATATCTTCGGCCCGCGCATAGGCGAGAAGAAGGCGGAGAAGAACGCCGAGGCCGCGAGGGTCGCCTACGAGCGGACCGAGGCCGGGACCTGCAAGGCAGGTAAGGCGCTGGATGCTTCGAAGAAGTGGCTCCCTGACGTACACGATCAGCCCATGGGTCTCGCGACCCGGAAGACCGAGACCGAGGCGGGCCTGGTCGGCATCGGAAGCTTTTGCGAGAACAAGACGGGATCATGGCGGACGTTCAAGCCCGAGTACGACGCGGACAAGTGCATCATGTGCCAGCAGTGCTGGTTCTACTGCCCCGACGCGGCGATCAAGAGGAACGATGAACGCTCCCTTGTATCGTGGGACTTCGATTACTGCAAGGGCTGCGGGATCTGTGCATCGGTCTGTCCAGTGGACGCGATAAAGATGGAGAGGGAGTGATATCATGGTCAAGCGAGTAGTAACCGGAAACTATGCTGCGGCACACGGAGCCAAGATCAGCCGCGCCGAGTTCGTCGCAGCCTATCCGATCACGCCCCAGACCTTCATCGTGGAGCACATCTCCGAGTTCGTCAATGACGGGGAGATGGACTGCGACTTCGTCAGGATGGAGAGCGAGCACTCTGCCATGAGCGCCATGGTATCCGCTGCCGCCACAGGCGTGAGGACGTTCACGGCCACAGCTTCCCAGGGTCTTGCGCTGATGCACGAGATCCTTTTCATCGGCGCCGCCATACGGCTGCCACTGGTAATGCCCGTGGTCAACAGGACCGTAGCGGCTCCCATCGGGATCTGGGCCGAATACAACGATACGATGCCTCAGAGGGACACAGGCTGGATGCAGGTCTACGTGGAGGACAACCAGGAGGTCCTGGACATGGTCCTCCAGGCCTACAGGATCGCCGAGAACAGGGATGTTCTCCTTCCGATGATGGTGAACCTCGACGCGTTCATCCTTTCCCACACCGTGGAGCCCGTGGACCTGTACGGGTACGAGGAGGCGGACAAGTTCCTGCCCAAGTACGAGCCCCACGTCCACCTGCTGCCCGAGGACCCCATGGCCATTGGCACCTTCACTCCTCCCGAGTACATCCAGGAGCTGAGGTACCAGACCGACGCGGCCATGGAGGCCTCGAAGAAGGTCATCGGAGAGGTCAACAAGGAGTTCGCCGACCTGTTCGGCAGGGACTACGGCGGCCTCATAGAAGAGTACCGCACCGATGATGCCGAGGTGGTCCTCGTGACGCTCGGAACCGTCACCTCCACGGCAAGGAAGGTCGTGGACGATCTGAGGGAGGAGGGCAAGGCTGTGGGCCTCGTCAAGCTGAGGTTCTTCAGGCCCTATCCCACCGATGAGCTCCGCGCCATCGCGGACCGGGTCAAGGCGGTCGGCATATATGACAGGTCGATAGCCTTCAACAACGGCGGACCCTCGTTCATTGAGGCCAAGAGCGCGCTGTACGGATACACCATACCGATAGTCAACTTCCTGGCAGGCATCGGCGGACGCGACGTCTTCTACTCCGACGTCAAGCTGATGTTCGAGACGCTCCTCGAGGCCGCCTCCAAGGGGGAGGCCGAGAAGGATGTCATCTGGATGAGCACCAGGGGGGTGGACGCATGAACATGAAGGATCTACCGGACAAGGAGCTGTTCACATCGGGACACACCGCGTGCCCCGGCTGTGCGGCGCCGATCGTAGTTAGGAACGTCATGAAGATACTGGGCGAGAAGACCCTGGTCTACAACCCCGCATGCTGCCTGCTCGTGTTCGGCGGCACCTATCCATGGGTAGCCTGGGAGGTGCCTTACCACCACGTGGCCTTCGAGAACACCGGCGCCTGCGCCACAGGCATGACCCGCGCCCTCAAGAGGATGGACCGCGACGACTGCACCGTCCTCGGCATGGCCGGCGACGGCGGCACCGCCGACATCGGCTTCCAGGCGCTCAGCGGCGCCGCGGAGAGGAACGAGGACATCCTCTACCTCATGTACGACAACGAGGCATACATGAACACCGGCATCCAGCGCTCGGGCGCGACGCCCTTCGGCGCCTGGACCACGACCACGCCCGCCGGCAAGGTCATCGGCGGCAAGGAGCAGTTCAAGAAGGATGTCGCCCAGATCATGCTGGCCCACGCCGTGCCCTACGTCGCAACGGCGAACCTCGCCTATCCCGCGGACTTCCTCAGGAAGGTGGAGAAGGCCAAGAACATGAAGGGCTTCCGGTTCCTGCAGGTCTACTCACCGTGCCCGACCGGATGGCGCGCCGACACCGACAGCGCCATCAAGCTGTCGAAGATGGCGGTCGAGACCGGACTGTGGACACAGTGGGAGGCCGACCACGGCGTGGTGAAGATCAACGCCAAGCCGAAGTTCACGCCGATCAGGGACTATCTGAAGCTCCAGGGACGCTTCGCCCACATGACCGACGAGCAGATCGACGTGCTCCAGGAGTGGGTGAAGAAGAAGTGGGAGCGGGACGAGAAGTGGCTCGGCGCGCTCAGCGAGTGAACCCGATATAGAACAGTGAGGCCTGGCCACTGAGGCCAGGCCCATCTTTTCATTTTTTTCCCGTCCTGCAGCGAAGGCTCCGATGTATTTTCCCGTCAGGCGGGTCACAACGGCGTCCAGGCGTGGGTCCAGGCATCTTTAAAGGGTGGGATCCAGCGTCCTTTCGCCACAAGGCTCAACTTTTATAACCCACGAGTTCCATACGAGTATGCGATTCGGGGGAGCTACGATGCAATCAGCTGAAGAGAATGGCACCATAATGGTAAAGCTCGATGACGGAGATGACCTGCATTCCTCTATCGTCAGGATCGCCGAGAAGCACAGGTTGCATTCCGGAGCGATCATTTCCGGCATCGGCATGCTGAGGGATTTCGAGATCGGTTTCTTCGATGGCAAGAAGTATCAGGATGTCAGGACAGCGGAGCCCATGGAGCTGATATCGATGCTCGGCAGCATCGCCATGGTCGACGGCGTCCATTCGATCCACATCCATGCTGCGATGGCCGGCCCAGACCACCGCATGATCGGCGGTCACCTGCACACCGCCACCGTCTGCGTTCTGAACGAGATCGTCATCCACAAGTTCAAGGAGCTGTCGCTCACGAGAGAGATCAACGAACGAAGCGGTCTCCACGAGCTCGTGGTGCGACGAAAACGGGAAATAATGTGATCGTGGCTGGTCAGAAAGATTCTTGTCCCATCTCTCCCAGATCAGGCGCTACCTCTTTCCCCGCGTCCTCTTCCTCTTGGTCCTGGACCTGCTCGGACCTTCTTTCTCGTCCAAGTGGTCGTCCTTGACCGTCATCTTCACCGGGGCCTTGACGGGTGAAGCGCCTGGCTCCTGGCCGCCCTTCCCCTTTCGGCCCTTGTTCTTCTTTCCCCGTAGCTCGCTGTTGATGTAGCGGAGCATCCTGATGGGATGGAAAGAGTCCAGGAAGAAGTCGAGGTCGTCGCGGGTGAACTCCCTCATGAAGGCGATGGAGCCCATGTATATGCCGAATCCGGCGAGCCCGACCCCGGCGAGAAGATACCATCGCTCCAATGGTATGTAGGAATCGAACAGGAGCATCGAAAGGCCCATCATGGCACCGCCGAGAAGGAAGACGAAGATGTGATGATAGGTCCGGGAACCTGTGAGCTTGTAGCAGTAGTACCTGAGGGCAACGACCATGAAGACCTGGGAGCAGAGTGTCGCGAGGGCGGCTCCGGCGCCGCGAAGGCCGAGCGCCGGCAGGCCCATGAACGAGTTGGGGATGAAGACGCAGTTGAGGCCGATGTTCATGACGCCCGCTGTAACACCGATGAAGACCTTGAGCTTCGGTTCGTCCATGGCCAGGATCTGTGAGTTGTAGGGGACGTTTATGGCGACAAGGAAGACCCATATCGCCAGTATCTGCAGGATCAGGGCGGCGTTGAGGAACTCGTCCGAGAGCATGATGTGGATCACACGCTCCGGAAGGACGAAGAAGAATGTCAGCAGAGGGACGATGGACATCGTGATCAGGCGTTCGGAGTTCGCCGCCATCCTGCGTATACCGTCGATGTCACCCTTCGCCGCCATCTCCGCATATGTGGGGAAGATGAGGGATCTGAGCGCGATGACGATGAACTGGACGACCCACATCAACCGCTGGCTGACAGCGTAGAAGGCGACGTCCTTCGCCCCCCAGAACGCCTGGATCATGACCTTGTCAACGCTCTTGGTGAGGTTCATCAGGGTGCTGACCGGCATGACGGGGATCGCGAATGAGATGTAGCTCTTGAGGAACGGCTTGTCGGGCTTCGTTATCGGGTATCCCCGCATGAACCACCAGCCCATGACGAGCATGATGAGCGCGGCCGGGATGTACGCGAAGGCTAGCCATATCTCGCCGTCGGCGCCGTCGGCCACGGCCAGGGCGACGAAGATGAAGGAGAGGGCCCTGGCCATGTTGTTGACCATCTCCGGTATCTGCTTCTTCGCCACCTCCTTCCGGGCGAGGAACGTGATCGCCGGGATCAACGCCAGCTGATTGATGACCGCGAAGGCCAGCATGATGTAGATGACATACTTGTGGTTCGCTGTCTCGAACCCGTGTCCGAGGACGTTCTCCCAGACCAGGACAGAGCCGATGATCGTCATTGCATAGACGAAGATCAGGAACAGCTTGACGTACATCCAGGTCCCGATGCACTTGCCCAGGTCCCGGCCCTCGGACACCCGCTTCATGTGCGCCTGTCTGAACCCCATGTTGGTGAGGAATATGAGCAGATGAACGTATCCGAAACCGAATGCCATTATACCGTATGGCACAGGGCCCATGTTCTGGGCGATGAAATACAGTGCTACGTAGCCGAGAATGGTGCTTAGGATGTTCGAGAAGAGTATCAGGGTTACCTTCCTTCCTAGCACCTGGTCATCTCCATATCCGTGTACCGCTCCTGCGGCATCACACCTTCTGGTCCACGAGCCAGCTTCCGACGTCGATGATCCTCTCGTCGCCGACGACGCAGCTCTCCATCTTCACATCGGAACCGACCTTCACCTTGGGAGAGAGGATCGTGGCCTCGATGTGGCTCCGTTCGCCGACGCGGCCGTCCTGCATTATCAGGGACGATGAGACGTTGGTCTCGCCGCCGATCCTGACGTTATCATGTATGAATGATGAATCGATGACAGCGCCCTTCTCGACGATGGCGTTCTCTCCGATGATCGATACTCCCCTTACGTCGCCCTCGATCTCGGCGGTCTCCGCGATCAGGCCGAGCTTGCGCAGGTCGGTGAGTCCCGCCTCCATCCCGTCGAAGCCTCCTTCCTTGAGCCTCCTGTCGATGATCACCTGGTTGGCCCTGAGAACATCGGCGGGCCTGCCGATATCGATCCAGACCCCGTCTATGACCGAGCCGAAAAGGCCCTCCTTCTCGAGGATCTTCGGGAACAGCTCCCTTGAGAAATCGAACTTCTGGCCTTCCGGCACCATTTCCAGCGCCTCGGGCTCTATGACGTAGATCCCGGCATTGATCAGGTTCGAGAAGACCTCCTCCTCCTTGGGCTTCTCCTTGAACTTCGTTATCCTGCCGTCGTCGTCGGTCCCGACGATGCCGTATTCCGTCGGATTGTCGACCTCGGTCAGGGCCATGGTGGCCAGGGCGCCGCTCCTCTTGTGCTGGTCCATGACAGCCTTGAGATCGCAGGAGACCAGCAGGTCCCCGCTGGCCACCAGGAAGGTGTCCTTGATGAACGGCTCGACCTTCTTTACCCCTCCCGCTGTCCCCCTGGGCTCATCCTCAAGGGAGTATATGATGTTCAGATCGAACCTCGATCCGTCCCCGACGCCGTCCATGAAGACCTCGGGGCGGTAGCAGGTCGTGATTATCGTATCCTTGAAGCCTGCCTCTGACAGCGATTCGAGAAGATAGTACAGGCATGGTCTTCCGGCGATGGGTACGAACGGCTTGGGCCTCCTCTCGGTGAGTGGCCTTAGCCTTGTCCCCTCGCCGCCGGCCATTATGATAGCTTTCAGGATACCACGACCTATGCACGTTTGGCGATCATCCGTGCGATGACGGACAGTACGATCCCGATCACGCCGAGACCGGGTGATAGCCAGATCTGGAGATCGCCGGTGTTTATCGATACGATGAGGGCGATTATCAGGCCGATCAGGCCGACGCCCACGCCGAGAGTGATAAGGATGGAACCCCACTTGTGCTCTTTCCAGAGAAGATAGCCGCCTAGAAGCACCGCAAGGCCGCCGAGGGCTCCGATGATGATCATCACCTGGAAGATCATCTGGACGGTCTCATTGTCTGTAACGTGATCATGTACGAGGTCGCCGACCATCTCCCATGTGGCGGCGCCGTTCACTCCCGCGATGAGGAGCATGACACCGGCCACCATGGCCAGAATGGCTGCTGTCTTGAGTTTTCCACCTTTAAGCATGATAGACCCTCAGGTACCTTCAACTGCTTATCATGGTTAATATACTTTCGCAGGAGGGTTCAGAACTGGGATTCGACGAACCGCCACTCGACGATGTTGCCGTCCTTCAGACCTTGCAGGTCGGCCCCCTTGGAGCCGAGGCTTCCCTTGTACCAGAACTGCCAATACCGATCGCCGTCCTCCTCGACCCCGGCGATCGACTCGATGTATCGGCTGCCGACGTTGGAGAAGTAGGTCGAGCCGATGGTGAAGTTGAATTCCTCGGCGGCCCAGTCGAGGAGATCTCCCACTGTATCGTCCTCCACCGGCACGTTCTCGAACCTCCATGTCGTCCTGGAGAAGTTCTCGGTCTCCGATACCCAGGTCCCGTCCTTGAGCGGGTGCCACGTCGTGGTGTTCCCGGGCAGACCCCCGCCGATCTGGGTGGGTTCCCTGTCCCCGAAATCGATGACTAGCGTGACCGTTCCCGGTCCGGTGTCCGGTTCGTCATCGACGCATCCGGGCGAGATCAGCAGAACGATGACCATGGCTGCCAGAAGAAGGGTCGAGTAATTCACGGAGCCCTCATAGGATGTAGAAGATAATAAACTTCTGTGACAACGATGCACAAACCTGATGGATTGCTGCGGGCCGATCACTCCGGGACCTTGATGCCTCTCTGTCCCTGGTAGCTCCCGCTCCTCTCCGCATACTCCTTGTCGGCGGCCGATCCCATCGTCATGATCACCATCTGGGCGTAGGTGTTGCCGATATCCACATCGACGAAGTCTGGACCAGCGTTGAAGCCGCTGAGGGTTAGCGAGCCCTCGAACCCGGCGTCGATCACGCCGAAGCACGTGATCAGCCCCTTGCGCACCCACGACGACCTCAGCCACATGTTTCCGATCATCGACTGGTCCATCCCGACCACCTCGCCCGTCGAGAGCAGGAACCATCCGCCAGGCCTCACTGTGACCGTGCCATCGGTGAAATCCTCCCCCTCGTACCTGATCGAGCCGATGCTCAGATCGTAGCCGTTCGGTGTAAGGTTGTCCTCGTTGAACGGCTCGATCTTGAGCCGTCCCGCCTCTATCGCCTCTAGGATCTCACGGTCAGAAAGAACTGCCATCTGCCCACCGCAACTGATAAAAGCGTTCTCTCTTATACGATTTTCCTCGGGGTGGGCTCATGGGGTAGCCTGGATATCCTTCCGGCCTTCGGAGGACCGCGGTGAACGCCCGGTCCAAGGACAGCCGGCTACGGGGGTTCGAATCCCTCTGAGCCCGCCATTCCACTTACGTCGCATTCAAGATGCTACGTGGAATGGCGTACACGATGTTGGGAAGACGCTTCGTTCTTAGCCAGGAAGATGATGGGATACGAACGAAGCTGGACCCCGGCGACTGGATGGTCGTCAATGAGAAACGTCGCCGTGGTCCCTCTGAGCCCTTGTTGACTAAAGCTGCTTCTCCATGACGAGGCGGTCTTCGCCCTCGCCGTAGAGGTCGTCGACCTGCTTGGTCTCGGCGTAGCCGACAGCTGAGAAGAACGCATGGCCTGTGGAGCCTGCCTTCGTTGTCAGGCCGGCCCTCGTGGCGCCTTTATTCCTGAAGGCATCCTCGACATGTTCCATTAGGGACCTTCCTATGCCCTTCCTCTGCCATTCCTCTCTCACATAGAGCTGTCGTGTCCATCCGAGATCGGGCAGGTGCTCGCCTTTGAGGCCGAGAACGTATCCGACGGGCTGTCCCTCGACCTCGGCGATGAATATCGTATCGCTGTTAAGGTGGACAGCGACCCAGGCCGTTGAATGGGTGATCGGCGGATCGAAACCCTCCATGTTGAGCAGGAGGAGGTTCTCGACGTCGTCGGTGGCCTCGTCGGGGTTCCTGTAGGTGATATCGCCTGTCACAGGGTCCTATTCACCGGGGCGTTGATTAAGTTTCCGAGGCGGGTAGGGGAAGATATTAATCGTGCACGGTCCATTGTACGTTCATGTCCGACGGAACGAACGATGCTGCTGAACCGCCGGTGCCGGCTCAGGAGGCGTCGAAGCCTGGCTTCTTCCAGAAGGGGTGGGTAAAGGGGCTTCTGATCATCTTCGTACTGGCACTGCTTATTGTGGGCGGGATCATCGCCACGCTCAAGGACCCGACCATCGATGTTGCAGAGATCGAGTGGCTGGGATCGTCCAGGGCGAACGAGTTCAGACTTAGCATATATGTCGACAATCCGAACATCCTTGGAGGCACCCTTACAGAGATCACGGGCGACGTCTATGTCGGCTCCAAGAAGCTCGGGCCGCTAAGCATCGAGAAGGAGTTCGAGATCGATTCAAGCGGAACGTCGTTCATCGAGGTCGTGGTCACGGTCACCCACACACCGGTGGGTGATTACTCCGACGTGTGGGCCAAGGGTACGGCGGTGGTGGAGGTGTTCGGGTCCGGGTTCGACGTCCCGTTCAACACTCAAGGATGACGTTCGGCCTACTGAACTGCTACGATCTAGGAAAATATGATCTGATGCAGCCGAAGGTATGGGAGGAGCTCATTCCTGCTTGATCTTGGAGCCGTTCTCCTTGAAGGTGGTGACCACCATCATGGTCTTTATCTCCTTCACACCGTCGATGTTGCCGAGGGTGTTCAGGAGGAAGTCCTTCAGCGATTTGTAGGACTGGAACTCGGCCTTCACCAGGATGTCGGTATCGCCGGTCACTAGGAAGACGTCCATCACGTTCTCGATGTCGGAGATAAGGGCAGCAAGACCCGTGGCGTACTTGGTATCGATCTTCAGGGAGATGATCGATGTCACCCCGCCCTTGTCGTAATAATCCGTCATGACGTCGTCAAGAGCCTCCTGACGGGGAGGTGCGTCATTGGAGACGGAGATGCCGATGGTCTCCTCGTTATCGCCGTAGTATCCGTCCATATGAATCCCGATTTGAGTAAAAACGATGGTCTATTTAAGGGATTTGGTCGAGTGCAGGATACTGTCAGGACCCTATCGACGGTCATCGTTAGCGTCGGTCGGTACATCCCGCTCGATGACGAACGCTCCGATGTAATCGCAGTCCTTGCAGTGGTACATGAAGCTAGTGATGGTTCATGGTTGGCAGATAAACGTCTGTTTGAAGCTAACGGATTTAAACTTATTGAGAGCAA
>JANQNJ010000016.1 GCA_028279645.1 Thermoplasmatota archaeon
CGGGTAGACTGAGAGGGTGTCGATGTTGTGGGCCTCCTTGTCGATCTCGGAGGGATCGATCATGATCGGGAGGACGAGGGGAGCGTCCATCTGTCCGCCTCTCGATGACGGGAGGTAGAGCTTTGAGAAGTTGAGGAGGCCGTCCATCAGGAGCATTATCGAGTCGGCGTCGCCGTCGCAGTTGCGGCGCTTTGCGGCGTGGTAGAACGGGTGGGCGAAGCCGGCCTGGGTGTCGGTGTATCCGATTATCCGGCCGAGGACCCCGCCGGATGTGTGTGGCGCCAATCCCACGATCAAATGTCCGACCAGGTCCTCCATCCTCTCGGCGTTGTAGAAGCGCTCCTGTCCGTAGAACTCCTTGAGGAGGTCGTCGACGAACTTGGCCACCCTGACCATGTACTGGCCGGCGACCTTGGGGGCGATGAAGTCCTGGACCATGATCTCGCATATCTGGTCGTCGGAAACGAGGTCCTCGCCCTTCCAGTCCTTCTCGTATCCCAGCTCTCTCAGGACCTCGACAGAGGTGCCTATCTCGCTGGGTCTGAAGTGGGTGAGCGGGACGTCCATGTGCTCGAACCTGATGGTGCCGTCCTTGTTGACGAAGACGTCGTGCTTCGCCCTGAGGAACCCCTTCTCCAGGGGCTCCGGGATCTTCATCTCCGAGATCAGGCCCTTGACGCCCTTCATGTCGGCCAAACTGACCTCGTTTATGTTCGTCCTGACCCTGTCAAGGGCTTCTTTTAGATTGAAGTTGACCTTCTGCGGTCGTAAGTAAACTGTATTCCCGCCGCAGGCGCACTTGACCGATTGTCCAACGGAGCGACACGAGACGCAGCGGCGGCCGCCCATCTCGATCTGTATGTCGCCGTTGTTCGCCGCCTTCTTGACCAGGCGCTGCATACCGCCCATGGTCCCGATGGGGAACAGCGAGTGCACCGGCGGCTTCATCTTCCTCTCGTTCGCCTTCTCGGGCCGACCCATCCTTCCGCCTATCCTGGTCCTCGCCTTGGGCATGATCATGACGGGGTCCGCCTGGACTATGCCGGAACTGTTTGGAGCCCCGCCACCCCCCTTGACCGCCCCTCCGGTTATCCCGAAATCTGCGATGTTCATGTCGTTGCGGACCTCGATGGGGCCATCTTCGGGGCTGGGGCCGTTCCAGGAAAGACCCAGGGGCCTGAGCAACCCTTGGATGTTCCCCTCCACCACGATCTCGTTCTCGATGATCCTGTGGGGCAGTCCCAGCTCCACTAGTGATCTCTTCGTCTCCTCGTCCTTAGGGAGGCTGAGCGCGAGACCTGTCCATCCTCCCTCTCCTATCCTTCCGTGGTCGGCGATCTTCGTCCTCAGCCCGTCCTTCTGCTCCTCCGTGAGGTCGTTCCAGAACAGGCCGAACCTGGGATGGAGCGGGATGCCCAGCTCCTCCGATATCGCGATCGCCCCTCTCTCGTCGATCTCCCGTCCGAGCTTCAGCGCTTCCTCGTAGCTCTTTCCGTTGGTCTCGGCGTACTGGTGCGCCCACCATTCCTCGCAGTAGGCGCCGGGCAACAGCGGATGGTTGTTCTCCAGGAACTCTCCGAAGGGGACCAGGATCTCTCCGAGGTCGATGATCTCCTTGACCTTGTGCTTGACCGTACGCGCCGTCTCCATGTCGGGAACGCTCATGAGGGTGCCGTCCCGGAGGAGCACTATCGGTGCGCCCAGCGAGTCGCATGGCGTGACCGCGCACGCCTTCCCCGGAAGCTCGATCTTCATCTGGGTGCCGATGGCGAGGAAGTCATCGAGAAGTATCATGGTAGCGGGATGGATCGCAAGGGCAGCGAGGCCGGTGGAACGGGCCCTGCCGTACCTCAACCGGAATCCACCCTTCTTGGCGGGGTGGGAGAAGACCGGCCGTCCGACGATCAGGTCCTTGATGTACTTGTCGCTCCCCTCCTTGGAGCTGAGCCCCTTCTTCTTCGAGGTCAGCCCTGTAAGGGAGCTGAGCCAATCCCAGCCCTCCATCTCCATCGATTGTACGTTTCGGAGGATCTTGTTCGCTTTGAGGGCCATTCCCTCGGCAAGGACGAGGCACGCGCCACCTCGGACCCTGTTTGTCTCCACTCGTGGAAGGTCCCTCTGCCCCCCGACCTCCTGCTTCTCGGTCGGTTCGCCGTCGATGCAGACGGGGCAGTTCTTCACGATCAGTTCGATCTCCTGGTTCGATGGCAGGTACTGGAGGTTTCTCAGACGCTTGTAGAGCGGGATCGCCTCCTGGTACCGCTTGATCTCATCTGTGGTGGCGTTGAACCTTCCGATCCCCATCTCCTGCCTGACGGCGTCGGCGATGAGGACGCTAAGGGCCTGGGCGGTTCCGCCTGCCGAGCGTATCGGTCCGGCGAACTTGATCCCGACGTAGTCGCTGCCATCATTGTTCTTGCCGAGGTAGACGGAGGCAATACCTTCCAGAGGTGCGACGAGGATCCCCTCGGTAAGAATTGCCAGACCTGTCCGTATCGCCTGGTCGATGGCATCCTCCTTGCCCCCCTTGGACCTCCTGGCCACCTCAAGCGCTGTCTTGATCGACGCCATCTCCCTGTTGTTGTCCTTGAGCATCTCCCTGATATACTCCGAGATGCCAGCGGGGCCGACGAGCTTCTCGACCCTGTCGGCCAGGTCCTTGGCCAGAGGTATCTCTACCTCGTCGGAGATATCCTTGCCCAGGGACCTGCAGTCCTCGGCGATCCTGTATGCCTTGTTGACATCGGATTCCAGATTAGAGAAATAGCTAGAGTACTCTGTTGGTCCCTCCAAGGCATTGTCGATACCCATGTCCCATCCTCTTGAGTGGTCGGTGTAGATGCCTGTGCGCCGATGGGCAGGCCTCATAGAAGCCTGGTGTGAGCCCTCTGTGTTCTGGAGCGAATACGCACTGCTCCTCGGTAGCCGTTTCACCGCAGAGAATGCACTTGAATCCGCTCCCCTTCCCTCTGGACTTCATGTGTTTTTCACAGGACGGACAGGTAGGGTTCTCTACCTTGATATAACTATCGAACAGCTCGACGACCCGGAGCTTCTCGAGGTTGAAGGTTGCGGGTTCCGGACGCATGCTGCCGTAGATCTCGACCATGTCCCCGGTCCTAAGTCGACGGACGATCCTCCTGAACCCCTTGGTCGGTTCGTAGGCCGCCACCTCCAGCGAGCCGCCCTCATCATCCCCGACCGAGAAGAGGACATGGCCCCCTTCGATGGTCCGGGGTCCTTTCGAGACCTTGCCTCCGATCCGGTACGAACCGAAGGGTTCCATGGCCTCGATCGAGGCCGCCTCCTGGATGTGATCGTCGGTGCCCTGATTGGTAAGATAGAGAAGCCATCCACCTGGCCGCTCACCCTCCTCGGACATGAACCTCCTCGCCTCTTGGAGCTCATCCAGGTCCTCTCCCCTTATCCCGAACAGAACGGGGCAGGGCGAGTTCGGATAGATGATGGGCTTCCCCTCCTCGTGATCGTGATTGTTGAACGTCGACGGGAACATGTCGTCAAGCCGAAGGACCCGATCCACCACTGGGGTCCGTTCCGTCCCCCAGTTTCCCTCGCTCCTGTAGGCGATCGCCTCGTAGGTATGATCTCCGGCCTCGCCTGGCCAGGCAGTCGCACAAACCGCTCCGATAAGGCCTCTGCCGTCCTTCCATCCCCTCGATAGGATCGCCTTATCATTGGCATCAGAAAGCTCATCCCTGTGTACAATTGCCCGAACGCCCCTCCAATAAAGCTCCTCGGGGGGCCGGTCGTCAGAGACCATGAGGCCGGGCTCGGTCCGTTCGTCCGCCATCATCGCGCGTCGCTCGATGGCGTCCTCGAGATGTTCTATCAGGAGCTCGACATCGTCGACCGGTCCTCCTTCGGGGAACGATAGCACATCCATCCCGTTCCATTCACCGACCTTGACCGGTTCCCCCGCCCCGCGGCCCGCCTCGAAGGATACCGCTCCGTTCCCTCTGGTCTTCCACGGTACGTTGGGATTCAATCTGACAAGTCTCGGAAGGCCGATAAGATCGATTCCATCCGGAAGGCTGGAAAGGACCTCAAGGCACAGGAAGGTCGTGCACATCCCGCTGGATGAATCGGTATCGTCGAAGCCGACAAGGACCATCTTGCCACCGCCTGATCAGGCTATCTCCCGTACGTTACCCGGGAGTACCCTGACCGCCTCCTCCTGGGTGACCGAGAACCGTTTGGCAAGCCGGGCCGCGTAGACCTCCTTCCGGGTGTCGCCGGGTTCCAGCTCCACCACCTTGTCGCACCATTGCCTGACGGCGGAGATCGGTCCTCCCATCAATCTTCTCTCTCCCCTGATCTCCACCACGCCAACGGCCAGCCTGATCGGGAGCTTGTGCTGGTAGTTCCTCTTACCCCTTACCACGAACGATCCTTTCGGGAGGAACTCTCCGCTCTGGGGCGTCTTCGAGACCTGCTCGGGCAGGACCCAATAACCGGGTATCCCGCCGATCCTTGAGCTCCAGGCCTTGGAATAAACTGCGCTCATTGCGCAGGCCTCCTCCAGATCCTGATCGTCCGGATCCTCCATGGCCGGCGGATCGAGGTCGCCTCCTTCCACCGTCCTCTTCAGTACTGCGCTCGGAGCCCCGTGAATATCGGCATGGGCGTAGCGGTCCTTGGGTTTTAGATGCCTCTTGACCAGCAGCTCGTTCCCCTTGGCGTCCCTGCCAGCCAGGAGGAGGAACCCGTTGGTCGAGATGCACCATCTATGCCTCTCGAACCAGAACCGTGTCTTGAACGGTCCTTTGGGGATCGCGCCCTTTTCGTCCTCGACTGCCTCCATCTTGCCGGACCTTTCCAGCGCCTTGATCTTCCTTTTCTTCAGGGTCTCAAGCTCGGTCATCGTCCTTTCCAGGGCCTTCCTTGCACCATCGGCCTTTGACCTGGCCTTCTTGGACCTTTCGTAGTGGTCGGCGGCGTTGGCATCGATGGTCCGTGTGGCATCGAGCGTTATCTGCCTGGTCTCTCCCTCCTTCTCGACCTTGATCGTGAAACTGCCTCTCCCCTCGTTGAGCGTTATGAGGTCGTCGACCTCGCGTTGGAGCGATCCCCAGTCACCGGAGCCCATCAGCTCCTTCACCGTCTCTATTGCCGTGGAGCACTCCTCGTAATGGAGATAGATGAGTTCGCCCACCTCAGAGCTCGCGGCATCCTCCTCGTCATAGCGGGCTATGGCGTCCTCCTGCTGACGGATCCTACCCGCCCACTCGGCATTCAACCTCTCCTCCATCTCCACGATGGGATCGGCACCAGTCTCCTGCACCGGTCCAGGACCCTCCGGGGCCTTTACCTCCTCCGCCACCTCTCTCTCCCCCATGAAGAACTCCTCTACGGCGAGGTTCATGGAGTCGAAGGCCGTCCTCTCCAGATCCTCGTACATCGAAAGCGGGAACGGGATCACATCGACCATCTCCCCCTCCTTGACGACCACCATGGGCTCGGGGTGATCGAGACATTCCAGGACGGACCTCACCTCTTCGAGTACCCTGCCGATCTCGCCTTCATCCAGCTCCTCTGCAGGCCTCTTCTTCCCGATCCCCACCCTGCTGACGATCTCCTCGGCGTAGGTGCCGCCTATGTTCAGGTCGATGGCCAGCGCTCGAACGAGGTCCTTCTCGGAACCTTTCAGAACCTCCACTATACCGTTCTCATCCAGTTCCCTGGGATCGACGGACTCCGGGAATCGATAATCCTTACCCCCCGCGATCCAGCGGTCCTTCGCCCTCTCCTGCCGCATGGAATGGATTATCCTTCCTTCCGACATCAGGATGGCGTTCCCCTTCCTGAACATCTCCAGAACAAGCTTGTACTCCACATCCTTCTTGATCGTGATCACAAGGACCCTGTCGAAGCCGTGCTGCTCCACTGCGGTTACGGAACCGTTGCTGATCCGTTTCCTGAGGAGCCTGATGAACCCGTTCGGATCTCTCGGCACCTGGACCTCCCTGTCGGTGAGACAGATGAACCTGCTGAGGTCGGCATAGAGCCGCTTCTTCGCCTCTCCCGGCCGGTTGAAACGCAACAGGAGCTCGCCCGGCCCGGGGCCGTAGATCTTCTCGACGTAGTGATCGCGCAGCGACCCCAGTTCGGTCGCGAGCTGGGAGAGATCGAAGCTCGAGATGCTTCTTTTTTCCTTCATCCTCGTTCGCTCCTTTCTCTCAGGGGCCGCTTCCCTGCACCGAAGGCCGCTTGACGCCGATCCCTCTCAAGGGGGGCTCAGTGACCAAGGGTCCTTCTCCTCCTGATGACGAAGATCAGGAGGAACGTTCCGAGCAGTGCCGGAATGAACGGGAACTCCGGGATCTCGGTCCCGTTGTCGTTCGTCTCGCCCTGGGACGGACCGGTGTAGATCGTCCAGTCCAGCGGCGAGTTCGAGTCGGCCGCGTTCGGCTTCAGGCCGATGGAATCATCGGGGGTCAGCTGGGTGGCATCGACGTAGCTGTCGGAGTTCCATATCCCCGCCTGGACCGCGTCCCAATCATCCTCCGAGGAATCGTAGAAGCCATCGGTGACGTAGGCGACGTGGTCGACGATCTTGTCCCAGTCATCGTATAGCGAGACCTGGTCCTCGTTGTTGCCCCATGCGTCCTCCGTCTGGGTGTAGATATGAAGGGCATTGGCCTGGCTGTCCCCGAAGTTGGTGTCGGACACTCCCAGCGACCAATGAACCACGACGTATGCACCCGCGGGTACGTTCGGTATATCCTCGAGATCGTAGCTGGTGGAATCGTTATTGTTCAGGTTCCAGTAATCCATGTTCTTCGGATACGATGTCGGGTTGTGGATCTCGATCCATTCGTCGTCATCTGTCCCGTCGTTGTCGAAGACGACCTCGTTGATGACGAACCCGACGAACCTCGTCTGGATGTCGATGTTCTCCTCGGTCACCGCAGGCGAGCTCGGGATCTGGTACTCCTCCGAAACGGAGTCCTTCTCGTGGGTCCGGTTGCGGACGGGAGCGTACTCGTCGGTGTGGACCCCGCCCTGGTCCTCCCAGCTCGAGCCGTTCACGACGATCACGTAGTTGTCGCCTCGCTGCCAGCCGTCGTCCCCGTCCTGAAGGAGCAGGGAGTAGGTGCCGTTTTCCCACTGGACGGTGGAAGGCTTGAAGTTGGTGTTGTTGGTGTCGTACATCTCCTCCACTCTGTACTCACCGTCGTTGTTGGTATCTATGTAGATACCCACCCAGATATCCGAGTGTCCGCCGGTGGAGTTACCGATGGACTGGTATACATCACCATAGAGCTCTACCATCCCCTCTCCGGCGTTCACGTTGCCGGGCAGGGCGAATATCAACGCTGCGATCGTAATGCTCAGCAGAAGAAGTCGTATGCTGGCCTTCATATAAGGTTCACCGTCTGCTACTATGATAGAGCCCATATATAAAAGTTGACGATTGCCCGTGGAGGGGGGCCAGTACATGGCAAATGTAATATATCCCCCCCTCCGTAGGAGGCCGTGATATCGAATGGACGAGAAGCTAGCCAGGTACGAGTTCAAGAAGCAGATCGAGGAGCTGAGGAGCGTAAAGGGCCGGGCCACGGAGCTCATCTCCCTCTACATCCCTCCGACAAGGCAGGTCTCCGACGCTGCCGCCTACCTCAGGAACGAGTACTCCCAATCGTCCAATATCAAGTCCAAGGGGACCAGGAAGAACGTGATGGCCGCCATCGAATCGATAATGAGCCGCCTGAAGTTCATGAAATCGATCCCCGAGAACGGCATAGTCTTCTTCGTGGGGCACAAGAGCGCTGCGGGTGACCAGACCGAGATGGTCCAGTTCGCCGTGGAACCTCCGGAACCGTTCACGCCCTTCCTCTACCGGTGCGATTCACAGTTCTTCCTCGAGCCCCTGGAGGGGATGCTCGATGTCAAGGAGTCCTACGGCCTGATCGTCGTCGACCGCAGCGAGGCCACCATAGGCGTCCTCAAGGGCAGCCGGATCCAGATCATCAAGAACATGCAGTCCAGGGTGCCAAGCAAGCACGGCCGGGGCGGACAGAGCCAGCGCAGGTTCGAGCGCCTGATCGAGATCGCTGCCCATGATTATTTCAAGAAGGTCGGCGAGGTGGCCAACGAGGCCTTCCTCGACCTGCCAGAGATCAAGGGCCTCGTGATAGGAGGTCCTGGCGCAACCAAGGTCTTCTTCGCGGAGAAGGAGTACCTCCACCACGAGCTGAAGAAGATCATCATCGACACATTCGACACCGGATACACCGATGAGTCCGGCCTGAGGGAGCTGGTGCAGAACGCTTCCGACGCCCTCTCCGATCTCCAGATCGTCCGGGAGAAGAAGCTGATGGACAGGATGATGCGGGAGATCATCAAGACCAACGGACTGGCGACCTACGGCTACCGGAACGTCAAGACCGCCCTGAGCATGGGCGCGGTGGATATCGTGATGCTGTCGGAAGCGCTGCCATCCACGATGACCGCGGTCAACTGCGGGTCCTGCGGCTTCATGAACGCCTCGACCACGCCCCCTACGAAGTGTCCATCTTGCAGTGGGGATCTGATCACGACCGAGATCGACCCCATCGACGAGATCGTTAAGATGGCCGAGCAGAGCGGTGCGAACTTCGAGCTCCTCTCAACCGACTCCGAGGAGGGGACCGCCCTCCTGAGGACCTTCGGGGGTATCGCCGCCCTCCTTCGATTCGCGGTCGATGTCACCTGATGGTCCACGGCATGACCCTTTTCTTGATCCTGCAGAGCTAAAGCTGGGTCTATCGTCATTGAGGGATAACTACGGAAGGGACGGTCTTCACTACCAACCGAGGCGTTCGATTTCCCTATCCTTCTTCGCCGACTTCTTGTACTCCTTGTAGTGGTCCTGGCAGAGATGGACGCGCTTTTTCCCCTTGGAACCCCGTCTACCCTTGCCTCCTCCGGTGGGGACCTCGAGATACTTGCTCACCCTGGACGAAGGGAGCGATCTCACCGGTTCGTTCGAGCATCCGGACACATCGCAGGTATCGTCGGTCATCGTTCGTTTATTCGGCGACCGCATATTAAAACATAACTGATTTAGCGCGCACTTTTCGCTTGCTCTCGCTCAGAAGAAGAGCTCCTCCGCCTTCCTCATCTCCCCATCGTTCCTGGCCTTCCCGTATTCCTCGAGCGGCTCCCGATTGAGGACCAGGAAGTTCGGCCCCCACTTGAACTTCGACATGATCTTCTCCGCCTGGTCGATGTACCCCATGACGACCAGGGCCGTGGCGAAGGCCTCCACGGTGGAGAGCTGGCCGAGGCGCCCGTAGTTGACAGGATTGGCTGCCACGGTCAATGGCAGCCTCCTCGGGACCTTGGGCCTGAGCTTCTTGAAGACATCCTCCGCCTTCTTCCACGAGCAATCGGGAGCTCCAAGACCGTGTCTGGTCATGGACTCCGCATCCTCCCTGGACAGGGTGACCTTCGAGAACGGATTGAGCACAATGCCCCTGAACGTCCTGAGGTCCTTGGGACGGGAGGACCTGGCAAGGTTGAAACGCGAGAGCTTCGATGCCGTGCACTTCCTCGGATCGTCCTGCTGGAACTCGAAGACGTACAATCGGATATCCCGCTCCCTTGAATCGTCTGCTATCTTATCACCCCGAATTGGTCCCTGCATGGGGACCGATCATCCTCGGAACTTGATACGCTTGCTGAGCATGGGCGGAAGCGGCAGGCCTCCGTCCGGATAACCCCTGGTCCCTTCGGCGATCAGTTCGTTGATCTCGGCCATGCTCATCTCGGAGATCTCCCCGGACCTCAATCGGATCGGGATCC
>JANQNJ010000027.1 GCA_028279645.1 Thermoplasmatota archaeon
TCGGGTCGAGATATCTGTCGGGCGGGACCTGTCCTGGACCCGGGCCGTACAGCGGCTGCCTCATCGGACCGTGATCCGGCGGTCCCTGATGATATCCGGGACCTGACGGACGGTACTCCGGTGGAGGATGGTATCGACCCGGCGGAGTATGATCCTGCGGTGGACCATGATACTGGCGTTCCGAAGGTCCCGGCACCCTTGCCTCGGGCCTCCTTCCCGACCAGCCCCTGGACCGCACCTCCCTTCCGCATCCGGGACATATCGCATATTGCGAGTCGCCGAGGTCCTCGAACACCTCCCCGCACTCGAGGCAGAGCACGTTCATCGGGCCAGTATACTCGGCCTTACAATAAATGGATTTCCCCGAGCCGGGGCCCTATGGCCCCTTCGGGGTCGGGTCAACGCCTTTCGAAGATGCAGAAGTTCCTGGTCAACGACCTGTGCACGCGGAGCGGATGGCTCTCGACCAGCTTGTAGCCGTTGACGGAGTGTGCCAGGGCAAGGTCCGGAAGCACCATGACCACCCTGCCCTCCGGCTTGAGGAGGGGTGAGAATCCCGACACTGCCCGTTCGATAAGGTCCGACGTCGTCTCTCCCCCCACCGTCGTCGCCCTTCCATAGGGCGGATCGGTGACCACTGCGTCCAACCCCCCCTCCCCGATCGTCGGGAAGACCTCTCTAACGGAGCCCGCGTCGCCCCTGGCGACCTCCCCTTCCAGGCCGAAGTGGGCGAGGTTCGTCCTGGCACCCTCCACCATCTGGTCGAGAATATCTATCCCGTAAGTGCTCATGCCCATGGAAGCACCTTCTATGAGGACCCCTCCTGTCCCGCAGAAAGGGTCCAGGATGGATCCCCCCTCCCTCACCCGGGCCAGGTTCAGCATGGCCCGTACGTACTTCGGTTCGATGGAAATGGGGGCGAAGAACGGCCTGTTCCCCACCCTCCTGTCGCGGGCGTCCTTTCGTCCTATCTCCGAAACGACCCTGCAGAGCCAAAGCCCGTCCTCCTCGAACACCCTGATCACGGTGGCCGGCCGCTCGGCGGAGTCGGGGGCGTCGACCATCTCGCCCAGGTGTTCGATGATATCCGATCGCTGGACCGCGGTCGAGCCATCACCCAGCTTCACCCGGATGTAGAACGGTCCGTCGCCGATGGTCCGCGCAATGTCGAGCGATCTCCCATCCTCCTTCAGCAGGTCATCGACGCCACTGCCGTTCCAGAGGACCTCCATTATCCTGTGGGACAGGCCCAGACGACCTCCCAGCTCCGATATCCCCCGGTCCGCATCCTCGAAGAGAAGGTACCTTTCCCCGATCCCGGTCGCCGTTCCGGACAGGTCGAGCATCTCAATTACACTCTCGACCTCGGCCCTGGCCATGCCCTTCTGTTCTCCGGAGATCTCGATGAGCGCCCTCATTGTGCTTCTCCATCTATGTTGGCCTGCTTCCGATAGCGGCCACTATAACGGAAACTTACGATGGTATAAAGAGATGTCTCAGAGGAAGCGGATCTCGGTGTCGACCATGGCGATGAGCCTCTGGGCCCAGGCCAGCTTTCGGGCCTTAAGGTCATCGTCAGTATGATAGGAATGGACCCCCGGCGCGGAGAAATCGAAACCGATGAGCACGATCACCTCCGCTCCCAGCTCCTCTGCCATCATAACTGCCCGGTCCCCGTCGGTGAACCCTCCGAAGTTGAAGAGGCCTTCCGGAGGGTCTATCTGGGTGGTGCCCAGTATGGGCGGCCTCATCTCGGGCACCCAGCGTTGCAGGGCGGGAACGTTGTCCCCGTGAGCGTGCACCACAAGGACCGCACCGGCGGCTCCGGCCCTCAGCTGGTCCTCGACCGGTCCGTCAAGGTCGGTAACTATGATGTCCGGTACCAACTCCTGCGCCCGCAGACCTGTCGTGGCACCGTCGGCGGAGATCACGGCCCCCGCCTCCCTGATGATCCTGGTATGATCGTCGTCGAGCTCCCCGACGGCCCCGCCAACGACGACCACGGTCGATCCCCGGATGAGAAGGTCAAGCCGGTCCAGCACGGGACCTGCATCGTAGAGATCGTTCGCCACAAGGAGCTCCACCAGTCTCAGACCGGCCTCCCTCTCCCTTTCCCTCGAGTAACCGAAATCCTCCTCGATCTGGCCGTATACAGGGAGCCATCCATCAAGCTCCAACGTCATCACCCAGGATCCGCTTGAGCCTCTCCTTCTTGAACATCGCCTCCAGCGCCCCCTTCTCGAGTCCGCCCTTCAGGGCCTTGAGGTCGGCGGTCTCCACGGCGACGACCTTCTTCACGGGGGTGTAGGGCGACTCCCTGAACTGCCGCTCGAGCCCCATGGTCCTTCCGTCCTTGAGCATCCTTGCTCCCGGCGTCGAGGTCACCTCGCCGACGATGAGCGACGTGATGCCGATCCCGTCCAGAAGCTGCGAGATGTTCCGAATCGCAGCGGGAGGCGCAACGATCATCAGGGAATCGGTCGACACCCCCAGCGGATCTATATCGAGCTCCTCCAGCATCGTTCGGACCTCGGGATCAACGCTCCTGAGGAGCATTTCGTTGGAGAGAAGCAGACCCAGGCCTGACGCGTCGGCGAGATCGAGCATGTCGCCCCGAACCCCGCCGTTGGTGATGTCCGACATCGTGTGAACATCAACAGCATGCTTCGAGTTCAGAACGGCGTAAGCCGCCCTCAGGAAGTCCACGTTCAGGGTGCGTTCCAGGACCTCGGCCCGCCGGTTGAAGATCGCCGTGGTCGCTATGGTGCCTCCGCCGCTTCCGACAGTGAGCAGGACCGAATCCCCTGCTTTGATGGCCGACCGCCTCAGAGGCCTCCCTCCTTCGCTGCCCGGCACCAGGCCCACGGCGCCGACTGCGCCGCTCAGCCTGCTACCCTTGACCAGATCGCCGCCGATCCTCAGGGTGCTTCCTGCTACCAGGGGAACGTTGAAGATGTCAGAGAGGCTCGTGATGCCCGCCGTGAACTCGAAGACCTTGGCCACATCGCCGTCGTCCCCGAGATGTACGTCAGCTAACAACGCCAGCGGTCTTGCTCCCATGACCAGCGTATCCCTCATCGCAGCCTGTGCCACGTAGAAACCTGCAAGGAACGGGAACGCGCTGAGTCGGGAATGGACGCCGTCCACTGAGATCACTATGGTGCCCTGTTCGGATGCCACAGCACCGCCGTCGTCCTGTGCCTCGACCCCGACCACGGCTCCCTGCTCACCGACTATGTCGGCGATCAGGCGGTGCACGAGAAGGTCCCCCTCCCCCCGGCACCCCATTCCAGCCGTTCCGGCGCTGATATCCGTCCTCACAGGACGGACCAGTGCCAGGACCTCGGGGTCGATTCCCTCATGGTCATATTCCAGCCCCGGCTTCTCCTCGTCGACGCTTGCGGCGATCAGCTCCGAGGCCGCCTCCATCTCGACGAGCAGGGCCTCCGCGAACGCCTTATCAACGTGTTTTGAGAGCTCTTTAAGCACAGTCGTCCTGGACCTGGGGGTACCCTTTGCATTGGTCGTCGATAAGAGCTGGAGCGCCAGGTCCTCAAGGTCCATTGAACAGCCTCAGAGTCTCCATTCGTCCACCGACTTCGAGGAGATCACCCTCTCCCTCAGGTAGCCGTATGATACGATCCCCACGAAGGCCGCGATCCCTGCGAGCAGCATGTGAACCAGTATGCTCACCAGGGCGTCGTCGCCCTTGATCTGCCTGACGTACTCGAAGAACGTCAGCGATCCGAGGATCATGAAGTACAGTGATATCAGTCCGAACGTCGCCGGCCAGAGCGACCAGTCGGTCTTGTTGTGCTTGTAGTAATCGTCGAGGGCCTTTGAGAACAACGAAAGCCAGGTTCCCACAAGGAAGACCCAGATGCTGCCCCTGATGAACTGGATCACGACCTTCTCGGGGGTCGGTTCCCCCGAGCTCTGGGTGTACCCGATCACGATGCCGAATATCACGATAATGACCGATAATATGTACAGATAGACCGAGACGTTGCCGGTCTTGACCGCCTCCCGCATATCCTTTCCGAGATTTGTGACCATCTCCTCCAGGTGATAGGCCCAGATCAGGAACGATACTCCCAGAACGAACACGATCCCTGCCAGGCCGAGGTCCGGCCTGCCCATGAAGGCCGACAACGACCACAACAGACAGACGGCGGCCAGGGGGATCATGATCCGCTTCCTGCTCTTCTCCTCGAACAGGATCTTCTTGATGATGTAGTAGAACGACTCGATGTTCGTGCTCTGCTTGACCGTCACCCGGACCCGACGGTCTATCTTCACCCGTGAGCTGATTATCGGAAGGATCGCCTCGTCCTCGGCCCCGTCGTCCACCAGGATGATGCTGTCGGGCTTCAGCCTCTCCAGGACCTCCTCGACCTCCTTCCCGATCTTCTCGTCGGAGATCCGCCCGACCTTCTGGTCGCCGCATATGGTGGCGATGGAGACCTTCTCCCCCTCCTCCTTCAGCTGATCGTACTCCTTGATGGCGGCGAACAGGGTGTTGACATCGGAATCCTCCGGATCGACGAGCGCAAGGCTGTTCGCAGCCTTGAGGTTCGCCCTCCTTCCGACAATCGGCGTTTCAACGGCTGACTTGAAACCGAAGTCGTTATCCCTGTCCACGCAAAGGACCAGCCGTTTCATACATTGATTAGAACGTCCTTCCTTTATATAAAAGTGGCGAGGTTCCGGCGTTACTCCAGTCGAAATGAAGGTCTGGTGGCCAGGCATCCCGAGGAGGGGTCGAAAACCGGGCCAGAGGGCCGATTCAGGCCGGATTCGTTGAATTCGGCGATCGACGGAGGCTGTTTTTACCCGATATTCGATCTTGAAGGATCGACGGACCTTCGGCAATGAACCTGCCCAAGATCCCTTCCAGGGCGGTTTCAGGCCGGTTTAGATCGATCTGGACCCTGTGTGTTATCGACCGGAAAACGGCCCGTTCCACATGCTGGCTCGAATGCGATTTCCATAGCTTTTTTATATACCCTTCACGATTGAACCAGCATGTCGGCCATCGTCGCCATGAACGTCTACAAGAAGTTCGGAGATTTTACCGCGCTCAACGGTGTCAACCTCGATATCCAGCAGGGCACCTTCTTCGGGTTCTGCGGACCGAACGGTGCCGGCAAGAGCACCCTTCTCAAGATACTCACATGCCAGATCCCACCCTCGGCAGGGGCGGCCAGCATCTTCGGCCTCGATATCGAGGAGAAGCCGTTCACCATCAAGAACCAGATCGCCATCATGCCCGAGTCCGAATCCCCGCCCAGCTTCCTCACCGCCGAGGAGTTCCTCTACTTCGTTGCAAAGGTACGCGAGCTGGACAACATCGAGGAACGGGTGGAGAAGTGGCTGGAGTTCTTCAAGATAGTGGAGAAGCGGAACACCCTGTGCAAGGACCTTTCCAAGGGGATGAGGCAGAAGGTGATGCTGGCGGCGACCATGATGCCCGACTCCCCGCTTCTCTTCCTCGACGAGCCCTTCATCAACCTCGATCCGATCTTCCAGCGCAAGCTGAGGGTATACCTGGCCGAGTACATCCGGAGGGGCGGGACGATCTTCATGTGCACACACATCCTAGAGATCGCCGAGAAGCTCTGCAGCCAGCTGGCCATCATCAACCGGGGCACCGTCATCGCCTCAGGAACCATGGGCCAGCTGAGGATCGCCCCCAACGAGAACCTGGAACAGGTCTTCATGCGGCTGGTCGGAAACGTGGAAGCCGGCTACGTTGAGGGGATCTGAGGACAGGCCCGCGGGTAACGACACCGGAGGAATGAAGTTGCTGCTGCTGATCAAGACACTGATGCGCGAGGAATGGCGCATGCACGTCTCCTACTCAGGCTCCAACTTCACCATGTTCCCCGTCATGATAGGCGCCGCGGCGCTATTCATCGGAATCATGTCGGAGGCCTTCTTCAAGGCGGCGGACATCCAGTCGTTGATGCTCCTTCTTCATATCAGCGCCCTCATGTACGGATTGATCATCGGAGGGTTCGCCTTCATGAGCCCCGAGATCGCCGAGAGGAGGTTCGGCGAGGTCAGGATGCTCATGAACACCCCCGACTTCCTCCCGCTCGAGTACCGGCGGATGTACTTCTCCGCTTACATCAAGGACATCATCTTCTACGCGTCCATCCTGCTCCTGCCCGCCTGTATCGGGCTTCTGGGGGCTGCAATGACGGGGTTCGGCATCCTCACCGTCAAGGACACCCTCGTTCTGACCGGGACGATGTTCATAACCTTCAACCTGGGCTTCGCCGTGAGCTTCGCCATCGCCATGGCCAACATAAGGTCCACCAGCCTCGCCGCAGCCATCGCCGGCCTCATCTTCACCGTGGTCGGATTCGGCCTCTTCCTCGAGGTCCCGCTCACATACTTCATCCCGTCGGTCGGACTGCAGGACCACTACTTCGATCCCGTGGCCGACATCGAGTTCCTGGCGTTCATCCTCCTCTCCTTCGTCTACATCCTGATGTTCGCCACCATGGCCATAGCCATATCGAGGGAACGATGGGAGGCGAAGGAATCGACCCATGAGTCGAACCTGCCCGAGACGGCGGAGCGATTCAGCTTCTTCAGGGACAGCATCCTCGTCGCAAAGGAGTTCACAGACCTCGCTCGTAGCGGAGGCGTATCTAAGATCGCGTTCACCCTCGTCCTGCCCATGGGTGCACTGTACGTACTGGACCTCATCGGTGAGGCGATCTCGGTGGAGATCACCTTCGATCCGGTCTTCTACGCCATCATGCTGGGCTTCTTCGGCATGCTCATCTACTACTGGATCGCATCGTCCGACAGTCTTACCTTCCTGCAGACGACGCCGGTGAGGCCTTCCGATGTCATCTATGCCAAACTGAAGCTCCATTCACTGCTGACCGTCCTTGTCAGCCTGCCCATGGCGGCCGGTATCGCCGTGTTCTTCATGGACCCGTTCGCCTTCGTGGTCGCCTTTCCCATGATCTTCATCACGAGCCTCCATATGGGCCTCGTGCTGGCGTATCTCACCGGGTTCAGGACCGCCGAGTACATGCTGGAGGCCAGGGTCCTGATGCTGTTCGTGATCCTCGGCGCCCTGCCAATGAACATAGCCGCCGCCTTCATCACCGTCCTGGAGGTCGAGAAGTACTCCACCATGGCGCCACTCGGCCTGATCGCCATCGCCGGCTACCTGGTCGCCATCGATCCCTTCTTCTTCAAGAGGATCCGGGCGAAGTGGGAGGACACCAACTTCACCAGCTGATCCCGCACCGGGCTGGCCAGCCTCCTTTCCATGACAAATTATATCTCTTAATAGACACTTAACGGGTCAGCCTATGCTCCGGCAGTTTGACCGAGGCGTGGGCAAGTCGACCAGGGGGAATAGAACTGGAAGAACAGACCATCATGGACGGGATCATGGACACCTCCTCTGACGCCCTTCTCATACTGAACAAGGACGGGAACATCTGGGCGTGCAACAGGAACGTGACTGAGCTTGGCTACGGCATCGAGGACCTCGTGGGCAAGCCGTTCGAGGTGTTGATCCCGGAGGCCGACCGGCAGCAGGTCCTCACTGCCATGGCGGATGCGTTCAAGACCACCAACAAGGCCTACTTCAACCTGCCTATCATACCCAAGGGGGGTACCCTCAAGGTCTATCCCGTCCAGTGGAGGGAGTTCTTCGACGAGGCGACCGACAGCCCCCGCGGCGCCATCGTATCGATACGGACCGGAAGCAAGGGCGGAGAGGTGCTGGGCCGGATCGCGTCGATCCTCCGGCGGGAGGAGACGGAGAGCCTGTTCAACTTCATAGCCGACGACCTGCACGAGAGCCTCGGCGTCGACTCCATGACCATCGTGATATTCAACTCCCGCCTGAAGCAGTTCTCGCTCCTGTTCATGAGGACCGAGGGGAAGGAGGTCCAGAGGATGGGCCTCATCCTGCCCATGGGGTTCTCCCATCTCGACAGCTATGTCGATAGATACGTTCACAACCAACCTGATCCCGAGGAGGGGGAAGGGAATGGCCCCGAAGGGACAGAGGCTGACATCGATGATGCTCCCACCGTTCCGTCCGACCAGGGTCAGATCATCATACGAGGCCCCAGCGACATGGTCTCGACGAACCCGTTCGACCAGATCACCATGGAGGACGGCGTGGTCAGGGACTTCACCCTGCCTCTCCTGGCCAGCGGCGAGCTCGAAGGGGCCGTCGTCCTCGGCTTCTACAACGAGGTCCTTCTGACACCTGAGCAGATCGAGTACATCAGGCATGCCTCCTCCGTTCTCTCGTACACGGTCATGACAGGCGAGGGGCTGGTCAACCAGAGGCTCAGGGAGGACGCGCTCCTCCTGGGGCTGCCTGCCCTCAGCACAGACGACGAGGGACGGATCATATGGGCCAATAGATACCTTGGAGACCTCATCGGTTTCGAGCCTGTGGACATCGACGGCAGGCTGGTCGCCGACATCTGCTCGGAGGGGTTCAAGAGCTTCAAGGACCCGCCCAGCGGGTTCAGTCCTTTCCACTGCTCCCTCAAGAAGGGGGACGGGACCGGCGTTCCCGTCATCTCGATCCCTTTCATCACCAAGGGGGAGCCAACTGTCTTCTTCGTCTTCGGGGAGACCGAGCTCGACTCGGGAAGGTTACTCGACTTCACGGCAGCCTTCGAGAACACCGGAGACGCCACCATACTCCTCGATTCCGACAGGGCGATCCGCAAGTTCTCAACCACCGGATCGAAGATGCTTGACTACGAACAGGTCGAGCTGGTCGGAAAGTCACTCTCACGCATCCTACCAGGGGACCACGGCGTGGAGAAGCTCTCTCAGATGTTCCAGGAGACCGACCGGTCGGGTCGTTGGCGGGGCGAGCTCAGTCTGAGCAACCGCAACGGCGATCCAGTACCCACTGTATTCACGATGAACAGGGTCGCCTCCGACGCCTTCTCCGGATACCTGGTGACCGTGGTCGACACCACCAACCTGCTGGAGCTACAGAAACGTCTCAGGGACTACGGCGAGAAGCTGGAGGAGGAGATCGACGACAAGAGCAGCGTCCTCGAGGAGTCCGAGAGGACCATCGAGGAGCTCGAGTCCAAGGTCAGGGACCTGGAGCAGAAGGTCGAGGCGGAACACGACCGCAGCAGGAAGATGGAGAGCTCCAACTCCCTGCTGTTCGACCTGGAGAAGGTCCCCGGGACCAAGGAGGCCTGCGACACGATCCTGGACTGGTCGAAGGAGAACTTCGGCGATATCAGGACCCTTCTGCTGCTGGTCGACGAGGACACGGGAGACCTTCGGGTCCGCGGAACCAACAAGGTCGGTTCCGGAGTGCTCGATATCGATTCCACCTACAGAGCCGGCGACCTTCCGCTGAAGGAGGTTGTCCAGGACCTCCATCCCCACGTCTACGAGGTCAAGGACTTCAAGGTCCTGGGCCCGCTGGCAGGGAAGGACGACCTGGTCCAGGTCATACCCCTCTCATCCGGCGAGGAGCTCGCCGGGATCATCATGCTAATGATCGACAAGAAGCAGCTGAAGCTGCTGGACGAGGAGATCATGGAGGCCCTCTCAAGGAAGACGGGCCATATACTGAACCTGCAGATGAAGCTGGAACGGGAGCACATGAAAGGGGCCTATCATGCCACCGCCAAGGAGGTCGAAAGGGCCATCCTCTCCAACCTGGAGCCTGCCATGGTCATCGACCTCCTGCTGAAGAAGGTCGGCTCGACCATGGGCGCCGATGCATCGATGCTGACCATGACCGGCAGCGAGGAGGGCGTCCTCGTGGTTATGGGGACCGATCCGAAGGACTCAGGGATGGAGGTCGGAAAGGTCATCGACTACTCCGTTCTGCAGATCACCGAGTTCGTGAACGCCCGGGACCCGCTGGTTAAATCGCTGGTGGACGAGGAGGCCCTGGACCCGGTGGAGAAGAGGTTCAAGGAGAACGGCATGGTCTCGTACATCTCGATACCGCTGTTGATCGGGGACGAGCTGAAGGGGATACTGGCCCTCGGGTCCAAGAAGGCTGGCGTCTTCGAGGGCGCTGTCGGCCCGATGAGCCAGGAGATCGCCGAGGCGGCCGCACTGGCGCTCAACAATTCCGATGTATATTCCAAGATGAAGGAGGCGGAGGAGCGATACGAGGTCCTGGTGGAGAAGGCAGTGGACGGGATCTTCATGGTCCAGAGCGGCCGGGTCCGGTTCGCGAACCAGGGGCTCGCCGACCTCCTGGGCCGGGAAAGGTCCTCCATGGTCGGCACGTCGTTCGCGGAGATCGTGGTCGATGGTTCAAGGGAGGCCGTGGATAAGGCGATCGAGGCCCGGCTGAGGACGATCGGCTCCGCCGAGAGGTCCCAGATCGGGGTCCTGACCGGCAAGGGAGCCGAGAGGGAGGCCGAGGTCAGCATGGTCTCCGTCGTGCTCGACGGAACCCCTTCGATCCTCGGGGTGATGAGGGACGTTACCGAGCTGAACCAGGCCCAGCGGGAGATATCGCACCTCAAGGAGTACAACGAGCAGATCCTCGGCGCCACACCCCTCGGGATACTGAGGTTCGACAACGGCGGCGAGATCGAGTTCATCAACCCCGTGATGCTGGGCATCCTGGGAAAGGGCGTGAAGCCCAAGGATGGTGGTTTCGGCAAAGCGGCCGACCTGCCCCCGTTGAAGGTATCCGGACTTGATGCCAACCTCGAGGCGTTGGCCGCCGGAAAACCGTTCATGGACAAGGTAGTCCCCATCGACTCAAAGCCCGATACCCGGACCGTCCGGGTCAGCGGTGTTCCGCTCATGTCAAAGGATGAGACGGTCGAGGGCGGGCTGCTGTTCATGGAGGACGTCTCCGAGAGGGAGACGGCCGCCGCCGAGATACGATACCTGAACGAGCTGAACCAGCTCGTCAACTCCACCATCCCGTCGGCCATAGTCGTTGTCGACAGCGAACTCAATGTCGTCTACATGAACGATAACTTCGCGCGCATGGCGAACCAGAAGGATGCATCGGTCCTGATGGGGCGGGCGGTCATGGAGCTGGTCCCGCCCATGGTAGACAGGCAGGCGGATGTGGTCAGGAACATGAAGAAGGCGTTCAAGGAGGACGGCCCCGTGGAGGTCGCCGACCTGACCATGAAAGGGTCCGACGGAAAGGACAGGCACTTCCACATGGACTACATCCCTCTCGGTCCGGCCGGCGACAGGAAGGTCCTACTGTCCATCGACGAGGTCACGACATTGGCCGAGACCAAGCGCGCCCTCGCCCTGAGCGAGAAGCAGTACAGGGAGCTGTTCGAGAGGGCCGACTCACCGTTCATCACCCTGGACATGGATGGAAAGGTGATGAACATGAACCTATCCGCTGCCTCGTCCACCGGAAGGAAGGCGGAGGAGCTGGCCGGTACGGAGTTCTCCAGCCTCTTGGAGGCCGATTCGAGGAAGGGCTTCGAGGAGGGTTTCGACAGGGCCAGGAAGGGGAAGGAGGCCGAACAGGAGGTCTCGGTCCCCGATCCAGAGGGCGGACGGACCGTGCTCTCACTGACCGAGAGGCCGCTCATCAAGGAGGGGGAGATCGTCGGCGTCCTCGTGACCGGGCGGGATATCACCGAGGTCTGCGACCTACGGCAGGAGCTGGCCTCGGCACCAGGCCTGGACGATATCGATACATCGTCGCTGCGGGATGAGATGCGGGCAGAGCTCCAGGGTGAGGTCAGGGACCAGGTCAGGACCGAAGTTCGTAGCGAGCTGCGGAACGAGGTGCGGGAGGAGGTCCGCGGCGAGGTCAAAGGCGAGGTTACCGACGAGGTCCGGAACGAGCTGGCCGACGATTTCGAGCGCAAGCTCATGGAGATGAAGGAGCGTCTGGAACAGGAGAGACCGGTCCCGGAAGCACCCGCTGCGTCCGTCGCCGACATAGTGGCGTCGCTTCCCGGCTTGATGGTGGCCGTGGACGCGGACGGCTGCATCGTGGGAGCGAGCGATGCCTTCGGAAAGCGTTTCAGGATCACAGCCGAGATGATGGGAACCCCCTGGACGAACATGGTGCCCATGAACATTCGCCAGGAGGCGGCATCCTCCTCGCAGCAGGGGGTCCCGTTCAGGACCCGGCTCCTGCTCAGGGATGGGTCCGAGATCCCGGTCAACGCCGTCTCTTCCAGGATGGACGAGGGAATAACGATCATCGGCTTCACCGACATCTCGAAACTCAGCGAGCTTGAGAACCGCCTCAAGGCGGAGGAGGCGCAGGTCAAGTCGCTGGTGAAGAAGAAGCGGATCGTGACCTACAGGATGAACCTCAGCGGCGAGTTCGACCATGTGAGCAGGAACGTGAAGGAGTTGCTGGGCTACGAACCCGACGAGTGCGCCCAGATCCCGTACTTCATGGCCAAGATCATCCATCCCGACGATTCGGAGGCCCTCAAGAAGCGCTTTATCAGGCTCATCAAGTTCAAGGAGGTCGACGGCCCCCTTGAGTACCGCGTCAACACCCGCGAGAAGGGAACCAAATGGGTCAGGGACACCAGCGCCCCCATGTACAACGACAGCGGTAAGCTGATCGGGGTTCGCGGGGAGCTCGAGGACATCACGGGAATGAAGGACGCGGTGGAGCGGGAGGGCTCAAAGGTCCGCCTGTTCGCCGCCGCGCTCAATGAGATCGACGATATCCTCCTCATACTGGATGCGTCCCAACAGGTGGTGGAGTGCTCGGACCAGGCCCGCTCGATGCTCGGGATCGACCCATCGGCATCCCCTGCCTTCAGGAGCCTTGTCCAGCCGGCCGACGCCGAGAGGGCGAGCCGATCGCTGCGGGACGCCGAGAGCGGGAAGGTCATGACCGAGTTCACCTTCAACACCGGTTCAGGACCCCAGCGGTTCCTCGTTCGCATGACCCCGATACGGATGGACGGCGCCTCCAGGGGTTTCACGGTGAAGCTGCAGCAGAAGGGACCGTCAATCGCGCCGTGAGACCCGGCAGGACCTGTCCACCTGAACGATCCGACTCCCCAGAAGCCCCACTTCCAATCGTTTCCAGCGTTACAGAAAAGGTTATGAACAGTGAAGATATTCACACCCTAACCTGCTCTATTTAAATAGCGGAGGGGACAGAAAATGGCCGATGATTATAAGACGGAGTACGAGAAGGAACAGAAGCGATTGGCGAAGCTTTGGGAGGCCTACGAGCTGCAGCAGAAGGAGCTCGAATCGCTCAACGACAAGATCCTCAGCCTCGAGAAGCAGATCGACGAGAAGGATCGGATCATCAGGTCACTGAAGGATGTTCTGGAACAGAGGGACAAGGAGATCAGGGAGATCGATCTCGACAGGACCAACCTCAAGCACCTCAACCAGGAGCTCGAGCCCAAGATCGAGAACCTGGACACCTCGCTCAGGACCGAGAAGGACAGGTTCGCCAAGCTGCTGGCCCTGGCCGAGGACCTGGAAGCGAACCTCAACGAGGCCCGGAAGCAGATCAGGACGCGGGACGAGTGGTTCATCAGCAACATCGCCGTGTTCAGGGGCCTCTGCAAGTCGGTGGACGACCGCGAGGACCTCGTGAAGACCACCGATGTGACCGCCGTCGACAAGTCCGACGAGCTACAGAGACTCTAGGCCGGCCCTCCCTCTGGGACCGGGGTCGTTACGATGATAAAGGACCGACTGGAGCAGATCGGCAGCAATCCCCTCAAGGAGATCTTCTACTTCCGTGGAGAGGGCACTGTCAACCTCGCCGTGGGCGAGCCCGACTTCTCGCCGCCGACATCGGTACTGGACACGTTGAGGGAGCTCAAGGGCTCCGAGGTCCACAGGTACGGCGACCCCCAGGGCCTCATGGCCCTTCGCTCTGCCATCCTGGAGTTCATGGACGACGCCCCCGACCACTTCGACGAGGGCAACGTCGTCATAACCTGCGGGGCAACGGAGGCTCTGGCCTCCTCGATCCTGGCCCATTTCGATCCCGGGGACGAACTTCTCATCCCTGATCCCGGATTCATCCTGTTCAACGCCCTTCCAACGGTCTTCAACATCACTCCCATCACATATCCGCTGCACTTCGACAACGGCTTCGAGATCGATGTCAACGACCTCGAGAGCATGCTGACGGAGCGGACCAGGGGCATCCTTCTCAACTACCCGTCCAACCCGACCGGAGCCGTCCTGGGGGAGGACAAGGTCAGGGCGGTCCTGGAGTTCGCCGAGGAGCACGACCTCAAGGTCATCTCCGACGAGGTCTACCACCGGTTCGTATATGACGCCGATCACAGCTCCCCCCTGTCCCGCTATCACGGGGTCATCCACGTGAACTCCTTCTCCAAGACCTTCGCTCTCACCGGATGGCGCCTCGGTTTCACCATGGCCGAGAGGGAGCTGATCGATCCGATCAAGATCGTCCACCAGTACCTCGTGACATCGCCATCTACCATCCTCCAGCATGCCGCAGTCCAGGCGCTGACATCGTCTGGCAACTACCTCAGATCGTTCGTGGAGGAGATGAGGTGGCGCCGCGACTACGCCCACCAGAGGTTGACCGAGATGGGCCTCGACACCCTCTCCCCGGCCGGAGCGTTCTACGCCTTCCCGTCGGTCAAGGACCTGGGCGGAGATTCGCTCAAGATCTCGAAGCACCTGATCGAACACGGTGTGCTGACCGCGCCCGGTGTTGCGTTCGGTCCCGGCGGGGAAGGTCATATTCGGATATCCTTCGCCGCCTCCAGGGACTCCCTCGAGGCCGGCCTGGACGCGATGGAGAACGGTCTCCGGGAGCTGAGATAGATGGCCTGGGAACCCGAAACGTCCCCGACCGACCGCCGGACGGTCCGTCTCTACAACGTCTGGCCGAGCTTCCCCTCGATCTCGATCTCCGGCAGCAGCTGCGGCCTCGGATGCGGTCACTGCTCCGGCAGGTTCCTGAGCTTCATGAAGGATGCCGAGGACCCGGCCGGCCTGAGGAACCTCCTCATCACCTCGGACGGCGGCATCAGGGAGGAGGCCAGAGGCGCCCTCATCAGCGGCGGATATGACAGCCAGGGCCGGTTGATGAACCTGGACGAGTTCCTTCCCGCCGTCCAGGAGCTACGCGAGAGCGGACTGATAATCAAGCTTCATACAGGCTTCGTCGATCAGGCCACGGCTGCCAGGATCGCCGATGCCGTGGACATCGCGTCGATGGAGATGGTCTCCGAGATCACGGTGATCAGGCATCTGTACCATCTTGACGCCACTCCCGAGACATATCTCGACACATTCAGGAACCTGCGCGATGCGGGCGTCTCTCACATCGCGCCGCATATCTGCCTGGGCCTTCCGCACAGCAGCGAGGAGTATGTGGAATGGTGCCTCGAGATGCTTGCCGAGGAGATCCAGCCCTCGACCATATCCTTCATTCTGTTCACTCCCACCGAGGGCACGCCCTCGGAAGGCCATAATCCTCCTTCACCGAACCTCGTGGAACACGCCTTCGCAAGGGCGAAATGGACCTTCCCGGGGGTGAAAACGATACTGGGCGCCGTTCGACCGCGCGGAGCCGCGTTCGAGTCGGAACCGTCGAAGGGCGGCGCATCGGACCGCAGGCACGAGGTGGAGATGGCGGCCATCAAGGGCGGTGCCGACGGGATAGAGGTCCCGGCCAGGTCAACCATCGGACGTCTCACAGCCAGGGGGCACCACCTTGTACGGGTCGACTCCTTCGGCGTCCTTCCCATCGAGCTCGAGGGCAAGGTCAACGTGGAAGAGGTCCACTAGGCCCTTATTTCGGAGCGATCCATTCCCGGGAGCCTAAATGCGGTCCCTTGGACCAGAAGAGGCACGCTTGTTCACCAGGATGCAGGATGATTCTGCTGGCAGAACGAGTAAAACCGCCTTTAGACCGACTGTAACGTATTTACAACGGTAAAACGAAACGTTTATACTTACAAGCGACATAATCAGGACAACCAGAGGTGAAAAGCTTGAAAATGAAGTACCTTATCCTCATAGCGTTCTTTTTGATATTCGCGTCACTGCACTCCGTGTCGGCGGGAACATCCTCCGATCCGGAGATCCTGGACGACCCGGCCCAGGACCATGGAGGCGACTCCCTCGATATCGATTACGCCTTCTTCCACAACGAGACGGCGGACGAATTCAACATCACCCTTCAGATGTACGAGCTGCCCGCTCCCGTCAGCTGGCAGTTCAACACCATCGAGTACGAGGTCTACTTCGATTACGGCAACGATTCGTATGCGGCAGTCGCGGTCTACGAGCCCGGCCTGGTCGCTTTCACCCCGGTGAACTACGAGCTCAGGAAGGTCGTTTACACCTCCAACGGCACCAACGAGACATCGATGCACTCCATCGACGGTGACTCGAGCGTAAACGACGCACAGATCTACTGGCAGGTTCCCAAGAACGCCATCGGGGCAACGAACCCCGAGATGGGCACCCCGCTGAAGCTCAACTGGGCAGCCACCTATGCCGATGACAACCTGGAGGACTACGCTAACAACCACACCGACGACCCCGGCCGCTCGTACTACTTCCTCGGTGTCAAGATAACCGTGGACAACGCTACCAAGAACGGCAGCGCCGGCGACACGGTCACCTACGCGTTCATGCTTGACAACCCCGGCGAGGGGAACTACACCCTGAACATCTCCATGAGCACCTCCGAATGGGAGATATCCATCGACAAGGCATCCATCGTCGTGATGAACTCCGGCGACTCGATCACCCTTACCCTGACCGTCAACATCCCCTCCAACGCCAAACAGGGCGCGTTCAAGGGGGTCATTCTCACCTTCAAGTACATGCTGTACGGTGAGATGAAGGAGTTCACCGCAGGCACCACCACCACTGTGGCATCCGGCGGCGGCGGGGGCGGCGGAGGCGGCGGCGGAAAGGACGACGACGATGACGGATGGCTCCCCGGTTTCGAACCGTTCATCCTCGTAGGCGCGATGCTCGTGGCACTGTTCCTCGTGACCCGGCGCAGGTGAGCCTGACCGGTGCAAATCAGCCTGCCGGGATCCAGACCAATGATAGATCGTTCCAGCCTGAGAGCTGGGCCGAAAATGATATCCATGGTCTACTGGACCGATGATTCAACAACAGATCGGTCGCAGCTCCACCTCTACCTCGGTGCCATCTGCACCGTCCTTAAGGTGGACCCCCTTCTCCAGAAGTGAGTCCCGGATCTCGTCCGAGCGGCCCCAGTCCTTCTGCGCCCTGAACTCCTCCCGAAGTTCGATCTGCTCCTCGAGCGCGTCGCAGTCGATGATCTCCTCCTGCGGGAATAGGCCGAATACCCGGTCCATCTCCGCGAAGAGGTCGCCGGCCTCGTTGAGTCCCTCGAGGGAGAGGGAGGTCATATTGCCCTGCAGCGATCTGACCACCTCGAATATGATGCCGAGCGCCTCCCGGCTGTTGAAGTCGTTGTCCATCGCCTCGACGATGCGCTTCCTTGCATCCTCGATCTCCTCCGTCATCGACCCGTCTCCGGCAGTTCGCTTCCCCTTCCCTATCAGCATGATCTGCCTGTTCAGGGAGAAGTAGGCGTTGAACATCCTCCGGTAGGCCTTCTGCGCCTCATCGAGTGCCTCCCTGGTGTAATCGATGGGCTTCCGGTACTGGGTGTTCATGAGGTAGAACCTGACGACCCTGGGGTGATACTGCTCGAGGACCGCTCTCACCGTGGCCAGGTTGCCGAGGGACTTGCTCATCTTCTCCCCGCCCATGTTCAGGAATCCGTTGTGGAGCCAGTACCTGACGAACTCCTGTCCGTTGATCCCCTGCGACTGCTGTATCTCGTTCTCGTGGTGGGGGAATATCAGGTCCTGACCCCCTCCATGGATATCGATGGTGGGACCAAGGTATGTGTTCGACATCACCGAGCACTCTATGTGCCAACCGGGCCTCCCCGGCCCCCACGGGCTCTCCCAGGAGGGTTCCCCCGGTTTGGCCGCCTTCCAGAGGGTGAAGTCCTTCGGATTGCGCTTGGTGTCGAGGATGTCGACCCGTGAACCGGCGATCACCTCGGTGGCCTCGACGCCGGAGAGCTGACCGTAGTCCTCGGCCCTGTCCACACTGAAGTAGACGTCGCCGTCCGATTCGTAGGCAAGCCCCATGTGGACCAGCTTGGCGACGGCGGCGATGATCTTATCTATCTCCGTGGTGGCCTTCGGGTGCACATCGGCCCTGAGAACGCCGAGAGAATCTATGTCCTGGAAGAATGCATCGGTGCACTCCTCTGCGATCTCCTCGGCGGGACGCCCCTCCTCGAGCGACCTGGCGATTATCTTGTCGTCGATGTCGGTGATGTTCACCACGTACTTCACCTCGAACCCACGGTAGGTGAGGTACCGCCTGATGACGTCGAACGCCACGTAACAGCGTCCGTTACCGATATGAATGAGATCATAGACGGTCGGACCGCAGACGTACATGGTCACCTCTCCGGCCTTGAGGGGGTAGAACTCCTCCTTCCGGTTGGAGAGGGTGTTGTATACACGGATGTTCTCTGTCATCGAAGGCGACTACCCGTAGAATGAGATTTAATACTTTCGATGTCCCGTCGTCCTTGCATCTTCCCCATGTGGCAAATGAACTTCCTACATCCACACCCGCTTGGCGGATCAGGTCAACAACGACCTGAGCTCCTCTAGGGTGTGCACCGGTGCGCTGCACGACGTGCCCTTGCAGAGGTATACCGTCGTCCTGTCGTCGACCATTTCCAGTTCTGCAAGATCGGGTGCTATCCGGAACAGAGGTTGTTCCTTCACTTCAGGGTCAAGATCGATGACCAACGTATCTGGCTGGTAGGCAGTCCTCAGATATCCGGCAATGGCCGCCTTGCCATCGTCATGGTCGCGGCCGACGATAACGATCTTCGTATGACCCCCATAGCCGTATATCAGAGCTGAAAGCAGGTGCGTCATGCCGGTTGGCGATCGATCGAGCTGGCGCGATACAGCCTTGATCGCGTTCCAGGCGGTCTCCGATAGGTCCGATCTGCCCGTGATGGTCGAGAGCCGGAGAAGCTCGGACACGGCGACGGAATATCCCGAAGGCATCGCTCCATCGTAGGTCTCCCTGTCCCTGAACGGAAGCCGCTCCCCGTCCTCGCGGGTGAAGTAGAATCCGCCATAGTCCGGGTCCTCGAAGAGCTCGATGGTCCGTTCAGCAAGGTCCAACGCACTCGCGAGATGGCCGGGGTCCATTGTCGAGAGGTAGAGCTCGAGGAGGCCCCACATCATGAAGGCGTAATCGTCCAGGTTGCCGGGGATCGCAGCATCTCCATCCCTGTATCGATGGAGCAGCGTACCGTCCACGTCCATCGTGTCGGTGATGAACCTGGCCGCATTCGTAGCCGCTTCGACATATCGCTCGTTCTCGAGGACCCGTCCGGCCCGCGCGAGGGCGGCGATCATCAGGCCGTTCCAGTCGGTCAGGACCTTGTCGTCGAGGGATGGTCTGATCCTTTTCGAACGAACCGAGTCTAGATGGGTTCGGATGGCCTCCCATTCTGGTTCAGGATATCCTTCCATGCTGGTTCGATACAGCACGTTCGCACCCGTTCTCTCACCGGTCGCCTCCTCTAGGAAGTTCCCCGCCTCGGAGAGTACGAACGTTTCGCGAAGGAACCTCAGAGCGTCCACCTCGAGTACCTTGCTGAGCTCCTCTATGGTCCATACGTAGAACTTCCCCTCCTCCCCCTCGGAATCTGCGTCCTCCGCCGAATGGAATCCACCCTTCGTCCCCGTCATATCGTTCAGTACATAATCTGCTATCTCTTCTGCTGTGGCCCGCAGGACATCGTTCCCTGTGGCCTGATACCCTTCGAGATAGGCCAACAGCATCCCGGCCTGGTCGTACAGCATCTTCTCGAAATGCGGTAGCTTCCACTCGCGATCGGTGGAGTACCGATGGAATCCGTGACCGACGTGGTCGTACATACCTCCGGCGCGCATCGCCATGAGCGTGTCCTCCACCATGGAGCGGGCCTTCCCGATCCCCTTCTCCTTCCAGTATCCGAGCAGGAAGACGAGGTTGTGTGGCGAGGGGAATTTCGGGGCCCTTCCGAACCCACCGTTCTGGTCGTCGAAGTTATCCAGGAGCGTCGTGAACGCCTTGTCGAGCACCCGTTCGTCGGGTTCGCCATTGCCGCCCATGGTACCGACGTGGGCCGCGGCCTGTTCCACTATTCTATCTACAGATCCAAGCAGCCTGTCCCTCTGCGTTCTCCACAGCTCATCTATCGCAGGCAGCAGCCGGAGCATTCCGGGACTGCCGAACCGGTCCTCCTTCGGAATGTAGGTTGCCGCGAAGAACGGCCTCCTGTCAGGCGTCATGATGATCGTCAGCGGCCATCCGCCGGACCCCGTCATCATCTGACACACCTTCATGTAGACGCCGTCCACATCGGGCCGCTCCTCCCTGTCGACCTTGATCGGAACGAACATCTCGTTGAGGAGACGGGCTACCGTTTCGTCCTCGAACGACTCCCTCTCCATCACATGGCACCAGTGACACGTTGAGTAGCCGATGGAGAGGAAGATCGGCCGGTCCTCCTTCATGGCTCTGTCGAAAGCGTCCGCTCCCCAGGGATACCAATCCACGGGGTTGTGAGCATGCTGAAGGAGATACGGGCTCTTCTCATTGGCCAGTCTGTTCATGATGATCCAACCTTTCCGTCATTTCGTCTTCACGCCCGTGAACATACCGTACCCTATCCCGCCCGATCTGACCATCTCGACGCCATCGCTTGCCATGGCAACAGCCTCCTCCTTCGAGATCCCGAACTCCTTCTCGAGGTCGCAGCCGCATGAGGATGTGATGAGGTCGATCAGAGGGAGCGCCGCTTCTATGCGGTCCGCCATCCTGAGGACCGGGTCGCTGTGGTCCTCGAAGACCACCTCTGTGAACCCTGCGCTCTCGAGCAATTCGACGTATCCGTCCTTCGAAAGTGCGCCTGATATGCACAGAACATGGCCTAATAGTCCCTTGAGCGAAGGCGGCAGCTCCCTCTCCAGGAGCACGTCGGTGATACCGATACGTCCGCCCTCATTGAGCGCCGCTCCCATCTGTACAAGGATGTCCTCCTTGTCCGGGAAGGTGCAGAGCGCGCACTCGCATATCACGACGTCGTAACCAGAGAGCTCACCACTGGAGGAGGCATCCATGACCTCGAACCTGACCCTATCATCCATCTGCTCCTTGACGGCCAGTGTACGGGCTATCCCGACGTTCTCCTCGCTCAGATCGATCCCTAAAACCCCGCATCCGAACCTCCGGGCAAGTGCGATGGCGGTGGCACCCGTCCCGCATGCGACATCCAGCACCCTGTCACCCTCCTTCAAGCCAAGTTCTTTCCCCAGATGCAGAGAGAGCTCTATCCCTCCCGGATGGAAGCTCTTTCCGAAGAACCTCTTCACCATGTCGCTCTCGTAGAACCTGCAGCAGCTTTCGGCCATATCATCATCGGCCCGGTCGTTATCGTTCATTCAGTGACCACCTCTTCGTTCCTCACTTCATCCCTGTACAGCACGTTGTGAACGCAGAACGGGATCATCCTCCCGTCCGGAAGTATCTGTGTTATGCAGCACTTGCGCGCCCGGGCGAGGTCGAAGGTGCCCCTGTCCATGAACGCATGTATCGATATCCCCGTGACACCGTCGATGAGCTCCTTGATATTGGGAACAGTGATGCCGCAGGAGGCGCACAATGCTCTACCCGTTGTCTCGGCTCCCGGGACCACAGACATCGATAGTAGTGAGTCCAGAGCCTTCACGGCCTCCATGACCTCCCTGTCGAACGGCACCGCCTTGTTCGAGATGACGTCGATGTATCGTTCCATATCGAAGAGCTCGTTGAGGACCTTCAGGCCGTCGTTCCCTTTGAACACGTACGATGCGGTGGAGCATGTCGGATGTGGACAGGGTATCGGAGTGAAGCTGTCTTTAGAGAGAATCCCCTCTGTCTGCTCATCAATGAGGTCGATGATCTCGGGAATGGTGAGCCTTTCGTCGGCATCAACGTCGAAACGACCCGTTCTGGCCGCTGGCTGGAAGTTGACCATCTTGATGTTCGGATCATCGATGGCGAAGCGGACGATCTCCCCAAGCTGATGGTCGTTGACCCCCTTGATGACGGTGGGAACGAGGACCACGTTGATCCCTAGTTCGCTGCAGTTCTCCAGCGCCCTCATCTTGAGATCGAGCAGGCGACGGCCTCTCATGCTCTGATTGATATCGTCATCTAGACCGTCGAACTGCAGGTATATCAACGGGGTGCTGAAGGGACCATCGTTCATGCTTCCATTGGCCACCTTTGAGATCCTCTCTGCAAATTCCCTCTCGGCAAAACGGATCCCGTTCGTATTGATCATCGGATAGATTATCCCCTTCTCGATCGCATAGGTGAGGATGTCCAAAAGGTCGGGGTGCAGGGTAGGCTCCCCTCCGCTGATCTGCAGCACCTCCGGCTCACCCTCGCACCTCACGTAGAGGTCGATCATCTCCTTGACAGTGTCAAGGGGGATGTGGTCCGAGGGATCGATCCCGCCGCCACATTCTCCGGAGTCGGCAAAGCAGACCGAACAACCGAGATTGCACGCACTGGTTATCTCTATGACCCCGACGCATGTATGCTGCTCGTGCTCATCACATATCCCGCAATCGTTCGGACATCCCTCATCCGAGGTCGACAGACGATGGAGCGGTTCCTTGCCCGGCTTGTTGAACGCTCCCGAACGAATGTATCCGTCGGTATCACCGAAGACCTTGGTCACGAACTCCCCATGTTCAGTGCAGACCCTCTCCAGGTAGACTATTCCTTCAATGTCCATCAACCTGGCATCTATCTTGGACAGGCACACCGGACAGAGGCTTTCAGTCGACCTGAGCACCCTTCCGGACCTGCCATCATCGATATCCTCGGTTAGTCCGGTGAAACCTATCTCCTCTGCCATACGGTCCTAGTCGCTCCTATCATTAATAAGAGTGGTCCCGTAAAACGTCCAGGGGCCCCTCCTCTCCTTCTAACCCTGGCTCTGGTCCAAACGCTTCTTGACCAGGGCGATAAGTGCGTCCAGGTTCCCGATGCTGTTCATCTCCTCAGGGTCGATGAACGGCGAGAGCTCTCCCTTTTCACGCATGAACGCGACCGGATATCCCGTTTCGATATCTGGATACCGAGAGACGAACTCATCCTTATGGAGAAATTCCGCGGGAACGGGCAGGCCATCGATGAAGCCCTTCCACTCCCTCCTCATACCGAGATTCCCGTATGTGAGTCCGCAGAGATTGCATTCATAGGTCGAAGGTTTCACGACCTTGTGAGCATAGTCCTTGAGCGTGTTCACTACGCCGCTATCCGCGTTGTAGACGAAGATCAATTTCCTCGATGACATGTCGCTCCTCCAAGTTAGTACCTGTATCCCCTGACCTCCTCCTCGGAGAACTCGACCCCCATGCCGAGAACGATCCTGTTGACGAAGTTGAAGTATGCGGCGATGAGGTCGACGTTGAGTATCTCCTGGTCCGAGAGGCCCGCATCCCTCATGCGCTTGATGTCGTCCTCGATCATGCTTCCTGGATGCAGGGTCAGCTTCTCGGCGAACTCCAGCATCGAGAGGGCTCTCTCGTCGAGTCCCAGGGAACGAAAGTCCTTACCTGCCTGAGAGGATCGTGATCCATCCTTCCAGTAATGATTCAGCGCCTCGACGTGATGGTTGACGCAATAGGCGCAGTTGTTGGCAGCGGAGACCACAACACCTATGAGCTCCCTCTCATCGCGTGAGAGACCCGACCGCTCGAACATGATCGTCAGGTACATGTCCATGTGCCTCTCCATCGCTTTTGGCATCAGGCTGTGGATGCGCATGATGTTGGACATCTTTCCCCTGCGGCGGATTATGTCGTCGTAGATATCCTTGAGATCGCCTTCCGCGTCGTTCTCGTGGATGACGTCGATGTACGGCATTGGTGTGTCTCCAGAGCCCTATTGGCTCCTATTGTATTAATCATTCACCCAGAGTGGCGGTCAACTCAATTTTCCCAACACGTTAAGTATCAGTGATCGAAAACATCAGAACGAGGTATAACGACAAGGGGGTAACATTATTCGAATTCCGATAAGAGTCCTGACCATCCCATTGTTCATAATAATAATCATTATCGTACCGTACGCTGCGTATGTATCTATAACACATGATCATGATGTCTACATCGGTCATGACAGGCCTGAGGGGACCCTCAGGTCCTCCAGTTTGAAAGGTAACTTCTGCCTAGAGGTCATTACAATGTCACCAGCTGCTGCTGGCATAGAGATCGATTATCGATTGATATATTCAAAGACCGGTGCCACTGTCTTGGATCCCGACGGGTACGAGATCGAGGGACGACTTTCCGAGCTTTTCAATATCAAACTACGTCATCCGCTCAATGGCAGCGTTATGACGTTGATTGACCGAAACGGGCTCGAGAAAAGGAACTACATAACATGGACTGACTCGAATCAGGACGCTAAACTAACCAGCGGCGACACCATAACCCTTATCGGCGCTTCAAATACGACCTTTGGTGATAACGATGATGTCGAACCCGGGATCGCGACCGACAGGATGTCGTTCGTGCTCAAGGACAATGTGATCAACAAGATCATCACAACCTGCCCTCTGGAGAATAATACCTAGGATCCGAAACAATAGAAATTATTATTCAGCGTTATTGGCCCCAGTTCCTGTCACATCGAAATAGCTAAATAACTTCAAGATCGATCCATGATCATGGGAAGTATTATGCCGCAAGAAGGCAGGGCTAGATTCAACATCGTGATCTACACGATAATACCGATCATCATCATTGTCCTTGTATCCTTCCATATCATGGAAGATCGATCGGACGATGAGACACCACAGGCTACGATGTACTCATATGAAATGAGAGGTAATTTCCAGATCGGAGTCGATTCGATCACAGAAGCGGTACCAGGTAACAAGATCTCGTATAGTCTCCATTGGAAGAATAACGGCTCGGTCGTCAGGGGCAATGATGGACGATCGCAGGAAGGGATCCTAGGGGATATCTATGGAACTCCCCTTCGGAACAAGACCACGGGAGAGATACATCGTCTTCTGGATGGTTCCGGGAACGAGTATCTGAACTACATCACATGGTTGGACGCAAACATGGATGGATCCCTAGGTCCTAAAGATCACATAGGGATACTTGGAGTGGATAACACTACATACGGTTCGAACAAGTACCTGGGCCCCGGGATCGGCACTGACAAGATGATCTTCAAACTCATCTACATACCGAACGGAGAACTGATCGGTGATGTGGAGCTGGAGTGATCACAACTCCATTTCCATCTCGATCTCATCGGTTATCGGAACACCGTCGACCCCAGCCTCCGGTATCTCGGGTTTAAGCTTTCTGTACTCCTCGATGATCCCCTGATAGACCGCCTTAACGGTGAATCCCCTGTTCGCGTAGAACCTCTGGGCTGCCTTGTTGTCATTGGTCGTTACCAGCCAGATCCTCTTGCATCCCTCAAGGACCGCCCAGATCCTGACCGAATCGAGGAGCCCTGTTCCTATCCCCTGCTTTTCTACCATGCTGTTCAGGGAGACGATCTCGCACTGATCCCCATCCAGATCGTATGTGACAAGACCGATCAGCTCATGATCACGAAGGGCAACGAAGGCCGGAAGCTGGTCCGCCTCATGGACCCTTCCCCTTGATACTATCCTCGTCGATCCCCAATGCCGGGTAAGTAATGTATGAATTGCCTCTCGGTGCATCTCCATGAGCGGTACGATCCTGAACTCCGTCATCATGTCCACATCCTGCCGATATCAATGCAGCCACTGAACCCCCGGATCGTTCTAGAAATGAACGGAGGAGCTCAGCCTGTCATCATATGCACCTTCTCGTTGATGTCACTTTCTGCAGCAACCTAGCAGCTGAAGGCCTACCCAGATCATGAACACGAACATGACGAATGCCAGGAGCAGCTCCAATATCGCGTTCTGTCCCCATGGCGGGGGCGCTCCGAGCACCATGAACAGCAAGGTGCCGATGATACCCAAGGTCAGGACCCCGCTCGAACGGTCATCACCACGCAGCCTCAATCCGGTACCGATGAACAGAAGCGAGACCGGTATAAGCATGAAGAAGGTGAACGCGAACACAGCGTGATATTCGAAGAGGGAAAGCGGAAAGATCCCGACGAACATCAGGCAGGTGGCATCGAGAACCAGAAGGATAGCTCCGATCTTCAGTCTCTCTCCACCTTTCCCCCTGCCGGACCGCCAACGGTCCAGAAGTCCTAGGGCGAATATGATGCCCAGGATGCCTGCCATGATGAGTCCGATGTTGAACAATATTGAAGGGGTCCCATGCGTCGTCCATATGTCCGTCGAGCCTTCCTCCCCTCCGAGGTCGCTCAACCAGTTCTCGGTCCAGCTGAACCACGTGACCTGCGATAGTGCGAGCACGATGAATGTGAAGCCTATGAGAGGGGCAAGTATCCCTGATATTCCGATGATCTTATTCGGGATCCTCGTTTCGTTCACATTCCGATATTCAATTTGGAATATAACAAATGATGCAGTTCATCGACATGATCACACGGACCTGACCTTACATGAGATCGAACCGATTTCGACGAATGCAGTTCAACTTCGACGAATCACGTACTCCGCATTATCAATGTGAGAGAAACGTTTATCTATTGCAGACAAGATATTATTATGAGGGGTAGCGACCAATTCCGTGGGAGAACGCAAAGGTGAGAGCTCGATGTTAGCAAGATACTGTTTGGAGTGCGGGTCCGAACATATACTGAAGGACGGTAACGTCATCTACTGCTACGAATGCGATTCGGAAGCGACCATATCGACCCAGAAGCATCACTATCACCAGGAGCTGCTCGAATCAGATTACGAGTCGCTTCTGCTGAGCCAGTGCGATACGATGATCGATAATATGAACACCCTCAACAACATGATCACGCATTCCTTCGACGTGATCGCGGAGATCGAGGGATCCGATCAGATCGATGCTCCGATGACGATGACCGGCCCTGGAAAGATCAAACCATCAAAGTGATCGGACCTTGAGGAACACAAAAGAAGCAGGCTTCTTAGAACCAGTGTTACTTCTACATCGAAGATCGATCGCTCAGATGATAAACTCCATCAGTTGTCGAACCTCTCCTCCTTCTTGACGAACTTCCCTTCCTTTTTCGGACCCGCTGTCCCTCGCTTCCTGGGTTCAGGCTTCTTCTTCGGCGGCTTCATCGATCTGCTTATCAGGATCAGCATGATCAGCACCACGATGACCGCGCATATCGCGTCTCCCAGCATCGATCTGTCCCTGCCCTCTTCCTTTTCCTTCTTCTCCTGTATCGTCAGGTTTTGAACGTCTTCCTGGTTCCCGACGTTGTCGGTCGTGTACCATTCGACGAAGAGGGCATCCTCCGGGATCGTAGTGTAAGAACCGATCTCCTTCCACTCCGTCCAATTCCCATTGGAAAAGAACCTGTACATCTCACTTTGCACACCCGATCCATCATCAATTGTGAGGATCGTCATCCTCGCATCAAGGTCGATCTTCGTCACGTTATCCGATCCATCGAAGGCCAGCCGAGATATCGGTGGGGTCCTGTCTATGCCGAAGGTCAGGTTGTTCGTCTTCTCGACCAATCCCTCGTTATCGACCGAGTAGTATTCTATGTAGTAAACACCCTCCAACTCCAAGTGCAGGTCCAGGACAGGGCCAGGAAGGACATACCAGGAACCGTTCCAGAGACGGCAATATGTGGCATCGACACCGCTTCCGAACCAATCGGTCGCCGTGCAGTTGATCCTTAACGAACGACTCCAGGGATGGTCGCCGTTGAAGATCGTCCCGTTCAGCGTAACTGTTGTTCTCGGCGGTGATAGATCCATCGCGCTGATGTTTAATGGATGCTTTAGGGGCAGGAAATCCTTTGAACCCGCCCCCCCATCTATCTTATAAGGTTCCAGATCCTCATTAGGATCATCCTTGATGTAACTCTTGTATTCATACCAGTGATTGCCGCCCGTTGAGGTGTTCCATCGGTTCGCTGCCCCACTATCCCTTGCGTTCTCTCCGTTCCCTCCGAAATTATTCGAATGAACAAGTACGTAATAGCCCAAGACCTGCAGGCCAGTGCCTTCATTGGCATATATACTGTTATTATTGACATCTGTCCAGAACCCAAAGAGATTGATCCCGACCTTGTTGTCGAATATGGTACAGTTCTCGATCGTCGTGTTCATTCCATCGAGGTACATCCCCTGGGAGTTGCCGCTGATCACTGTTCCATTGAACGATAGCATATCGGTATCCACGGCCTTGATCCCGATATGGTTATCGTATAGAGTTCCATAGACCACTGATATATCGACCGAGTTCACTAGGTTCAACGCTTCGTCCGTACCGGTTATCACTAAATTATCCGCAAAGAGGCCGCGGACGTTCTCGGCGATGATCCCATCCGCTTCTCCCGAGATCAAAAAACCTTGGATGATAATATCTTCGCAGTCGTCAAGATAGGCACTTGTGCCTGTGTTATTCCTCAACCAGGTATTCTCCATGTATACCTCGCTGCAGGAGGTCAACATCAAGCCCTTTCCCGTGCTGTAGACCGATGTGACGTTCACCATAGCCACCTTGTCACAAGTGTCCATGGTTATACCATCCATCCCTGTACCGATGCTGCCGCTGATCGAGATGGACACGACAAGGGAGTCAATGATGTCGATTCCGCCCTTCGAGCAGTTATAAATGATGACCCCCTGCAATGTGACATTGACACAGTCCTTCAATAAAAGTCCTAGTGTCCCGTTCTCCACTGTACAGTTGGTCAAGATGATATTTCGAGAGCCGAAGATGCCAATATAGCCCAATCCGTCGTTCACAGTATGGTCCGAGATCGAGACGTTGGAACAGTTCGCGATGATGAAAGGATCATGGTCATCCGATATCTCAACCGAATCCATATCCTTGAAGAAATCGATATCATCTCCGTTAAGTGTGCAGTCGATCATGTCCGATCCGACTATCTCGTAAGCGTCCAGAACGATCTCGGGACCGGTCCCGACGAACGCGATGTTCGAAAGCAGGCCCTCCGTCGATAATATCAATGATGCCTCCTCATCCTCCAGGAACGACGAGTTCCTGATCACTACCCCGTATCCGTTCTCGATCTCGCATCCTATCCTGTTCCTCTCGAAGGTCGTACCTTCAATTATCAGATCAGAGTTCAGGTACCCTTCAACCCCGGTCTCACAGTTCTCTATCATCATATTTTGCAGGGTTAGACCGTCCACCAGCCAGATGTTGACGCCATCATCGCTGCAGTTCGAAACCTGTACGCCCTCTATCCGGATATTCGAAGAGAGATCGGATCCGATGACACCTGAGGTCATGTTTGACATCGTACAATCCAGGATATCCAGGTCCCCGTAGTCCTTGTACAGGGTGATCCCCATAGAGCCCCCGGTGAAATCGCAGCCTTGGATCGTGATCATGTGAGCTCCGTTCATAAGGATCCCATTGCCGCATTCAAGGAAGCTACAGTTCGTGATATCTAACTCCTCGCCGCCAATAGAGATCCCCACCGTGGAGTTGATGAACACACAGTCCTTGATCCCCACCTCGCCTTCACCCGACCTGCGGAGAGAAACAGCCCCGTAGTGATCACCTGACCTCGGATCGAACTCCCTGAAGGTCATCCCTGATAGCGTTCCGTTTCCAGGCCAGTACCAGATCGGTGAATCTATTCCGGCTCCCTCGATGAACGTCCATTCGGTACCGTTTCCGATGACCGAGACGTTGGATCGGACAACGAATCGTTCGTTGTATGTTCCAGCATGTACCAGGATCGTGTCGTTGTCCGCCGCACCGTTCGCGGCTTCTGCTATTGTTGCGAAATCCGCCCCTTCCCAGTCATCATCAACGATGTATGTCTCGCCTGTGATGGTAGTCCCGAGCAATGCGAAAAGTGTCAATCCAAGTGCTAACAGAAGTTTGGTTCTCAGTTCCATACCTCTCGACCTCTGAATGAGCCACGCTGATACCCACACCCATTCCCATCAATCATTAAGGCACGGGACCTTTTATTCTTTATGGATGGTCCGAGGACAAACGAGACCCCCAATGGTTTAGGAAAAACGATGCCGGTTATTATGATGGAACAAATGCCCAGGTCCGATCCTCGGGATCATGAGTAATCTCTAGTCTTCCCGTCTTGGCCTTTTTCCATCATAACCTCATGAGAGGCCGGGCCCACCGGATATAAATTGAAAAAATGCTAAGGTGGGCCCGGCCGGATTCGAACCGACGGCCAACAGGTTATGAGCCTGTCGCTCCACCAGGCTAAGCTACGGGCCCGTAGGGATATTTCCGTCTAATGCCCATTGCAGATATAAAACTTCCTTTCATCCCGAGGAACCGACCTTTCGGTGATAAGAACAAGAATGGCGCCGTCGATCGGATTCGAACCGATGACCGCCCGGTTAACAGCCGGGTGCTCCACCTGCTGAGCTACGACGGCATATGGTCGCACATGCACCTCTGGGCGCACGCGTGATTTCTGGATAGAGGAGGTCTTATATAAATTGTTTATGGCACGCGCGAGATGCGTATGCACCATATGGAAAAGGGTAAAATAACACCGAGTGGCTAGCTGGCACCGATGGAGACCCTTAGACTGGACCTTCACATTCATACCACCTATTCCATCGACGGCCGCAGCAAGCCGGAGGACTATGTGCGAGCAGCGAAGGCGAAGGGGTTCGATGGACTGGCGATCACCGATCATGATGCAGTGGGCGGGATCAAGAGGGCAGAGGAGGAGGGGGATAGACTAGGTGTTCTCGTTATCCCGGGTATCGAGGTCTCCACCGTTCAGGGGCATATCATCGTCCTCGGTACCCGTGAGCTCTTTCCAAGCCGCACTCCTGCGATCGAGGTCGTGGAGATGGCAAAGAGTGCAGGCGGGACCATGGTCGTAGCCCATCCTTACAGATCATATACCGGGGTCGGCGAAGAGGTGACCTTCTCTCTCGATCCAAGGATCATCGAGATCTACAATGGGCATACAGGGGAGCGGGCCAACAGAATGGCAGGCGATCTCGCAAGGAAGCTCAGCTGTTCAATGACCGGCGGTAGCGATGCCCATCATTCGCGCGAGCTGGGAAATGCATATACACAAGTGGACTCGGAACCCGATGTTGAGAACATCCTGGACGCACTCCTCCGAGGACGATCCCGCGCGGTCCTCGAGGAGGTCGCCCCTCCCGTCTTCGAGTGATCCGACGGACTGAATGTAGATAGTTGATTTTTCTCGCTTTATCAGACATCGATGAGAATACGTTTAAATAATCATTTTACGATTGTTCAACTTGACTCTTTGGTAGGTGTTACCATGACCAAGGCTATGTTCGCGCTCAAGGTGGTCGAGAGGGAGAAGCATGCGATGGACTATATCTCCCTCGAGACCGGTGAACCGCTCAGCAACCTCTTCCGACAGGTGGTACACGATTCCGTTATCGATTATCTAGGGAAAGTGCTCATCTATCGGGCCGATCTCACCAACGATCCCGATCGACCGGCGAACATTACCCCTGCAGGGGACGAGCTTCCGATGCAGACCATCGTTCGTGACTTCATCTCTATCATGGGCTCGAAGGGGGATCGCTTCCGGAAGCTGTTCAAGAAGAGGGAGTTCCTAAAGCGCGGAGAGTACATCTACGACATCGACATGGGTTCGCTCGCTGAGAGGGTGGGCGAAAGGTTCCTCGAGCTCGAGACCACCTTCGAGATAATGGACATGGCCGCCGTCAAGAGCATAATATTCGAGGAGCTCCTATATCAGTACTTCAAGCTCCATGCCGTCGGTGCCATGATGGACCTAGAGAAGGAATGGGAGTCGAACCGACCCAAGATCGAGAAGTTCAGGGATGGCATCGTCGACGATTACAACGCCAGATACGAGGAGGAGGTGGTCGAGGTGGAGACCCTGGAGAAGTGATACACTTGAACGATGGCCAGTATCCGGCGAAAGGTCGTTTCATCGGCAGAACAACGAGTGTCCAGAACGCCCCGATCCAGCATCTGATGATGCATTGTAATGTTCCGAAGGATGCGATTTCGTTCGGTCAGGGCGTACCTTTCTTCGGACCTCCAAAGGAGGCGGTCGCTGCCGCTGCAACTGTTCTTTCAGAAGAGGTTGGTTATCGATATGGACTCGACATCGGGACCGTCGGTCTTCGCAATGTCATTGCAGGGAAGCTCAAGGTCTCAAACGGCATCGATGCCGATCCCGATGAGAACATCATCGTATGTGCTGGTGCGAATCAGGCGTTCTTCAACGTGATATCGGCGATCACGGATCCCGCCGACGGGATCGTTCTCCCGACACCTTACTACTTCAACCACGAGATGGCGGTTCGAATAGCGGGCTGTCGTCCGATCCTCGTTCCGACCGATGAGGACTATCAGCTCGACGTAGATGCGATGTTCGACGCTGTCGATGAAAGGACAAGGGCCGTCGTCACGGTCTCCCCGAACAATCCGACCGGTGCAGTGTTCCCATCGTGGGCACTGAACGAGGTCAACGAACGATGTGCCGATGCCGGGATCATCCACATCTCGGATGAGGCCTACGAACACTTCGCCTTCGGAATGGCGGACCATTACAGCCCGGGATCGTTCGATAAAACTACAGAGCACACGATATCATTGTTCTCCTTCTCGAAGTCGTTCGGAATGCCGGGATACAGGGTAGGATATTCGGTCCATCCGGAATGGATGCACAACGATGTGTTGAAGGTGCAGGATACGATCGGCCTGTGTGCGCCGATGCCGTCGCAGGCAGCCGCCGAAGCTGCGCTTCGGCTCTGTCCCGACTACCCGTCACGGTTCGTTCCGACCATCGAGGAGGTACGATCGCTTTTCATCAAAGTGTTGACCGAGAACGATATACCCTTCCCGGTGACCGACGGCGGTTTCTATTTCCTGCTCAAGTTGCCGGACGACGTAGATGCATTAGCTGTCGCAAAGCGGCTGATCGAGGATCATGGGATCATCACGATCCCTGGTCGTCCTTTTGGGGCAACGTTCCCCGCGCTTCGGGTGTCGTATGGGAACATCGATCTTGAGGTGGCGGCCGAGGGGTTGGAACGATTGGTGAATGGGCTCGAGGCAATACTGTAGGTTACTTTCAGAACGCTCGACGACCCGCGCTTGGAAAATGCTTACACCCATGCTAATAATTGGCTTGGACCCACCCTCGCGTACCATCCGGTCGTCCTAAAGATCGGCGATCCTCATATTGACCAAAGGCGAGAAATGACCTCGATACCTCTCCTGCAGAACCGGGTCTCTCCAGTCCTTTCCTGTGACCACTCCTCTGCAAATGGACGAACCACAGTTGCATTCCCAAGGGCAAACGGAACCCTCATCCGCCTCGAACATCGCGATATCGATCATGACCTCCTCACCCTCAGCGATATACCTTCTCGCGACCACAGTGTAGGCGTCCAGCATCCATGCATTCGGGTCGCACGAGTGATTGATAGCATATGCTTCCGGATAGACCTCGGTCTCCACCGAGAACACATCCTCGTCCCACTGCATCGTGCCTTTACCTTCCGCCATAGCCTGTTCAGCACCAGCTCTATCTGTGTAGCTGTCTGCCCAAATGAGGACCACCTCGCCCTCTTTGAACGTAGCGGTAGCGAACATTCCGATGCCGTGGATCGGGCTCGGTCTGACCTCGATCCTCGGATCGAGCCATGTCCTTTCGGGTCGGTCCATCATACTCTCTGGACCTTCTGTCCGCTGCCGATGAAGATATCGTCCTCGATACGGATCCCTCCGACCTCGGGCACGTAGATGCCGGGCTCGATGGTGAAGACGTTGCCGTCAACGAGCACATCCTTCTTCGGCGATGTGATGCGGACCCACGGGGCCTCATGGACCTCGAGTCCGATGCCGTGTCCTGTGGAGTGGCAGAAGTATCTGTTGTAGCCGTACTCCTTGAACAGCTCCCGGATGCCGGCCTCGAGATCTCTGAGAGGTACGCCGGCCTTGGCCTTCCTGATCGCCGTCTTCTGCGACTCCTCCACAACGTCGTAGATCTCCTGGACCTTCTTCGACACGGATGGCATGAGCAGGGTCCTGGTGATATCCGAGCAGTATCCCTGATAGTATGCACCGTAATCAACGACGACCGCGTCCCTCTTACCTATCTTGCGCTTGCCCACGTCGTGGTGCGGGAACCATGAATGTGGCCCGGATGCGACGATGGTCGAGAACGCGATGGCCTCGGCGCCCAGGTCCCTGAGCTTGAAATCGAGTTCCTTCACCACATCCAGCTCGGTCTTTCCCGGTACGACGATATCGGGCAGGGCCTCCGCCGCCTTGAGCGCGATCCTGTTCGCCTTTCTAAGCCTCGAGATCTCCTCTGAGTCCTTGACCGCCCTCATATTGAGGATGTGTCCGCTCCTCGGGGTCTTGATCCCGTAGAACTTCGCCGGCGAATCGGTGAGAAGGGTCTTCACGTTGTTCTTCTTGAGGATACCCTTGATCACATCACCCATGGTCTTGCCGTCGGCGGGAATGCCGTCATAGGCTGCGAAGGTACGGACATCCTTTACGGCATTGTCGTACTTCGCCCTGTTCTCCTCCAGGGCCGATGCGACGCCTATGGGCTGTCCCTTGGGCGGAACGAAAATGTACATGAGCACGGACGACGACGGGAACGCCTCCGCCACGTGGGAACAGGACAGGTACCTGATGTTCGCATAGTTGGAGACCAGGAAGCCGTCGGCCTCCTGTCGTGCGATCTCCTTCTGGATATCCTTCCATCTCTTCTTGTAATCGGTCATATGAACGTCACCTCGAAGATACATAGCCTTCGATAGCCTATGCTCCGCATCGGCCTTCGAACGTAACGTATAGGTTGTATATATTCTTTATTTGGATCGACCTCGTTAAAAACACCGTGAACCGAAGGTCCCCTGGCACCTATTGGAACCATAGAATATTGTCATTAACACAGGTAGAATATTCTTTATCGAGGATGTGTGAGCGCCTAGGATACGACCTCTTCCACCGGTATCGGTTCGTCGTCGTCGACCTCTTCCCGCTCCTCTCCCCTGCCGTACGTGAACTCGTCGTAGAGCTTTCCACGGATCAGATAGATATAGATCGATGGCAGGAGGAACATCGCCGACATCATACAGACCACTAGAAGGATCTGAATGAGGCCGATGAACTTCCAGATGCTGGCGATCGGTATGAAGTAACCTGCTGTCAGACCCGCAAGGGTCACGGTGGTCGCCTCCATGAACGACCTACCGGTGGTCTCGATGGCGGTCTTCACACCCTCCACGGTCTCACCGCGCTTGCCGCCCTCCTCACGGACCCTTTCGGTCATATGAATGGAAAAATCAACACCCGCACCCACCACTATGGAACCTAACATGGCTGTGATGATCGTGAGGGCGGCGTTCACTGATTTGAATGTAAGCGGCAGCATGGCTACAGCACATGCCAGCGGAATGATAGTAAGCACCGAATATCTCACCGACCTGAAGATGATGAGAAGCACGATCAGTACGAATAGCAGTGCGAGGATCAACGACTGCATGGCGTTGAGGAAGATCAGATCGTTGACCGTCAGACCGATCGCAGCCACACCAGTGAGTACGGATGTGCTCTGACCTGCCTTCCACTTCTCCACCTGTTCATTGACGCCTTCAACCGACGACCGCGAGCTCTCGACATCTCTCACAGGCATGTCGACGTAGATGAGCATCTTCGAGTAGTCGTCGTTCAGAAGCATATGCTTGAGCTCGTCAGTGAGCGAGTCGTATGTGACCTCTATCCAGAAGAGTCGGGTGTTGTAAGGCTGCTGGTTCTCTGGCGAATCCTCTATGGTGTCCCATAGGCTCTGGTTCTCGTATGTGTCGAAATTGACCAGACCCAGAGATTCCGATGTGTTGATAATGAAGGCCGCACTTCCATCGTCATCGATGGCGTCTATTGCCCTGTCGGCCCGGATGGTCTTGAAGATGTCGATGATCGACACAGGCCAGGTCGCTTCAACTTCGCCGATCTTCTCTTCAAGGTATTCGGCTTCCTTCAGGACATCATAGTCCTTCATACTGCCTTCGTAATCGTCACCTTGAGCGGCTCTGCCGCGGATTATCACCATACCCGTGGCTCCGCCTTCGAATATTCGGGCGTAATCTTTGAACGTGACAAGGGATTCCTGGTCATCTGGGGCGAAGTCGAGGAAGTCAACATTGCTCTCGATCGCACCCCCCATCAGGAGGCCCGAGGAGATGATTATCAGCACAACAGTAGCACCAAGGATCTTCCGGTTATGGTCGGCCGGGACAGGCGAGACCTTCTTGAACATCTTCGCCATTGAATCCTCGCGTTTGTGATAGTCGAGGAGCAGCACGAGGCTCGGCACCATGATGACCGCGATAACGTAGTTGATCATGATCCCCATGGTAAGGGTCAGGCCCACGGTCCTCATCGGCATAATGTTGGTCACCATCAACGATGCGAAGCCGCCGGCGGTCGTGACCGCTGAAAGGAACACGGCCTTACCGGTCGTTCTTACGGCAACCTTGGCCCTCTCGACCCTATCTTCGATCTGGGCCTCTTCAGCATAACGATTGGCTATGTATAGACCGTAGGCTACGCCTAGCGCGATGATTATCGGTCCAACGACGATAACCTGCGGTGTTATGGGCAGACCAACTATAGAGATTATCGAGAATGTGATGGCGATCGACACCGCTACGGGTATCAATGCGATGAACAGGATCTTCAACGTCCTGTGGAAGAAGAAGAGTGTGAGCAGGACGAAGATCACAGCGATGACAAGAGCCCGGATACCCTCCTCGGTCGACCGGTCCTGGACATCCTTTGTCACAGGTATCGTGCCTGTGTCGCGGAACACGAGCTTATGACCCGCTGCGTCCACATCAGGATCCTTGTTGTATTTCCTGACCATTTTGGTATAGGTCCCTCGGACCCGCTCGACGATGTCGTCGAAGTTGAGGCCGCTGCGGAGGCCTAGCAGGACAAGGGTGCTGTCCCAGATCCCATCCTTGTTGGTGTCCTTGACGAAATGGTCGATGATGTTCGGTTCGACCTGTTTGATGTAATCATCGACCCTTTCCTGGCTATTGGGGATGCTGTCATTTCCGGAGACGTTTCCTACGACGAGGTCCTCTCCAGGTATCTCCACACCAGATGCCTTCTCAGCCTGTTTCCAAAGTGCGGCAGCAACCCGAGGTGCGCTCCCGTTGAACTCCCGAATTATCTTGGCGATGGAGAAGACGTAGATCACATCGTCCTCCTTCCCCTTGTCGTTCTGGGCATAGTTCAGCGCGAACTCGATCTTCGAGATCTGCTGAAGGATCGAAGAGTTAGTAACATTGGAGTTCTCTTTATACAGGTCCTTATCGAACGCATTCTGCGTCTCAACATAAAGCACGAAAAGATCAACGGTCCAATTGGCCCGGACCTCGTTGAGAATATCCGACGTTTCTTCACCTTCAGGCAAATACACATCAAAAGCTGCGTCCATGTTGAGATTTAAATAGCCGAGCATGTTCGGCGGGCTCTCGTTATCGTTGACCTTGGCGTCGATGGCGGTCCAATTAACCAAAGGAAATACAAGTACCGCGGTAATAAGAAGTGTAATGATCACGGTCATCTTCGGCTTCTCGACCATCTTGTCGAAGAACGTGTAGAACGAGTCCTTTGATATCGATGAGTCGATATAGCGCGCGCTGACATCGTCGATACTGTCCTTGATGTCCGAAGCCTTCTCCCTGGCCGATGCGCCGTACCGGTCTGCGGCCCGAGATGACTTATCGACCTTCTCGCCTACCTTCGTCAAGCGGCGGTCGATGCTCATATCGAGCTTGTCCTTCACGGACTTGAAACGGCTCGTTAACCGGTCCACGGACTTCTTATCGGCCATTGGGATTACCCGCGCTACTGTATAGGAAGAGGCTTTATATGGCTTTGCCCCGCTGGGCCCGTTCTGGGAACGAGCCTAGGCGTGGTGTTCTACCATGTTCTTCGTTGCGTACCAAAGCGGATTCTCAACCTGCTCGTAGCTTTCGCATATCCCAGAGATCTTACCGCCGCACATCGCCTCAAGATACGACTTGCAGGCGGTGCACCGCTGTTTCGTCTCGGTTGAGCGAAAATCTATTCCGACCATGTTTTCACCTATCCGACTTCTGCGAACTTCTCACCATATAGGGTGTCGAAAACGAGGCTGTTCAGGCTTACCAGGGCCTTGTTCCCGGTCCAGATACCCACGAGGTCCGTGGGGCTGTCGGAGGCCGAGGAGATGTCAACCGCTCCGATGTATAGCTCGGAGTCATCCACTATCAACATCCCGGCTGTGGGAACCTCCTTTATCTGGGCTTCAAGCCTCTCTGCTATGCTGGCGAGGTCGTTGTTCTCGGTCATCGGGAAGATCGATCTGACATCGATCCCGAGGTCCTTCTTCTCGAGAAGGGTCCCGGCGATCCGTCCGAGGACGCTGGTTGGGACCAGCGTTGCGATGATCTTCACTTCGCGTTCCGCGCCGTTGATCATCCCCTCGATCTTCCTGAACGCCTCGTATCCTCTGAACACAGCAATATCCGAGAGCCTAATGCCGATATCCTTATAAACCGGCTTGAGAGCCTCCACGGCAGTGCTGTAGGCCTTTGCCACAGCCTCCCGCTTCTCGTCGAGAACGGTCTCTGGGTCAAGCGGTATGAAGGTCTTGGGGTTCTCCGTCAGCACCTTCACCCAGCCCTTTGACACCAGCCTGTCGAACAGGTTGTAGACCTTGGTCCTCGAATAGCCGAGAAGCGTACTTAGCTCGCCTACTGTGGCCATCCCTCTGGATACCAGAAGTTGGTAGATACCTGCTTCATCGCGATCGAGGCCCATGTCCTCGAGCGCCCTGATAACTTCTTCTTCTGATATGCTATCATCCCTCTTATGGTGGAAGATTTCTCATCCCTGTCTGGGTGTGTTAAAGGTTCTACGAGTCGTCAAGTATATATATGTTTCCGAAAAAAAAACGAACCTAGCCTAAAATCACGGCGATCGCAGTATTTTTCCAGTGGAAATGGACCTCGGTTCATCGTATTTTATCGATCCTTCCTTCTCTTGATCGGTTTCTCTTTGATAATTAATTAATTATCTAGGAGATAACTCGGTGGTACTAAAGCCGAAGGAGATGGTCCCCTCTCGGGGGCCGCAAAGCTCCCGAACGAGCCGAGGGTACTTACGTATACCAGAAGTTACAAATATTCTTCTTACTATTATAAGGCAGATCGTGAGAGGGGATACCAAGAGGAATACCGATGATGGAAGCGGTAATAGGTCTGAAGTCCAGCAACGACTGGGTCACGGCAGTAACTACAAAACATCCCATCAGCGTGCGCGTTCTGGACTGCAACGCTCAGGCGGAGGATGTCATGAGAGACCTAGTGGAGATCTCGCTCAACAGGACCCCGCTGGACGATGTCGTCTCCACCATCAAGGAGCACTCCTGCGTGCAGAACGTGGAAGTGGATCCCATCGACAAGGACCGAGCAATGGCCATCGTCACGGTAAAGGGCTGCATGGGCTGCATTCTGCTCGACAAGACCGACTGTTTCCTCGTAAGCTCCTACGCCAGGGAGGGTGGAGAGCTGGAGTGGAAGCTGATCTTCAGCGAGAAGAAGAACCTCCAGTCGCTGATCTGGAACCTCAAGGACGGCGGGGTCGACGTGAGATTGAAGAAGATCACGTCCCTCAACGAGAAGGAGGCCCTGACCGAACGACAGGAACGCATAATCCAGCAGGCCCTCGCCCTGGGCTATTACGACTTCCCAAAGAAGATCGGCATCCGGGAGCTGGCCGAGAAGTTCGACGTCTCCACAGCCACGATCTCGGAGACCCTCCGCAGGGGCCAGAAGAAGATCCTCTCGGACTATTTCGAGGAAGGTCGGCGATAGGCCGCAGACCACATTTCTGAACCGCGCCCAGCCATGGCTCCGATACGATCTTGCATCCCTATATCGATGTTTACAATCGTAGCACCATTCCAGCCCTGGCCACAAACTTGGGGCTCTATTGAATATGTTAGGGAAATCGATAAGATACGGAACTGTGAATGGAGTATCTGAATGCCTACGGACGACGACATCCTGAACGCACTTCGCAACTGCGTGGACCCCGAGGTGGGCCTCAGTATAGTCGATATGGGGTTCGTCCAGGGGATCGAGCTGAACGGCGGAACCGTCCACGTGAAGCTCATAACCGGCAACACCTCCTGTCCGTTCCATCCCTTTATAGTCCAGAGGGCCTACGACCACATAAGCAAGGTGGACGGGGTCGAGAAGGTCGTCGTCGAGGTGCTACAGGACGTCCAGTGGTCTCCAAGCATGCTCACCGATCGCGGCCGTGAGTTCTTCGGACTGTGATACCTGTCCATTTCGACCTTATCTCAATTTATCGTCCCAGAACTCCATCTTTCCCGTTCTGGAAGATATTCTCACCAATTCGAAACGTATATATTGTAGAAGGGAATCTCCAGTATTCCCGCGAGATTCCATACCCACGGGCATAGGACCCGTGAATGGAAGACGGAGATGTGTCCCCGGGACCGGGGATGAATCCGGAGAGGGTGATCGCTATGACGAAAAGCGCATACAAGTACATGAGCGAGGCCTGGAAGCGTCCGAAGGACAAGGCCACCAAGGAGCTCTACAGACAGAGGCTCATCCAGTGGAGGAGGGAGCCCGTTGTTCTCAGGATAGACAGACCCACCAGGCTCGACAGGGCCAGGGCGCTCGGATACCGGGCGAAGCAGGGTTATATCGTTTCACGTACCCGTGTCAGACGCGGCGGCCTCAGGAAGAGGACCATCAAGGGAGGCCGTAAGCCGAAGAGGAAGGGTATCAAGAAGATCACAATGGCCAAATCGATCCAGAGGATCGCCGAGGAGAGGGTCGCCCGCAGGTATGCCAACCTCGAGGTGCTCAACTCCTACTGGGTGGGCGAGGACGGACGACACAAGTTCTACGAGATCATACTCGTGGACCCTTCGCATCCCGCCATCAAGGCCGATCCGAAGATCAACTGGATCTGCGAGGCGCAGCACACACGGCGCGCCAACCGCGGTCTGACCTCTGCAGGCAGCAAGGGTCGCGGCCTTCGCAACAAAGGCCGCGGCGCGGAGAAGCTGAGACCGTCATTAGCCGCACACGACAGGAAAGGGAAATAAGCGTTAAATACCGGAGGGCAGTAGCCTCCGTCATACACCCTGAAAGAGGTGAACCTAGATGGGCAGAGAGATCGACCTGACGAAGATGAGGAAGGGAACCGAGCTGCTGAAGCGCGGCTTCGCAAAGATGCAGAAGGGCGGCGTCGTGATGGACGTCACAGATGCCAAGCAGGCGCTCATCGCCGAGGAGGCTGGAGCCGTCGCCGTGATGGCGCTCGAGCGTGTCCCGGCGGATATCAGGGCCCAGGGCGGCGTAGCCCGGATGTCGGACCCGGTCAAGATCATCGAGATCAAGGAGGCCGTGACCATCCCGGTGATGGCCAAGGCCAGGATCGGCCACTTCGTGGAGGCTCAGGTCCTCGAGGTACTCGGCGTCGACATGGTCGACGAGTCCGAGGTCCTTACACCTGCCGATCCTTTCTACCACATCGACAAGTCCAACTTCACCATCCCGTTCGTATGCGGTGCCAGGAGCCTGGGAGAGGCGCTTCGCCGTATCGACGAGGGTGCAGCAATGGTCAGGACCAAGGGCGAGGCCGGCACAGGCAACGTCATCGAGGCGGTCCGTCATCAGCATTCGATCATCGGCGCGATCCGCGGCCTCCAGGGCAAGACCGACCAGGAGCTGTTCGAGGTGGCTAGGAAGATCGAGGCCCCATTCGACCTCGTGAAGGAGGTCTCCGTGCTCCAGAGGCTTCCGGTGGTCAACTTCGCCGCAGGCGGACTTGCGACCCCGGCCGACGCCGCCATGATGATGCAGATGGGAAGCGACGGCGTCTTCGTCGGCTCCGGCATCTTCAAGTCCTCGGATCCCGAACCGCGTGCCAGGGCCATCGTCGAGGCGGTCACCCATTTCGACGAGCCCGATGTCATAGCTGAGGTTTCAAAGGGGCTGGGCGATCCGATGCGCGGAATGGACATGTCCGAGATACCCGAGGACCAGCAGCTTGCTACTCGCGGCTGGTGACGTCCCGCGATAGCGCGACGCATCGACCACTGCCGGTCTTATTCGACGTTGATATACGTTTTAAGCAAAACCATTAAGTAGTGTATCTCAGAGTGGCCCACCAAGGGCATCGAATGCTCAGATATCATTTCGATGCCTACTACCAACGCATGGTGACCGATATGAACGAGGATTGCGGACCCGAGGAGTACCAGGACTACGAGACCATGGTACGTGAGTTCGAATGGACCGTGCCGGAGCACTTCAACTTCGGCTTCGACGTCGTCGACAAGTGGGCAGAGGACCGGACCAAGATGGCCCTAGTCTCCATCGACAGCATCGGTGAGAAGACCAGTTACCAGACATTCTACGAGCTGTCGGTGCTTTCGAACCAGTTCGCCAACGTCCTTCGGAACCTGGGCGTCCAGAAGGGCGACAGGGTCCTCGTTATGCTCGAGAGCATCCCGCAGTGGTACGTCGTGATGATCGGTATGTTCAAGCTCGGCGTCGTCCCGATGCCAGGGACCGTATTGCTGACGGCCAAGGACGTCGAGTACAGGATCAACAGGGCCGAGGCCTGTATGGTAGTGACCGACGTCAACCACATCGGCCGCGTCGAGCGGATCGCCGAGAAGTGTCCGACCCTCCAGCACAAGATGGTCGTTGACGGCAAGGTCCACGAGTGGCTCAGCTTCGACGAGGAGATGGACAAGGTGCCCCATGTCCTCGACCGGGACGAGATCGAGACCACCAGTGCCGACGATCCGATGCTGCTCTATTTCACTAGTGGGACGACAGGCCAGCCCAAGATGGTGCTCCACACCCACAGCTACGGCAAGGGGCACGAGGTCACTGCCAGATTCGCTCAGGCCCTCAGGTCGAGCGACCTCCACTGGGCCATCTCCGAGACCGGCTGGGCGAAGGCCGCCTGGGGAAAGCTGTTCGGCCAGATGATCGTCGGTGCGGCCATCATCCAGTGGGAGACGCCGGGCCGGTTTGACGCCGATGGACTGTTGAAGGCCATGGAGCGGTACGGTGTGACGACCTTCTGCGCTCCTCCGACGGTCTACAGGATGCTCATACAGCAGTACCTTCCTCAATATCGACTCTCGCTCAGACACTGCATGTCCGCCGGTGAGCCCTTGAATCCGGAGGTGATCAAGGTATGGAAGGACGCCTTCGGCCTGGACATCTACGATTTCTATGGACAGACAGAGACCGTCTGCGTGTTGTCCAACTACCCGTTCATGCCTATCAAGTACGGTTCCGTGGGAAAGCCCACACCCGGCCACGACGTGCGCATCGTCGATGATGATGGGAAGGAGCTCCCTGTTGATGAGGAGGGCAACATCGCCATCTACCTCGGCGAAAGAAGGCCGCCCGGTCTGATGCAGGAGTACTGGAAGGACGAGGAGGCGATGTCCAAGGCATTCCGCGGTGATTACTATTTCACCGGGGACAGAGCTTACAAGGACTCCGACGGCTACTTCTGGTTCGTCGGACGCGACGACGACGTGATCAAGTCCTCCGGATACAGGATCGGTCCGTTCGAGGTCGAGTCGACATTGCTGGAACATCCCTCGGTCGTTGAGTGCGCCGTCGTCGGCGTCGAGGACCCAGGCGGTGTGAGGGGAATCGTTGTGAAGGCCCATGTGGTCCTGGCCAAGGGCTTCGAGGGGAGTGCAGAACTGACCAAGGAGCTCCAGGAGTACGTCAAGACGAACACCGCTCCGTACAAATATCCGAGGATCATCGAATACGCCGATGAGCTGCCGAAGACGATATCCGGCAAGATATTGAGAAGGGAGCTCAGGAAGAAGTAGTGCGCTGATGATCGCTGTCTGTGATGTTCACGCACATCACAGGATAACCGAGATCTCGCTACCACAATTGCTGCAAATGTTCCAATCGGACCCGGTCGCTCTCGCCGAGAACCCCGATCTGGAGATCACGGTATTGTTGCATTTAGGGCAATACGTGTCCTCCTTACCAGGGATCCGTATGTTACCAAGAAAGACGTGGGCCAGACCGTTCTCTTTCGCGATGTCATAGGCCATTTCGAGGGTGGCGGCGGGGGTTGGCGGCAGGTCGGACATCTTGTAGTCGCCGTGGAACCTGGAGAAGTGGACCGGGACCTCCGGACCAAGCTCGTCATGGACCCATTTGGTGAACTTGTCGAGCTCCTCGCGGCTGTCGTTCCCGCCGGGAACGATCAGCGTCGTCAGTTCGATATGGATGCCAAGCTCGACGGCCCTCCTGCACGTCTTCTTGACCGGCTCGAGATGTGATCCGCAGAGATCTGAATAGAATCCGTCGTCGAACGACTTCACGTCGATGTTCATCGCGTCGAGGTATGGTGCGATGGTTTCGAGGGCTTCGGCAGTCATGTAGCCGTTGGTCACGTAGCAGGTGTAAAGACCCTCCTTCTTTGCCAGCTTCGACGCCTCGTACGTGAACTCGAACCAGATGGTCGGCTCGTTGTAGGTCCACGCGATCCCCGCCGCCCCCTGCCGAAGCGAGACGGCGACGGCGTCCTCAGGTGTCATCGACGGTCCCTTCACCATGTCTATATCCCTCTGGGATATGTCCCAGTTCTGACAGAAGCCGCACCTGAAGTTGCAGCCGACCGTGCCGAAGCTCATGACATCCGTGCCTGGGTGGAAATGATAGAGCGGCTTCTTCTCGATAGGATCGAGATGGACGGCTATCGCCTTTCCGTAGACGAGCGAGTACAGGGTGCCGTCCTGGTTCTCCCGGACGCCGCAGATACCGCGTTTTCCATCGACGATCTTGCAACGATGTGAGCAGAGGCTGCATTCGACGACGTCGTTCCCGGCGGGGTCCCAGAGCATGGCCTCCTTCATTCGGGGCTCTATCGGTGTGTTGGCTTATTAGGCTAACTGCGGACGACGACGCCCACGCCGGGAATTTACTGGGACCCATGCCTGGATATAGCTTGGACCCGCCCTGCGTCGCCAGTGCGTGAGCTTCCTGTGGTAGGCCCTCTCTGACAGCCCCCCGCTTTGCCATGGATTGGGCCTAATGGACCTAGGTTTTTATCGAAACCATTGGTTGGTGTTCGACCATCACGATCCTGGCCCAATCCATGGTCTAGCGTTGGGGGGTCGGTCCGGAAGGGTATTCATCAGAATGCCTATCACGAACGACGACCCGCGCCGAGAAGATGCTTAGACCCATGCTTGAAAAACAATTGAACCCATGCCGAGATATCGCTAGCACCCTCACTAACAAGAAAGTAATGAGACGGGTCCGGGAAGCTCTACGGTATGATACCCGCGGCCTTCAACATCTCCTCCCTGGACAGGACCTCCTCGAAGGTCTCCAGCGTCTTCCGCGCCTCCTCCTGGTCCAGGATCTCGATGGCGTACCCGGCGTGCACGATCACGTAATCTCCGATACCGGCGTCGACGAAGGTGATATCCACCTTTCGTGTCACTCCGCCGAAGTCTACCTCGGCCTTCGGGTGGTCTATCTCTACTACCTTTCCAGGTATCGCCAGGCACATATATCTCGAAGACGCCGTCCGCCGAATATAAACGTTGCGGTGCACATTTTAGGTCTGGGGTGTCGTTACAAACCTTCTTATCCATGCAGTATTATCCTTTCGAACAGGTGTGCAGATGATCGAGAAGGAGATGAAGACGATGCAGCTCCCCAGGGAGGTCGTCATCGGTCCAGACGCCCTTGGCTCGATACCCGATGTCGCCAAGAGGCTCTTCCTCCGAGATACCGCCATCGTCGTCTGCGACGGGGTGACCCGCGACATCGCGGGAACTCGCGTCAAGGACGAGCTTGCAGACGGCGGACTCGATGTTGATATCACGCTGATCGAGGGCGCGAACAGGGGCGAGGTCGACAGGGTCAAGGGTCTCTCATCGGAG